>NZ_CP070977.1:2106268-2407164 GCF_018417535.1 Burkholderia pyrrocinia | reverse complement strand
GGAGGCGGCTAGGGGGCGTCGTCATGGCTGGCGTGGCTCGGGCGGCCGGTTACTTCCCGGCGGGGGTATCCCACATGCCGCGTTCGGTGCTGCCGGCGTCAGGCGCGGAGAGCCCGAAGTGGCGGTACGTGAGCAGTGTCGCGACGCGCCCGCGCGGCGTGCGCTGCAGGAAGCCCTGCTGGATCAGGTACGGTTCGAGCACGTCCTCGATCGTGTCGCGCTCCTCGCCGATCGCCGCTGCGAGGTTGTCGATGCCGACCGGGCCGCCGTCGAACTTGTACAGGATCGCTTCGAGCAGCTTGCGGTCCATCAGGTCGAAGCCGACCGGATCGACGTCGAGCATCGCGAGCGCGCCATCGGCCACCGCCGCGGTAATCTGGCCGTCGGCCTTCACTTCCGCGAAGTCGCGCACGCGGCGCAGCAGCCGGTTCGCGATCCGCGGCGTGCCGCGCGAGCGCTTCGCGATTTCCAGTGCGCCGTTCGGATCGATCTGCGCGTTCAGCAGCGACGCCGAGCGCCGCACGATGCGCGACAGTTGATCGGCGTCGTAGAACTCGAGGCGCGAGACGATCCCGAAACGGTCGCGCAGCGGGTTGGTCAGCATCCCCGCGCGGGTGGTCGCGCCGACCAGCGTGAACGGCTGCAGGTCGAGCTTCACGCTGCGCGCGGCCGGACCTTCGCCGATCATGATGTCGATCTGGTAATCCTCGAGCGCCGGATACAGGATTTCCTCGACGACCGGCGACAGCCGGTGGATCTCGTCGATGAACAGCACGTCGTTCGCCTCGAGGTTCGTCAGCAGCGCGGCGAGATCGCCCGCGCGCTCGAGCACGGGGCCCGACGTCTGGCGCAGGTTCACGCCCATCTCGCGCGCGATGATGTGCGCGAGCGTCGTCTTGCCGAGACCCGGCGGCCCGAACAGCAGCACGTGGTCGAGCGGCTCGGAGCGGCGCTTGGCGGCTTCGATGAAGATCTCGAGCTGGCCGCGCACCTTTTCCTGGCCGACGTAGTCGTCGAGCTGGCGCGGCCGCAGCGCGCGTTCGAACACCTCCTCGTGCGACGAGGTGGGCGTGGCGGCGATGATCCGCTGCTCGGTGGCGAGTTTGTCGGTTTCGATCATGCGGCCATTGTACCGCGCGCCGCTATCCGGCCCACCTGACCGAACGGCCGACTGGCGAGCGCCGCGCGGCCGCGCGACACTGGCTTCAATGGCCGGTCTGGCCGCGCGTTACGCCTTCGACAGCGACTTCAGCGCGAGCTTGATGCCTTCGGACACGCCGGTGCCGGCCGGCACGTTCTTGATCGCGGCGAGGCCTTCCTTTTCGGAGTAGCCGAGCGCGAGCAGCGCGTTGAGGATGTCGGTCGCGTGGTCGGACGGCGACGCGGCGCCGGCGAGCGCGCCGAGGTCGGCGCCGAGCTTGCCCTTCAGCTCGAGCAGCAGGCGCTCGGCCGTCTTCTTGCCGATGCCGGGCAGGCGCGTGAGGCGCGCGGCGTCCTGCATCGTCACGGCCTGCGCGAGCTCCTGCACGCTCATGCCGGACAGCACGGCGAGCGCCATGCGTGCGCCGATGCCGGTGATCTTCAGCAGCTCGCGGAAGGTCGTGCGTTCCTGCTGCGTCAGGAAGCCGTACAGCAGGTGCGCGTCCTCGCGGACGATCTGCTGCGTGAGCAGCACGACGCGCTCGCCTGTTTGCGGCAGGTTGTAGAAGGTGCTCATCGGCACGTCGATTTCGTAGCCGACGCCGTTGCAGTCGACGAGCAGATGAGGCGGGTTCTTTTCGAGCAGGATGCCGGCGATGCGACCGATCATGGATGGCGGGATGCGAGGAAGAAAGCGCGAGTGTAGCGCACGCGCGGCGCAATACCGATGGGCTTGGCCATCAGGCCGAAGCGACGCGTGTCGCGTGTGCGCCGCGCGCGGGCAAAACGGTCGGTCCGGTGTGCCGGGCGAGGGCGCGCCTGCGTCAGCCGACCAGTCGCCCGCGCCGCACGCGCAGCCCTTTTTTCGCGAGCGCCGGCGCGAGGCCGCCGAGCGTGCTGAGCGTGTTGCCGCCGTGCGCATGGCAGATCGCCATGCCGAGTGCGTCGGCCGCGTCGGAACCCGGTTGGCCGGAGAGGTTGAGCAGCCGCGTGACCATTTCCTGCATCTGCGTCTTGGTCGCGCGGCCGTAGCCGACGACGGCCTGCTTGAGCTGCAGCGCCGTGTATTCGGCGACCGGCAGGCCGCCCGCGACGAGGCCGCAGATCGCGGCGCCGCGTGCCTGGCCGAGCAGCAGCGTCGACTGCGGGTTCACGTTGACGAACACCTTTTCGATCGCGGCCTGGTCGGGCGCATGTTCGCGCACGATCGTCGACACGCCCTGGAAGATCGTGCCGAGCCGGGTGGCCAGGTCGGCCGTCGGCGTGCGGATCACGCCGCTCGTGACATAGGCGAGCCGGTGGCCGCTGACGTCGATGACGCCGAAGCCGGTGACGCGCAGGCCGGGGTCGATGCCGAGAATTCGCATGAGTGAGGAGAAATGCGTGATGCAGCGATACTACAACGAATGGTGCGGCGAGCCGGTCGCACGGTGGTGCGCGACGGCGCTGCGCAATAAAAAACCCGGCGGGTGCAGCGCCGCCGGGTTGTCGTGCTGCGACCGTGCAGGCCGCGTGCGATCAGTGACGGAAGTGACGCACGCCCGTCAGGATCATCGCGATGTTGTGCTCGTCGGCTGCCGCGATCACTTCGTCGTCGCGCATCGAGCCGCCCGGCTGGATCACGCAGGTCGCGCCGGCCGCCACGACAACGTCGAGGCCGTCGCGGAACGGGAAGAACGCATCCGACGCGACGGCCGAGCCGGCCAGCGCCAGGCCCGCGTTCTGCGCCTTGATGCTCGCGATGCGCGCGGAATCGACGCGGCTCATCTGGCCTGCGCCGACGCCGAGCGTCATGCCGTTGCCGCAGAACACGATCGCGTTCGACTTCACGTACTTCGCGACGCGCCAGGCGAACAGCAGGTCGTCCATTTCCTTCGGCGTCGGGTGGCGCTTCGTGACGACGCGCAGCTCGTGCGGCTGCACGTTCTTCGAATCGAGCGATTGCACGAGCAGGCCGCCGCCCACGCGCTTCAGGTCGAATGCGTTATGGCCGTCGCCGAGCGCGATTTCGAGCAGGCGCACGTTCTGCTTCGCGGCGAACACCTGCTTCGCGGCGTCGGAGAACGACGGTGCGATCAGCACTTCGACGAACTGCTTCGCGACAGCCTGCGCGGCCGCTTCGTCGACTTCGCGGTTGAACGCGATGATGCCGCCGAACGCGGAGGTCGGATCGGTCTGGAACGCCTTCGCGTAAGCGTCGGCCGAGTCGTTGCCGATCGCGACGCCGCACGGGTTCGCATGCTTGATGATCACGCAGGCCGGCGCGTCGAACGTCTTCACGCATTCCCACGCCGCGTCCGAATCCGCGATGTTGTTGTACGACAGTTCCTTGCCCTGCAGCTGGCGGTAGTTCGCGAGCGCGCCGGCCGGCGTCGCGATGTCGCGGTAGAACGCCGCGCTTTGGTGCGGGTTCTCGCCGTAGCGCAGGTCCTGCACCTTGTCGAACGCCATGTTCAGCGTCGCCGGGTACGCGCTGCGCGATGCGTGCTTCAGCTCGTCGGTCAGGCTCGTCAGGTAGTTCGTGATCGCGCCGTCGTATTGCGCGGTGTGCGCGAACACCTTCGTCGCGAGGCGGAAGTTGGTCGGGTAGCCGACCGTGTTGTCGTTCGCCTTCATTTCATCGAGCACGACCGCGTAGTCGGCCGGATCGACGACGACCGTCACGTCGCGGTGGTTCTTCGCGGCCGAGCGCAGCATCGTCGGGCCGCCGATGTCGATGTTCTCGATCGCGTCGGCGAGCGTACAGTCGTCCTTCGCGATCGTCGCGACGAACGGATACAGGTTCACGACGAGCAGGTCGATCGTCGGGATGCCGTGCTGTTCCAGCGCCTGCATGTGCTCGGGCAGGTCGCGGCGGGCGAGGATGCCGCCGTGCACCTTCGGGTGGAGCGTCTTCACGCGCCCATCGAGCATTTCCGGAAAGCCCGTGTAGTCGGCCACTTCGGTAACGGGCAGGCCCGCGTCGGCGAGCAGTTTCGCGGTGCCGCCCGTCGACAGCAGCTTGACGCCGAGGTCGGACAGCGACTTCGCGAAGTCGACGATGCCGGTCTTGTCGGAAACGGAAATGAGCGCTTGCTTGATCATGATGGAACCACCAATAGCCAGGGAAACGGGGACGGGACGGCCGACTACAGCAGGCCGTGCTGCTGCAGCTTCTTGCGCAGCGTGTTGCGGTTGATGCCGAGGTACTCCGCGGCGAGCGACTGGTTGCCGCCTGCCTGGTCGAGCACGACCTCGAGCATCGGCTTTTCGACGCAGGACATCACCATTTCATAGACGTCGTGCGGATTGGAGCCGTCTAGATCCCGGAAATACACGTCCAGGCTCTCGCGGACACATTGTTCGATGTTGTGCTTGCTCATGCTGCTAACTGGTTATGGTCGTCCGACTCGCCCTGGCCGTTTTCCTCTTCGTCATCGACGTAGACGAGATGGTCCGACAGCGCCTTTTGCGCCTCGAAGAAGGCATTGACGGCGGCGAGCTGCTCGCGGGAGGAATCGAGCGTGTTCATCCTGTGCCGGAACCCGTTGGCACCGGAAAGGCCGCGAGTGTACCAGCCGATGTGCTTGCGCGCAGTACGGACTCCCGTGAATTCACCATAGAAAGCGTAGTGGTCTTCCAGGTGTTCGTTCATCACCTGCTGGATCTCGTCGATCAACGGCGGAGGCAGCAGCTCGCCGGTTTGCAGGAAATGATCGATTTCACGGAACAGCCACGGCCGGCCTTGCGCGGCACGACCGATCATCAGCGCGTCGGCGCCCGTTGCATCGAGCACGGCCTTCGCCTTTGCGGGCGACGTGATGTCGCCGTTCGCGACGACCGGAATCCGCACGGCCGCCTTCACGGCCGCGATGGTGTCGTATTCGGCGTCGCCGCGATACAGGTCGGCGCGTGTGCGGCCGTGCACGGTGAGCATCGAGATGCCGGCGGCTTCGGCCAGGCGCGCGACCGTGATCGCGTTCTTGTGCTCGCGGTCCCAGCCGGTGCGGATCTTCAGCGTGACGGGCACCGCATCGGGCCCCGTGCCGACCGCCGCGACGACGGCCTCGACGATCCGCTGTACGAGCGGCTCGTTCTGCAGCAGCGCGGAGCCGGCCGCGACGTTGCAGACCTTCTTCGCCGGGCAGCCCATGTTGATGTCGATGATCTGCGCGCCGTTGTCGACGTTGTAGCGGGCCGCTTCGGCCATCATCGCCGGATCGGCGCCGGCGATCTGCACCGCGATCGGCTCCACTTCGCCTTCGTGGTTCGCGCGCCGCATCGTCTTCGCGCTTTTCCAGAGCTGCGCATTGGACGCGACCATCTCGGACACGGCGTAACCGGCCCCCAGCCGCTTGCAGAGCTGGCGGAACGGACGATCCGTCACCCCGGCCATCGGGGCGACGAACAGGTTGTTACGCAATACGTGAGAGCCGATAACGGGCATCGCAATGGCACCGCCCGCGACCGGCGCGGGCATGAAAAGGGCGGAGGGAAACGCGTATTTTACCGTATTCCCATGCCCCGCCGATTTGACCCGGTTTGTGTGGTCCGGCTGGGCGCACCGCGCGGTGCGCCCGCGCGTCAGTTGCGCTGGCCGAACATCATCTGGCGCGCGATCGCCTTCTTGAGCGGCGGCACGAATTCGAGCGCGGTGAGCGCGGCGCCGCGCAGCAGCGGGAGCGGGCCCGAGTCGATCGTAAACAGCCGCGCCAGCGTGTCGGTCGCGCCGATCGTGAAGCGCCGGTCGAGCGCGCGGCGCGCGTTGAAGGTCGCGAGTGCGGTTGCTTCCAAGCCCTGCGCGGACAGCGTGTCGACGAGCGTATGCGCATCGCGCAGCCCGAGGTTGAGCCCCTGGCCCGCGACGGGGTGCAGGGTTTGCGCGGCATTGCCGACGATCGCGACGCGGCCGCTGACCAGCGTCTGCGCGGCGTTCAGCCCGAGCGGGAACGACGCGCGGCCCGCGATCGCGACGAACTGGCCCATGCGTTCGCCGAACGCGCTGCCGAGCTCGCGCAGGAACGTGTCGTCGGGCAGCGCGGCGCGGCGTGCCGCTTCGTCGGGCGTGCAGCACCAGACGAGCGCGTAGTCGGCCTGGCGCGGCCCGCCGAGCGGCAGCAGCGCGAGCGGGCCTTCGTGCGTGAAGCGTTCCCACGCGACGTTCGGGCGCGGCGCCGATACCGTGACCGTGCCGACGAGCGCGGTCTGCCCGTAGTCGCGGCGATGCTTGCCGGCGTCGGCCTGCTGTTCGTGGAACAGCCCGCCTTCGGCATTGATGACGATGCGCGCGCGCAGCGTGCGCTCGCCCTGCGGGCCGTCGAGCGTCAGCGTGACGCCGTCGGCGTCCTGCTGCGGCGCGCGCGCGGTAGTCGACGTGAGCCAGTCGACGCGCATGCCGCGCACGGCGCCCGCGAGCGCCTGCACGAGCGAGCCATAGCGCACGACATAGCCGAGCGCGGCGAGGTCGTGTTCGTCGCGGTCGATCAGCGTACGGCCGAAATGACCGCGTTGCGATACGTGGATATGTTCGATCGGCGTCGCGTCGGCGGGCCACGCGAGCGTGTCGAGCAGCACGCGGCTGCCGTGCGAGACGGCGATCGCGCGCGGGTCGTTCGCGCTCGCGACCGGTTCGCGCGCATCGATCAGCGCGATCGACGCGTGCTGCGTTGCGCTGCGGCGCGCGAGCCAGCCGGCGAGCGCGAGCCCGACGGGGCCCGCGCCGACGATGGCGAGGTCGTAGTCCGGCGTGGCCGGGGAGGAAGCGGTCGTCATCTTGATTCGTGAAACGGAGGTAACGGTCGGCGGCGGCCGGTCATGCGCCCGCGCGCATCAGCGCTTCGATTTCGTCGGCCGCGACGGGCACGCCGCGCGTGATCAGCTCGCAGCCCTGCTCGCGCACGATCGCGTCGTCCTCGATGCGGATGCCGATGTTCCAGTACTCGGGCGGCACGTCGTCGGCTGCGCGCACATACAGGCCGGGCTCGACCGTCAGCGTCATGCCGGGTTTCAGCGTGCGCCACGGCAGCGCGCCGTTGCCGTCGCGCTCGGCGAGCCGCTCGCGGTAGTCGCCGCAGTCATGCACGTCCATGCCGATCCAGTGGCCCGTGCGGTGCATGTAGAAGCGTGTGTATGCGCGCTCGGCGATCACGTCGTCGACGTTCGAGAAGCGCGCTTTCGGGATGATGCCGGTGTCGAGCAGCCCCTGCGCGAGCACGCGCACGGCCGCATCGTGCGGCGCCTCGAACGGCACGTCCGCGCGCGTCGCATCGATCGCGGCCTGCTGCGCGGCGAGCACGATGTCGTACAGCGTGCGCTGCGCGGGCGAGAAGCGCCCGTTGGCCGGGAACGTCCGTGTGATGTCCGACGCGTAGCCGTCGAGTTCGCACGCGGCGTCGATCAGGATCAGGTCGCCGTCCCGCGCGGCCGCGTTGCCGGCCGGGTAGTGCAGCACGCACGCGTTTGCGCCGGCCGCGACGATCGAGCCGTACGCGGGCGCCTGCGCGCCGTGCTTGCGGAACGTATACAGCAGCTCGGCCTCGAGTTCATATTCGCGGATGCCGGGGCGGCACACCTGCATCGCGCGGCGGTGCGCGAGCGCGGAGATGTGCGCGGCGCGCATCATGATCGCGAGTTCGTGTTCGTCCTTCACGAGTCGCATGTCGTCGACGAGCGGCGTGAGGTCGAGCAGCGCGTCCGGCGCGGCGACGCCCGTGCGCGCCAGCGCGCGCACCGCGTCGATCCAGCCCGCGAGCTGTCGGTCGAAGTCGGCCGATGCGCCGAACCGGTAGTGCACGGTGCCCGCGTCGGCGAGCAGGCGCGGCATTTCGGTGTCGATCACGTCGACCGCGAACGCCGCGTCGAAGCCGAACGCGTCGCGCGCGGCTTCGGGCCCGTAGTGGAAGCCTTCCCAGATCTCG
This sequence comes from Burkholderia pyrrocinia, assembly GCF_018417535.1. NCBI lineage: Bacteria > Pseudomonadati > Pseudomonadota > Betaproteobacteria > Burkholderiales > Burkholderiaceae > Burkholderia > Burkholderia pyrrocinia. Next base: position 2,399,128 of record NZ_CP070977.1, on the reverse strand, counting down.
CGGTCGGCATTCTTGCCGCGGCAGAACAGGATCGACTCCGGCGCGCCGTGCGGCGCGGCAGCGTTCAGCACGAGCACGGCATCCGGCTCGGTGAAGCCCGTCAGGTAATGGAAGTAGCTGTCGTGCCGGTACGGGTAGGCCGTATCGCGGTTGCGCAGCAGTTCCGGCGCGGTGGGGACGATGGCGACGCCGCCGCCCGCGGCGCGCAGTGCGGCAAGCACGCGTTCACGGCGTTGGCGGTAGACGTCGACGGCGATGGCGGGATCGAGGGGCGCATTCATCGTGCGATTGTAGCGCCGCGGGACGCCGCGCGTGAGAGTGGGGCGGGAAGCCGCGCCGGAAGGCCCGCGCGGCGGCTGTTGCAAACCATCCACAGGCCGGCCGGGCGATTTTCTACCGCGCGCCGCTGGCCGGTTATGATCGGCGACAACGTATACTCTCGGCGGTTCCCATAAAAGGCAGATGATGAAATTAATCGGTTCGCTCAGCAGCCCGTACGTCCGAAAGGCGCGGATCGTGCTCGCTGAAAAGAAGATCGACTACAAGCTAGAGCTCGAGAACGTGTGGGCGCCGGAGACGGATATTCATGCATCGAATCCGCTCGGCAAGGTCCCGTGCCTCGTGATGGAAGATGGTGCCGCGGTGTTCGATTCCCGCGTGATCTGCGAATACGTCGATACGCTGTCGCCGGTCGGCAAGCTGATTCCGCCGTCGGGCCGCGAGCGCGTCGAAGTGCGCTGCTGGGAAGCCCTGGGCGACGGCGTGCTCGACGCGGCGGTCGCGATTCGCGTCGAACACACGATGCGCGACGAGGCGCAGCGCAGCGCGAGCTGGATCGCGCGCCAGCAGCGCAAGATCGACGACGGTCTCGTCGCGATGTCGCAGGGTCTCGGCGGCAAGACGTGGTGCGTCGGTAATCATTACTCGCTCGCCGATATCGCACTCGGCTGCGCGCTCGGCTATCTCGACTTCCGGATGCCCGAGCTCAACTGGCGCGATCGCCATCCGAACCTCGACAAGCACTTCGTGAAGCTGCTGCAGCGGCAGTCGTTCGCCGACACGCTGCCGCAGAACTGAGCCGCTGCCGGCCACGCAGTCAGGCATTCGGCAGACGAAAGACAAGCGCCCCGCGGGGCGCTTGTCTTTTTGCCGGGCCACCCCGCAGCGGGGCGGTCGCGAGCGTCACTCGATCGACGCGTAGACGGCCTCGCCGAGCGTGAACGAATCGCTGCGCGCGATCGGCCACCACTTGTCGTACAGCGTGAAGCCGCAGGTCTGGCCGTCGAGCAGCGCGCCGGGCTTCAGGTACTTCAGCAACTGCGACATCAGCCGGACCTCGTGCGGCGCGATGCGCTGCACGATGTGATGCGCGCGCAGCTCGGACGGGTGCGCGAGGCCGGCCGCCTGCACGAGTTCCTGCAGCGCGTGCAGCGTATTGCGGTGGAAGTTGTACACGCGGTCGGCCTTGTCGGGTACGACGAGCGCGCGCTGGCGCACCGGGTCCTGCGTCGCGACGCCGGTCGGGCAGCGGCCCGTATGGCACGTCTGCGCCTGGATGCAGCCGACCGCGAACATGAAGCCGCGCGCCGAGTTCACCCAGTCCGCGCCGATCGCGAGCGTGCGCGCGACGTCGAACGCGGTGATGATCTTGCCGCTCGCGCCGAGCTTCACGCGATCGCGTACGCCGATCCCGACGAGCGTGTTGTGCACGAGCAGCAGCCCTTCCTGCAGCGGCACGCCGACGTGGTCGGTGAATTCGAGCGGCGCCGCGCCCGTGCCGCCTTCCGCGCCGTCGACGACGATGAAGTCCGGCACGATGCCCGTCTCGACCATCGCCTTCGCGATCCCGAAGAATTCCCACGGATGGCCGACGCACAGCTTGAAGCCGGTCGGCTTGCCGCCCGACAGCGTGCGCAGCCGCTCGACGAATTCGAGCAGCCCGCGCGGCGTCGAGAATTCCGAGTGCGTCGCGGGCGAGATGCAGTCCTTGCCCATCGGCACGCCGCGCGTCTCGGCGATCTCCGGCGTGATCTTCGCGGCCGGCAGCACGCCGCCGTGGCCGGGCTTCGCGCCCTGCGACAGCTTGATCTCGATCATCCTGACCTGCGGATCGGCGGCCTGTTTCGCGAACTTGTCGGGGTTGAACGTGCCGTCGTCGTTGCGACAGCCGAAGTAGCCCGACGCGATTTCCCAGATGATGTCGCCGCCGTTCTCGCGGTGGTACTTCGACAGCGAGCCTTCGCCGGTGTCGTGCGCGAAACCGCCTTTCTTCGCGCCGAGGTTCAGCGAGCGGATCGCGTTCGCGGACAGCGAGCCGAAGCTCATCGCCGAGATGTTGAAGATCGAAATGTCATACGGTTGCGCGCGATTCGCACCGACGCGGATGCGGAAATCGTGGTTCGGCAGCTTCGTCGGCGCGAGCGAGTGGCTGATCCATTCGTGCGCGACGGCCTTCACGTTCAACTCGGTGCCGTACGGGCGATTGTCGGCGACGTTCTTCGCGCGCTGGTAGACGAGGCTGCGCTGCGCGCGCGAGAACGGTTTCTCGTCGGTATCGTCCTCGACGAAGTACTGGCGGATTTCGGGGCGGATGAACTCGAACAGGAAGCGGAAGTGGCCCCAGAGCGGGTAGTTGCGCAGGATCGCGTGACGGTCCTGCTTCAGGTCGTACAGGCCGAGCGCGACGAGGGCGGCGGGGATCAGGATCCACAGCCACGCGATCGCGTGCCGCGCGGCGAGTGCCGCGACGGCCACGAACAGCAGGACCGCGCACCACATCGCGAGATAGCGTCGGGAAAACATGGGGACTCCGTCGTAATTATTCGGTGGCCGCCGCGCGCGAGCGGTCGTGCGGCGGCCGGAGGTCGGCGCACGCGACGTCGCGCCGGGCCGGCGGGCGTGGAGCCCGTGCCGTGCCTGGCCGCCGCCGGCGCCCACGATGGTCGAGAGTCTACTACGGGTCCCGTGAAGCGCGCGTTGCCGAGCCGGCGCCCAGTGTCCGGCGAAGGTGTGGCGGATGAACGGGCCGTACACGGGCGCGGCGCACGCATGTCGAATACCGGCTGACGCCGGTGCGGGATCGCCGGTGGAGACGCTCGTGGCGCTCGCGCGCTCGGCCGAGCGGTATTTCCCCGAGCTCGACGCGGCGCGCGAGCGCTACGATGCGGCCGTGCAGCGCATGCGTTGAAAAGGCGGGCGGCCGCGGGTGCGGCCGCTGTCGGTCGGCGCCGCCCGCGCGGCGCCGGTGGCGCGTCAGCGTGCGTCCGCGAGCGCGGTCGCGTCGAGCACCTGCCAGTCGCCGGTCGCCGCGCTTTCGATGATGCCGCCGCCGAGACAGATCTCGCCGTCGTACAGCACGGCCGACTGGCCCGGCGTGACGGCCCACTGCGCGTCGTCGAACGCGAGCGAGAAGCGGGCTTCGCGTTCCGGGCCGGGCGTGGCTGCGCCGAATGCGCACGCGGCATCGGCCTGCCGGTAGCGCGTCTTCGCGCCGCACGCGAAGCCTTCGGCCGGCGGCTCGCCGGCGACCCAGCTCACGTTGCCGGCGACGAGCTGCCGCGACAGCAGCCACGGATGATCGTGGCCCTGCACGACGTACAGCGTGTTCGACGCGATGTCCTTCGCGGCGACGAACCACGGTTCGCCGCTGCCGCTCTTGCTGCCGCCGAGGCCGATGCCCTTGCGCTGGCCGAACGTGTAGAACGCGAGGCCGATGTGCTCGCCGACGACCTTGCCGTCGGGCGTCTTCATCGGGCCGGGTTTCGTCGGCAGGTAGCGGTTCAGGAAATCGCGGAACGGCCGTTCGCCGATGAAGCAGATGCCGGTCGAATCCTTCTTCTTCGCGTTCGGCAGCCCGATCTGCGCGGCGATCTCGCGCACCTTGGTCTTCGGCATCTCGCCGAGCGGGAACATCGTCTTCGACAGTTGCGCCTGGTTCAGCCGGTGCAGGAAGTACGACTGGTCTTTCGTATGATCGAAAGCCTTCAGCAGTTCGAAACGCCCGTCTCGCTCGCGCACGCGCGCATAGTGGCCGGTCGCGATCATTTCCGCGTCGAGCGACATCGCGTGATCGAGGAACGCCTTGAACTTGATCTCGGCGTTGCACAGCACGTCGGGGTTCGGCGTGCGGCCGGCCGAGTATTCGCGCAGGAACTCGGCGAACACGCGGTCCTTGTATTCTGCTGCGAAGTTGACGGCTTCCACGTCGATGCCGATCAGGTCGGCCACCGACACGACGTCGATCCAGTCCTGGCGCGTCGAGCAGTATTCGCCGTCGTCGTCGTCTTCCCAGTTCTTCATGAACAGGCCGACCACGTCGTAGCCCTGTTCCTTCAGCAGCCACGCGGTCACCGACGAATCGACGCCGCCCGACATGCCCACCACTACCCGGCGCTTGCTCATTTGTTGACCGCCTGACGTTCGAATGCTTCTGGGCGCGGCGCGACCGAATGCGTGTGCACGAAATCGAGCGGAATGCGCCGCCCGGCGAGATAGTCGTCGACGCAGCGCATCACCGCGGGCGAGCGGTGGCGTTCGCTGCAGGCGCGCAGTTCGTCGGCCGTCATCCACAGTGTGCGAATGATGCCGTCGTCGAGCACGTGGCCCGCGACCGGCTCGCCGGCCGTGCCGCAGAACGTGAAGCGCAGGTAGGTCGCGCCGGCGGTGCCGGGGCGGTCGTAGTGCGCGAGATAGACGCCGACGAGCGCGTCGGGCGTGAACGGGTGCGCGGTTTCCTCGAGCGTCTCGCGGATCACGGCGTCGGCCAGCGTTTCGCCGGCTTCGAGATGACCGGCCGGCTGATTGATGCGCAGGCCCGTCGAGGTTTCTTCCTCGATCACGAGAAAGCGGCCGGCGTGCTCGACGAGCGCCGCGACCGTCACATGCGGGGTCCAGATTTCGGGTTTCATGGTTCGGCATTTTACCGGTTGCGCCCGAACGCTGCCCGGCGTCTGATTAGACGAATCCGACCCTCGCAGATCGTCCGTCCCGCCGATGCGCGGCAGCGCAGGCCGGGCTAATGTCGCATTCGCGCACGATCGTGCGGAATGTGCTGGCGCGACCATCGCTTTCGGTTAAAGTGCAGCGTGAACGCCGTTGCCCGTGAGCCGGTAAGTCAGCCTGTCCGGCTCGTTGTGCAGTAAGAATTGCAAGAAAAGAAATACTGACAATGACTGGAGGAACTGACGATGCATATTGGAGTGCCTGCTGAAACGCGGGCGAACGAGGCGCGTGTGGCTGCGACGCCGGAAACCGTGAAGAAATACGCGGCTGCCGGCCATCGCGTCAGTATCGCGAAAGGGGCCGGCATCGCAGCCAGTTATCCCGACGAAGCCTATGCGGCCGCCGGTGCCGAATTGACCGACCAGTCGGCCGCTTTTGACGCCGACCTGGTGCTGAAGGTCCAGGCACCCATCGACACCGAACTGCCATTGCTCAAGCGCGGCTCCGTGCTGGTCGGCATGCTCGATCCGTTCAACGGCGAGCAGGCGGCGAAACTCGCCGCGGCCGGCGTGACGGGCTTCGCGCTCGAAGCCGCGCCGCGCACGACGCGCGCGCAGAGTCTCGACGTGCTGTCGTCGCAGGCAAACATCGCGGGCTACAAGGCCGTGCTGGTCGCCGCGGCGCTGTATCCGCGCTTCTTTCCGATGCTGATGACGGCCGCGGGCACCGTGAAGGCCGCGCGCGTGCTGATTCTCGGCGCGGGCGTCGCGGGGCTGCAGGCGATCGCGACCGCGAAGCGGCTGGGCGCCGTGATCGAGGCCTCCGACGTGCGGCCGGCCGTGAAGGAGCAGATCGAGTCGCTCGGCGCGAAATTCCTCGACGTCCCGTTCGAAACCGACGACGAGCGCGAGGCCGCGCAGGGTGTCGGCGGTTATGCGCGCCCGATGCCGCCGTCGTGGCTCGGCCGCCAGGCCGCGCTCGTGCACGAGCGTGCGAAGCAGGCCGACATCGTGATCACCACCGCGCTGATCCCCGGACGCCCGGCGCCGACGCTGATCTCGGTCGAAACCGCACAGTCGATGAAGCCGGGTTCGGTGCTGGTCGATCTCGCGGCCGGCCGCGGCCCGGAATTCGACGGCAGGAAGAGCGGCAACTGCCCGTTGACGGTCGCCGACCAGGTGATCGTGCACAACGGCGTGACGATTGCCGGCTACACGAACCTCGCGTCGATGGTCGCGTCGGACGCGTCGGCGCTGTACGCGCGCAACCTGCTCGACTTCATGAAGCTGATCGTCGCGAAGGACGGCACGCTGAACATCGACCTGACCGACGACATCGTCGCCGCGACGCTGTTGTGCCGCGACGGCGAGCTCACGCGCAAATAACGGAGGAGACCATGGAAGTCATCAATCACACGGTGATCAACGTGATCATCTTCGTGCTGGCGGTGTACGTCGGCTACCACGTCGTCTGGAACGTCACGCCGGCGCTGCATACGCCGCTGATGGCCGTGACCAACGCGATCTCGGCGATCGTGATCGTCGGCGCGATGCTCGCGGCAGCGCTCACCGTCGGCTTGACCGGCAAGTTCTTCGGCACGCTCGCGGTCGCGCTCGCGGCCGTCAACGTGTTCGGCGGCTTTCTCGTGACGAGGCGAATGCTCGAGATGTTCCGCAAGAAGGAGCCCAAGCGTGTCGAGGGCGGCAAGGAGGGTGCGCGATGAGCATGAACGTCGTCACGCTGCTGTACCTCGTCGCATCGGTGTGCTTCATCCAGGCGCTGAAGGGGCTGTCGAACCCGAAGAGCGCGCGCCGCGGCAACCTGTTCGGGATGGTCGGGATGGCCATCGCGATCCTCACGACGGTCGCGCTGATCGTCAAGCAGGCGGCCTGGCTCGGCGCGAACCTGCCGCTCGGCATCGCGCTGGTGCTCGGCGCGCTGATCGTCGGCGGCGGCGTCGGTGCCTTCGTCGCCGCGCGCGTCGAGATGACGAAGATGCCGGAACTCGTCGCGGCGATGCACTCGCTGATCGGTCTCGCGGCCGTGTGCATCGCGTATGCGGTGGTGTCGGAGCCGGAAGCGTTCGGGCTCGTGCCGCAGGACGCCGTCGCGTCGAACTTCATCCCGTACGGCAACCGCGTCGAGTTGTTCATCGGCACGTTCGTCGGCGCGATCACGTTCTCCGGTTCGGTGATCGCGTTCGGCAAGCTGTCGGGCAAGTACAAGTTCCGGTTGTTCCAGGGCGCGCCGGTCGTGTACGCGGGCCAGCACCTGATCAACCTGATGCTCGCGATCGCGATGCTCGGCTTCGGCATCCTGTTCGTCATCACGCAGGCGTGGCTGCCGTTCATCATCATGACGGCGATCGCGTTCGTGCTCGGCGTGCTGATCATCATCCCGATCGGCGGCGCCGACATGCCGGTGGTCGTGTCGATGCTGAACTCGTACTCGGGGTGGGCCGCGGCCGGCATCGGCTTCTCGCTGAACAACGCGATGCTGATCATCGCAGGCTCGCTGGTCGGCTCGTCGGGCGCGATCCTGTCGTACATCATGTGCCACGCGATGAACCGCTCGTTCTTCAACGTGATCCTCGGCGGCTTCGGCGGCGAGGCGGCGGCCGGCGGCGCGGCGGGTGCGCAGGAGCAGCGGCCGGTGAAGTCGGGCTCGGCCGAGGATGCGTCGTTCATGCTCGGCAACGCGGAATCGATCGTGATCGTGCCGGGCTACGGGCTGGCCGTCGCCCGCGCGCAGCACGCGCTGAAGGAGCTGACCGACAAGCTGATCGAGAAGGGCGTCGACGTGCGCTATGCGATCCACCCGGTTGCCGGGCGGATGCCGGGGCACATGAACGTGCTGCTCGCGGAAGCGGAAGTGCCGTACGACATCGTGTTCGAGATGGAGGACATCAACGGCGAGTTGGGCCAGGCCGACGTCGTGCTCGTGCTCGGCGCGAACGACGTGGTGAACCCGGCCGCGAAGAACGATCCGAAATCGCCGATCGCGGGGATGCCGATCATCGAGGCGTACAAGGCGCGCACGGTGATCGTCAACAAGCGTTCGATGGCGGCCGGCTACGCGGGCCTCGACAACGACCTGTTCTACATGGACAAGACGATGATGGTCTTCGGCGATGCGAAGAAGGTCATCGAGGACATGGTGAAGGCCGTCGATTAACGCACGCACCGGCAACGCGCCCGCCTGCTTCGATTGGCGGGTGGCACGACCGGACAGGCCCGACCGGCGCAAGCCGGCCGGGCCTTTTTCATGGCGCGACGAGGTTCGCGATGCATGCGGCGATCGTGTCCCGCACACGCACGATCGCCGGGTCGCGCTGCGTGCTCGTGCGCCAGCCGATTTCCACCGGATAGCGCGGCAGCTCGACCGGGCACGCAAGCGCGCGCAGTGGCGCCGATCGTGCGATCGCGCGCGCCGCGTGCGCGGGAATCGTCGCCACCGCGTCGGAGCCGGCGAGCAGGTACGGCAACGCGGCGAAATGCGTGGTCGATGCCGCGACGCGCCGCTTGTGGCCGAGCGCGGCCAGCGCCTCGTCGACAATCCCGATCACGCCGCCCGACGACACGAGCAGGTGGTCGCGCCGCAGGAAATCGGCGAGCGTGAGCGTGCGCGGCGGCCGTGCCCGGGCGGCCGGATCGATCAGGCATGCGTAGCCGCCCGTCGCGACCGCGCGCCGGCTGAGCCCGTTCGCCGAGAACCCGCCCGACGCGATCGCGAGATCGACGCCGTGCCGCAGCAGCGCGTCGCCGGCGATGCCGCTGTGCGTCTGCCGGAAGATCAGCCGGATGCCCGCGGCTTGCCGCGCGACCGCGTCGATCAGGGCGCGGCCGAGCGCGATCTCGAAGTCGTCCGACAGCCCGATCGAGATCGTGCGGCCGACGCGGTCGCCGCCGTCGGCCGCGATCGCGAGGCTTTCGCGGCAACGGTCGAGCGCGTCGGACAGGATCGGCTTCAGTTCGTCCGCGCGCGGCGTCGGCGCGAGCCCGCGGCCGGTGCGCACGAACAGCGGATCGGCGTAGATCACGCGCAGCCGCGCGAGCGCCGCGCTGACGGCCGACTGCGTGAGGCCGAGCCGCAGCGCCGCGCGGCTCGCGCCGCCTTCCTCGTACAGCGCCTCGAACACCTTCAGCAGGTTCAGGTCGAGGCTGGCGATATCATCCGCATTCATGACACTTATCGTTCTATCGATTTGATCGATGACATCATATCGATAAAGATGGCGGCATCCCATTCAACGGAGACGCCCTCATGTCCACGTCCGTCATCGCCGCACTGCAGATCGGCGCATCGCCCGCCGGCACGCGCGCCACGCTCGACACGATCCTCGGCTACGAAACCGCGATCCGCGACAGCGGCGCGTCGCTCGTCGTGCTGCCCGAGGCCGTGCTCGGCGGCTATCCGAAAGGCGAGATCTTCGGCACGCGGCTCGGTTACCGGCTGCCCGAGGGCCGCGACGCGTATGCGCGCTACGCGGCGCAGGCGATCGACGTGCCGGGCCCTGAAACCGACGAGCTGGTCGCGCTGTCGCAGCGCACGGGCGCGAGCCTCGTGGTCGGCGTGATCGAGCGCGGCGGCAGCACGCTGTACTGCACGGCACTGTTTTTCGATCCGCGCGACGGGCTCGTCGCGAAGCACCGCAAGCTGATGCCGACCGGCACCGAGCGGCTGATCTGGGGGCAGGGCGACGGCTCGACGCTGCCGGTCGTCGACACGGCCGCCGGACGCGCGGGCGCCGCGATCTGCTGGGAGAACCACATGCCGCTGCTGCGCTGCGCGATGTACGCGAAAGGCGTGCAGATCTGGTGTGCGCCGACCGTCGACGAGCGCGATCTGTGGCAAAGCTCGATGCGGCACATCGCGCACGAGGGGCGCTGCTTCGTCGTGAGCGCATGCCAGGTGCAGCCGTCGCCGCGCGCGCTCGGCATCGACGTGCCGGGCTGGGATCCCGAGCGGCCGCTGATCCGCGGCGGCAGCGTGATCGTCGGGCCGCTCGGCGACCTGCTGACGGAGCCGCTGATCGGCGAGGCCGGCCTCGTGACCGCGCGCATCGATACCGACGAGCTCGTGCGTGCGCGCTATGACTTCGACGTCGTCGGCCACTATGCGCGGGCCGACGTGTTTTCGCTGCATGTCGACGAGCGGCCGAAGCGGCCGGTGGTGTTCGGCGCGTAGGGACAGGCGGGCCGGGCGCCGCGCGGCGGCCCGGGGAATGAACGGCGACGGCAGCGCGCAGCCGCACGCGGTGCGCGCCCGCCGTCGTGCCGCGTCAGCGCATCGGCGCTTCCGCGATCCGCATGTAGTCGGCGATCCGCCGTCCTTCCATGTCCGGAAACTGCTCGTGCACGGTGATGTCGCCCATCCGCGCGATGTCGAAGGTGCGGAAATCGTCGCGCAGCTCGCACCACGCGCCGATCGTCCAGCGCCCGCCCCAGTAGACGAGCCCGAGCGGCCACACGCGGCGTTGCGAATGCGCGCCGAGCCGGTCGCGGTAGCCGAAGCTGACGATGTGGCGCGTGTCGATGGCCTGGTGGATCGCGTCGACCTTCGCGCAAAACGTCTCGTCGATGTGGAACGACGGCGCGAACACGGGCAGGCGGTCGAGCGCGGTGCGCTTGTCGGCCGGCATCGCCGACGCGATCTTCGCGAGCGCCGAGCGGGCGCCGCTCGCGAAGCGCGCACCGCCCCAGGTCTCGAGCATGCGCGCGCCGGTGGCGAGCGCCGCGAGCTCCTCGGCCGTGAACGTGAGCGGCGGCAGGCTCGCGTTGCGGTTCAGCCGGTAGCCGATGCCGGCTTCGCCTTCGATCGGCACCCCTGACAGTTGCAGGTCGCGCACGTCGCGATAGACCGTGCGCGGCGACACCGACAGCCAGTCGGCAAGCTGCTGCGCGGTCGTGAGACGGCGCCCGCGCAGCAGCTCGGCGATCTGGAACAGACGGTCGGCACGGCGCGTCATGGCAGCACCTCGATTCCAACGGCTAAGGGGACTTCGCGATGATAGCGCCGCGCCGGCCCGATGGCCGGTGCGCTCAATGGCATTTCGGCGCGTGCAGGCCGACCCGGTTGCCCTCGGTATCGATCAGGTAGCCGATGTAGCCGTAGTTGTTCGGCAGTTCGACGACCGAACCCTGCACGATGCCGCCGGCGCGCTTTGCGCGTTCGAGCGCCGCGACGACCGAGTCGCCGGCGTTCAGGTAGACCAGCACGCCGTTCGCGCTCGGCTTCATCTGCTGCGGATCGAACACGATGCTGCCGCCCGTGCTCGACGCCTCGTGATCGAACGTGGCCATCGGCACGCCGCCGATGACTTCGCGCTGCAGCGTCGTTTGCAGCACGGTTTCGTAAAAGCGGATCGCGCGGTCGAAATCGAGGGACGGAATGTCGAACCACGCGATCGCGCGTTCCAGGGTTGCGGTGGCAGTTGCGGACGTCATGACGAGCTCCTTGTTGCGTTGTTATTCGGGTTCGGTGTGGAAACCAGCCTTGCATTGCGCCGGAATTGCAGTGTGATCGCGGCCTGCTGACACCGTCTTGTCAGTAGTGTTGTCACCCTTGACATGCAACTATTTGGTTGCATAATAAAGCCATTGTCCCGGGAGCGGCATGGATCTCGTTTTCAAGGCGCTGGCCGATGCCACGCGCCGTCAGTTGCTCGACCTGCTGCATGCGAAAAGCGGCCAGACTCTGTCCGAGCTGTGCGACGGACTCGCGATGAGCCGGCAGGCCGTGAGCAAGCATCTTGCGCTGCTCGAGGCCGCGAACCTTGTCGCGACGACGTGGCGCGGCAGGGAGAAGCTGCATTACCTGAATCCGGTGCCGATCCACGACATCGCGGAACGCTGGATCGGCAAGTTCGAGCGTCAGCGCCTGCAGGCGCTGGCGGATCTCAAGCGCGGGCTGGAAGCGGCCCGCGATACAGGAGACGACGATGGGTAATCCCGCATTTGTGTACGTGACGTTCATCGCAGCGACGCCCGAGCGCGTGTTCGACGCGCTGACCAATGCCGAACTGACGAAGGACTACTGGGTGCGGCATCGCAACGCGTCGCCCGACTGGCGGCCGGGCTCGCGATGGGAGCATCAGGACTACGACGATCCGTCGCGCGTCGACATCGTCGGCGAAGTGGTCGAGAACGATCCGCCGCACCGGCTGGTCGTCACGTGGCGTGCGCCGTCAGGGGAAGGTGAGGAATCGCGCGTGACCTATCTCGTCGAGCCGCACGAGGGCGTCGTGAAGCTGACCGTCACGCACGACGGGCTCGTGACCGGTTCGGAGATGGATCGCGGGATTCGCGGCGGGTGGCCGGTCGTGCTGTCGAGCCTGAAGACGCTGCTCGAGACGGGGCACGCACTGCCGTTCACGATGGGGCGCTGGTCGAAGTCGAAGCATTGACCCGCGCCGGGGAGGAGTGCGCGGGCGCCGCGATGGCGGCCCCGCGCGATGGTGTTGCTTACGCGTCGCCTTCCGGCGCGGCCGGGCGTGCCTTCACGCTGCCGGCGATCAGGTCGAAGCGGAACAGCCGGCATTCGAGCGCGCCGTTGAACAGCGGCGTCTTCGCCGATTCGCGCAGTCGCAACTGGCCCGGCAGCGAACGATCGGACGTCAGCAGGAACGCCTGCCAGCCCGTGAAGCGCTGCTTCAGCGCATCGCCGAGCGCGTTGAAGAACTCGCTGTCCGGCGCGTCGGTGTGCGTGCGGCGGAACGCGTCGTCGTTGCCGCGGTTGCGGCCCGTCTCGCGCACATCGCCGCGCGCGCTGCGGCCGCGCACTTCGATCCGCTCGCCGTACGGCGGGTTTGCCAGGATGATGCCCGGCCCGTCGCACGGCGGCGTCATCCCGCGTGCGTCGACCTGCTTGAGCCACACCGACGGCACGCCCGCGCGCTCGAGGTTCGCGCGCGCCTTCTCGAGCATGTCGCCGGAGATGTCGCTGCCGTACACGCCGAGTGCGTCGCCGCGCTTGCCGCGCGCCGCGCGCTTCGCGTCCAGTGCCGGGACCTTCAGCCCCTGCCACGCGGTGATGTCGTACTGCTTGAGCTTTTCGAAGCCGAACCGGCGTTCGACGCCGGGCGCCACGCCGAGCGCGATCTGCGCGGCTTCCGCGAGGAACGTGCCGCTGCCGCACATCGGGTCGTACAGTGCCGTGCCGGGCGTCCAGCCCGTCAGGCGCAGGATGCCGGCCGCGAGGTTCTCGCGCAGCGGCGCCGCGCCCTTGTCGAGACGCCAGCCACGCTTGAACAGCGGCTCGCCCGACGTGTCGAGGTACAGCGTGCACTCGTTGGCCGTCAGGAACGCGAACACACGCACGTCCGGCGCACCCGTGTCGATGCTCGGGCGCGCGCCGGTCTTGTCGCGCATCCGGTCGCAGATCGCGTCCTTCACGCGCAACGTCGCGAATTCGAGACTCTTCAGCGGCGACTTGATCGCGGTGATGTCGACGCGCAGCGTCTGCGTCGCCGCGAACCAGCGCTCCCACGGCTGCTCGAGCGCGAGCGCATAGACATCCTGCTCGTTGCGGTACGCGCGGTGCGCGATCTTCAGCAGGATCCGGCTCGCGATCCGCGAATGGAGGTTCGCGGCCATGCCGGCGGCCCAGCCGCCGCTGAAATGGACGCCGCCCGGCACCTGCGCGCCCGCGGTGAACGGCGCACCGTTCAGGTGGCGGCCGGCGATTTCGGCCAGCTCGGCGGCAAGCGCCGCTTCGAGGCCGCGCGGGCAGGGGGCGAAGAATTCGTACAGGGTGGGCGAGGACATAAGGCGGGAGTGGACGTGCAAAAGTCCACTATTGTACGCGGCGCGGGCGACCGGGGCCGGCGTTTCGGCGGGCAGACGCAGGCGCGGCGGCCGCTTTCGCTCGCCGGGCGGCCGGCGCGGCGGCACCCGGCCGGGCACCGCCGCGCCGCCGCGGGCTCAGTGCGCGCCCGGCTGGCCGGTGCGCGCGGCCTGGCCGCCGGCCGGCCAGAACAGCGCGGACGGCTTGGACAGCACCGTGCGGACGATCGCGGCGACGAGCGCGCGCACCTTGGTCGGGCGCAGGCTGCGCGAGCGCACGGCCATCGTGAACGCGAGCGCGAAGCTCACGAGCACGTTGAGGATCGCCATGCTGAGCACGCCGGCGCCGGCCCACCACAACTCGGGCGTCCCGAGCGCATCCTTGCCCAGCACGCCGAGCGCGATCCCGATCGAGCCGGCCGACAGCGTCACGTGCCGCACCTCGAACGGGAACATGAACACGGTGACGATCGCCGGAACGAGGCCGAGCATCAGGCCGAGGCCGACGTTCGCGACCACGCCCGCGACGTTCGACCGGCAGAAGTGCGCGAGCTTCGCGGCGCCGGCCGCGCCGAGCGTCAGGCGCAGCCGGCGGTTGTACGTGAGCGCGTCGCCGACCCGATGCAGCACGAACCAGTTGTCGGCCCAGCCAGCGAGCAGGCTCGACGTCCACAGCAGCACGCCCGTCAGCGCCGCGTAGAGCGGCGTCGGGCCCAGCAGCGAGAATGAGTGCAGCGTCGCGTGCGCCTTCTCCGGCGAGATCAGGTTTGCGTGCAGCACGTTGCCCGCGAACAGTTGCACGAGCAGGCACACGGGCAGCACGACGAGCACGTTGCCGGAAATCGCGGCCGCCTGCGTGCGAATCAGCGCGATCACCGACGACACGAACGCCTTCACGCCTTCCTCGTGGCCGGTGTCGTCGAGTTCGCGCGCGAGCGTCGGCGCGGTCATCGCGGGCTGCTTGGTCGCGAGCGTGAAGTGCAGGAAGTGCATCAGCATGAAGCTGGCCGCGTAGTTGACGCCCGCGAGCAGCCCTTCGAGCATCGACTGCAGGTGCGCGCCCGTAATCGCGAACTTCACGCACACGGTCACGACCGTGACGAGGCCGCCGCCCGCGGCCATCCGCAACATCTTCAGGTACTCGGCGCGGCCGCGCGAGATGTAGTGCTCGCCGGTGTCCGCGTTGGTCTCGACGAGCTTGCGCGCGAACAGCGAGAAGTTGCTGCGCACGAGGTGCGTGACGCTCTGGCTGTTCTGGTTCGCGTCGACCAGCTCGGCCGTCAGGCGTGCCATCCCGTGCAGGTCGTCGCGTGCCATCCACGCGTTCAGCAGCATTTCGGCGCGCAGGATACGCATGCGCATCCGTTCGACCTGGAACACGATGTCGACCGACACGCCGTTTTGGTACAGGTGCGAGAACACGTTGTCGACTGCGATCCGGCATTCGTCGAGCAGCACGCGCAAGTAGTTCACCTCGTGCAGCAGCTTGCTCGGGTCGCCGCCGTCCTCGACGGCCGCGTGTGCGGTCTCGACCGCGAGCATCGCGCGCGTGAGGCGGTAGAACGGCTGCGTTTCGAGCGGCTTGCGTGCGTCGTCGTCGGACAGCCGGCTGCGCACCGTCTGCGACAGGCCGGTCGAGCTGATCTGGCAGGTCAGGTTGTGCAGCGCGGCCAGCAGGTCGCGCGAGAACGAGCCCGGCTCGTGGCGCTCTTCGTCGGTGACGTCGAACGAGAACAGCTCGGCGAGGCGCGCGAGCAGGTCGTCGGGCAGCGCGTCGATCCATTGCGCGTCCTCGGGTGCCGGGAACATCAGCGTGAACAGCGCCGACAGCTCGCGGCGGTTTGGCGCGGGCGGGATCAGCGACGAGTCGATCCGCTCGAACAGCGCGCCGAAGAAGCCCGAATGCACGGGCATGCCGGCGTCGCACAGCAGCGAGATGCCGTCGCATTCGCGCAGGATGCCGCGCAGGATCCGCGCCGCGTGCGCCTTCCATGCGGGATTGCGATCGAGCACGTGGAACAGGTAGCGCAGCCGTGCATGGGCCGGATATGCGCGCACGTCGGCGTCGCGCTCGGCCGGCGCGTCTTGCGCGGCCTGCATCGTGCCGTTGCGGCGCAGCCAGTGCGCGAGCTCGATCAGCCATTCGCTGCGCTCGGCGTACGACGCATCGGCGTCGGCGTGCGCGAGCAGCGCATCGAGCTGGTGACCGGCATTGCGCGACGCGCGCCACTTCTTGATCAGGGTCGTCAGGGAACGAAACATAAACGGAATAGCGAAAGCCCTGGACGGGCGGGTTCGGGGTGCCGGCCGGGAACGCGGCACGGCGCCGGGGAGAACGGGTGAGACGGGGCAGGTTGCCGGACGTTGCGCGGCGACCCGCGGTACGGCTGCCCCGCTGCGGTGCACGCCGATCGCGTGCGGGCGCCGGGGGCACGGCGGTCGGGCCGAACGCGACCCGGCACCGCTGGCTGATGCGCACGACGAACGGCGCGAGCCTGAAAGTGCGTAGGATCGTCAATCAGGCGGGAAAACGCAAGCCGACCGCGTTGGATGGCGCCGGTTCCGGCCGATTTTGACAAACAATGCAAATGGCCGTTCGGCCGATGAAGGCGGTGCGACGCCGGCTGCGACAGGGGCCGCCGGCGATCGCCGGCGGGCGTGTCGCGCCGGACGAAGCCGCGCCGACGAACGCTGCGTCGAACGTTCGCCAGTGCGTTGCCCGCTTATGCGCCGGACTTGCCCGTCGCGCCGCCGTCGCCGCCGGACGTCGGGTTGGCCGGGCACGGCACGACCGGCGCGGCGGCCGTCTTGCTGCCGGCCGCGGGTGCCGTGCCGCGGCGTGCGGCCATCGCGCGCACGCCGGCCGCGGCCTGCGTGGCGACTACGTCGAGCGCGCGCCGGTGGCCGGCGACGAGCGCGTCGTAGCCGTCGGCCACCGGTTCCGCGACGCTCGTGCGGCACGTCATCACGGCCTGCGTGCCGAGCGAGCGCACGCTCCACACGGCGTCGACCGCGGCACGCTTGCCGGGCCACGACTCGAAGCGCTGCACGTTCACGCTGACGCGATACACGGGCACGCCGGGCGGGTACGCGGAATTCGCGACGTCGATCGTGCCGAGCTGCGCGGCGAGATCGTCGGACAGCGCGCGGCGGATCTCGTCCGCGGGCGGCGATGCCCAGCGTTCCTGTTCGAGCACGTCGACCTGCGCGGCGTTCTTCTGCACGACCAGCTGGTTCTTCGCGACCTGATCGGGCACGCCGACGGACGGCACCTCGATCAGGAACGCCGGGTTGGCCGGCGCGGTGCGCACCGGGGCCGCGGCGTCGGCCGGGCTGAGTGTGTAGAACCGCGCGGGCGGCGAGCTGCACGCGGCGAGCGCGAGTGCGGCGACGGCCGCAGCCGCGCCGCTCGCGAAACCGTTCACGCGTGTCGTCATTGTTGATCTCCTGGCTTGCCCTTGAGCAGCGATTCGGGGTGACGCTCCAGATAGTCGGCGAGCGCGTTCAGCGACTGCAGCGTGCGCGTGAGTTCCTTCAGCGCGCCGCGCACGTCGGACTGCAGCGGCGAATCCTGCTGCAGCGTCGCTTCGGCGGTCGAGAAGGTCTGCTTCGCGGCCGACAGCGTGTCGCGCGCTTCCGGCGCGACCTGCGTGTCGAGCTGCTTGAACAGCTTGTCGGCGTTCGACAGCGCGCTGTTCAGGTTCGCGCCGATCTGGTCGAACGGCACCTTGTCGAGCTTCTTCGCGATATCGGCGACCTGCAACTGCAGTTCGTCGAGCGTGTTCGGCACGGTCGGCAGCTCGAGCGGCTGACGCGCCGTGTCGATCTTCACGACCGGCGCCTTCGGGAAGAAGTCGAGCGCGACGTACAACTGGCTCGTCAGCAGGTTGCCGGTGCGCAACTGGCCGCGCAGCCCGTGCTGGACGAGCCGCTCGACGATTTCGCGGCGGGCCGGTTCGCCCTTGCTCTCGATCGTCTCGCGGAAGCGGCGGCCGAGGCGCTCCGGATACACGTTCATCGTCACCGGCATCGTGAAGTTCTTCGTCTTCGGATCGTAGTCGATGCCGATGTTCGTCACTTCGCCGAGCACGATGCCGCGGAAGTCGACCGTCGCGCCGACAGCGAGCCCGCGCAGCGACTGGTTGAAGTTCATCACGACCTGCAGCGGCTGGCCGTCCGGGTCGCGCATCGCGTCGCCCTCGTCGGGGGCGAGGCGGAACGTCGTGTTGTTCGGCGCCGTCGCGCCGCTGCCCTGGTTCGGCGGCGTCTGGAACGCGATACCGCCGAGGATCACCGTCGCGAGCGACTGCGTGTTCAGCTTCAGGCCGCTCGAATCGAGCCGCAGGTCGACGCCGCTGGCCTGCCACCAGCGCGAATTCACGCCGACGTACTGGTTGTACGGCGCATTGACGAACACGTTGAACGTGACGCCCGTGCCGTCCTTGTCGAGCGAGAAGCCGACCACCTGGCCGACCTGCACGCGGCGGTAGTAGACGGGCGAGCCGATGTCGACCGAGCCGAGCGAATCGCCGCGCAGCACGTACTGCGTGCCTTTCTGGTCGCCCGTGACGGCGGGCGGTGTCTCGAGGCCCGTGAAGTCGGTCAGCGTATCCTGCCCGTGGCCGGCGTCGACGCCGATATATGCGCCGGACAGCAGCGTGCCGAGCCCCGACACGCCGGTCGCACCGACGCGCGGTCGCACGATCCAGAAGCGCGAGCCCTTGACCGCGAAGTCCTCGGCTTCCTTCTTGAGCTGCACCTGGACGAGCACGCGCGACAGATCTTTCGACAGCTTGATCGTCTTGACCATGCCGATCTCGACGTCCTTGTACTTGACCTGGGTCTTGCCGGGCTCGAGCCCTTCGGCGCTGTGGAAGCTGATCGTGATTTCCGGGCCGCGCTCGCGCACGGACTTGATCACGAGGCCGATGCCGATCAGCGCGGCGATCAGCGGCACGAGCCAGACGAGCGACGGCAGCCAGCCGCTTTTGGTCGAGATCATCGGATCGGGCGGCCGGGGCTGGTCGTGCTGCGGGCCTTGCGGACTATTCATGGTGATTCCCTGAGTTTTCGACTGGATCCCAGATCAGGCGGGGATCGAACTGCATCGACGCGAGCATCGTCAGGATCACGACCGAGCCGAACGCGAGCGCGCCGGGGCCGGCCGTGATGACGGCGAGCGAGCGGAAATGGACGAGCGCGACGGTCAGCGTCACGACGAAGATGTCGAGCATCGACCAGCGGCCGATGCGCTCGACGATCCGGAACAGGCGCGTGCGCTGCAGCGGCCGCCACGGCGAGCGGCGCTGCGCGCTGATCACGAGGATCAGCAGCACGCCGAGCTTGAGCATCGGCACGAGGATGCTCGCGACGAACACGACGACGGCGAGCGGCCAGTCGCCCGACACCCAGAAATAGATGACGCCGCTCATGATCGTGTCTTCCTGCGAGCCGACGATCGACGCGGTGCGCATGATCGGCAGCAGGTTCGCCGGAATGTAGAGGATCGCGGCGGCGAGCAGCAGCGCCCACGTGCGCATGACGCTGTTCGGGATGCGGAAATGCAGCGCGCTGCCGCAGCGCGCGCAGTGCGCGTGCGGCCGGTCGAGCGTCTGCACGAGCCCGCACGTGTGACAACTGGCGTAGCCCTCGCGGGCGGCGGTCGGTGTCGTCATCGGCGGGCGGCTTCCGGCGGCGGCGCGGCGTCGTCGGGCTGCGCGCCCGTGCGAGCGGCGCGCAGATCGTCGGCGATGTCCCACAGCGTGCGCGGATCGAACATCAGCACGACGGCGATCATCAGCGTGAGCGCGGCGAACGCAAACAGCGCGGCATCGGGAACGACACGTGCGAGGCTCACCATCTTCACGATCGTCACGAGGATCCCGAGCATGAACACCTCGATCATGCCCCATGGCCGCACGAGCTCGATCGCGCGCAGCACCAGGTTGAAGCCGGGCGGCACGACGCCGCGCCGAATCGGCAGCAGCAGGTACAGCAGCGCGGCCATCTCGACGAGCGGGAACAGCACGGTCGAGCAGAACACCATCACGCCGACGATCGCCATGTCCTGGCGCCACAGCGAGTCGATCGCGCCGATCAGCGTCGTCTGCACGCGGTTGCCGTTCACGTCCATTTCGAGGATCGGGAACGCCTGCGCGATCGTGAACGTGATCAGTGCCGCGAGCGCGAGCGCGCAGATCCGCTCGATTTGCGCGGCGCTGTTGCGATAGAGCAGTGCGTCGCAGCGCGGACAGCGCGCGATTTCGCGGCTGCCGAGGCGCGGTTTGTGCAACAGTGCGTCGCACTCGTGACAGGCAATCAGGTCGTTTCGTTGCATGGAAAAAGCGGTTGTGCGACGGCTGGGGGAGCGCGTCGACGGGGCCGGAACCCGCGCCAATCTTACCAAAAGGCCTTTTTCGGCGTGTCAACGATCGCGTGTCGAGTGACCGATCGGTAACATGGCGGGAAGCGGGCAGCAGGCTGACATGCCTGTCCTCAGAGTCCGCGCAGGTCAAAAGGTTGCGGTAGCATGGCGCCCTTGACATGCGTCGGACTCGTGGCCGGCGTAGCTGTTCGCTGAACTGAGGAATCCAAGATGGCATCGAATTCGCTGCCGGCCAGGCCGGTACGCTATACGCAGACCGCGATCGCGCTGCACTGGCTGATCGCGCTGCTGATCGTCAGCGGCTTCGCGCTCGGCTGGGTGATGACGGACATCCCCGGCTTCACGCCGACGAAGCTGAAGTACTTCTCGTGGCACAAGTGGATCGGCGTGACGGCGTTCGCGCTGGCCGTGGTGCGCGTGCTGTGGCGCGCGACGCACGTGCCGCCGCCGCTGCCGGGCGATACGCCGGCGTGGCAGCGTGCGGCGTCGCACGGCGTGCATATCCTGCTGTACGTGCTGATGCTGGTGATTCCGGTGACGGGCTACCTGTACAGCTCGGCGTCGAACATCCCGGTCGTCTATCTCGGCATCGTGCCGCTGCCGCGGCTGATCGACCCCGATCCTGTGCTCAAGGAAACCTTCAAGACACTCCACGTGTCTTTGAATTACATTCTGCTTGCGCTCGTGTCGCTGCACGTGCTCGCGGCGTTCAAGCACCAGTTGTTGGACCGCGACGGCCTGCTGTCGCGGATGCTTCCCTTTGCCAAATGAAGGATCCCATGAAAGTGTCTTTTTCCCGCTCCATGCTGACCGCGTTCGCCGCGGTGGCACTTGTCGCGTCGGGCGCGGCGCTCGCCGATGTCGATCTCGCTAAGAGCAAGGTGTCCGCCGTGTCGAAGCAGATGAACGTGCCGACCGAGGGGGCGTTCAGGAAGTTTTCCGCGCAGGTGAAGTTCGATCCGGCGAAGGCCGCGCAGGGCAGCGCGCAAATGACGATCGACGTCGCGAGCTATGACCTCGGCGACAAGATGTACAACGACCAGGTCGCGGGCAAGGACTGGTTCGACGCGAAGACCTATCCGCAGGCGACGTTCGTGTCGTCGGCGATCGCGCCGGTCGGCGGCAACAAGTACAACGTGACCGGCAAACTGACGATCAAGGGCAAGTCCGAGACCGTCACGGTGCCCGTCACGGTCGCGCAGAGCGGCGCGACGCAGACGTTCGACGGCGTGCTGCCGATCAAGCGTTCGGCGTTCAACGTCGGCACCGGCGAGTGGAAGGACACGTCGATCGTCGCGGACGAAGTGCAGATCAAGTTCCATCTCGTCGCCACGAAGTAAGCGGCGGGCTATCGCGTCACCCGAATGCCGCGCGAGGGCGCGGCGCCGTTCCAAGGAGAAAGAGTTGAAAAAGCATCTGATGATCGCCGCAGGCGCGCTGGCCGCGTCGCTGTCGTTCTCGGCATTCGCCGACAGCGCGACGTACCAGTTCGACCCGAGCCACACGTACCCGAGCTTCGAGGCCGACCACTTCGGCGGCCTGTCGGTCTGGCGCGGCAAGTTCGACAAGTCGAGCGGCACCGTGACGCTCGACCGCGCGGCGAAGACGGGCACCGTCGACGTGACGACCGACGTCGCGTCGATCCAGACGGGCAGCGCGAAGCTCGACGAGCACCTGCAGACGAACGAATTCTTCGATGTCGCGAAGTTCCCGCAGGCGAACTACAAGGGCACGATCAAGTTCGACGGCGACAAGCCGGTGTCGGTGGTCGGCAACCTGACGCTGCATGGCGTCACGAAGCCGCTGACGCTGAAGATCGATTCGTTCAAGTGCATGCCGCACCCGATGCTCAAGCGTGAAGTGTGCGGCGTCGACGCGGTCGGCGAATTCAGCCGCGACGATTTCGGCCTCGACTACGGCAAGCAGTACGGCTTCAAGATGAAGACGAAGCTGCTGATCTCGGCCGAAGCCGTCAAGCAGCAGTAACGCCGCCGGCCGGGCCTGCCGCTGCGGCCGGCCCGTCGCGTGCGAACCGCCGCGTTCCCGTTGCCGGGGGCGCGGCGGTTTTTTTTGCGCGCCTATAATCGCCCGGGCGCCGCTCGAGGCGCCGGGCGGGCCGACGGCGCGAGCGTGGTCGCGGCCGCCTCGAACAGAACGTGCAACGACAAGGAGATCGCCGATGCATGCCGCCACGCAGTCCCGTTCCATTGCCTCGTCGCCGCGCGTGTGGCGCGCGGTGGTCGCCGCGTCGATCGGCAATGCGCTCGAGTGGTTCGATCTCGTCGTCTATGGCTTCTTCGCGGTGACGATCTCGAAGCTGTTCTTTCCGGCCGGCAACGATACCGTGTCGCTGCTGCTCACGCTCGGCACCTTCGGCGTGTCGTTCTTCATGCGGCCGCTCGGCGCGATCGTGCTCGGCGCCTATGCCGACCGCGCGGGCCGCAAGGCCGCGCTCACGCTGTCGATCCTGCTGATGATGGTCGGCACGCTGATCATCGCGGTGCTGCCGACCTACGAGACGATCGGCGTCGCCGCGCCGGTAATCCTCGTCGCCGCGCGGCTGATGCAGGGCTTTTCGGCCGGCGGCGAGTTCGGCAGCGCGACCGCGTTCCTCGCCGAACACGTGCCGGGCCGGCGCGGCTTCTTCGCGAGCTGGCAGGTCGCGAGCCAGGGGCTCACGACGCTGCTCGCCGCCGGCTTCGGCACCGTGCTGAACGCGCAGCTCTCGGCCGCGCAGATGGCTGCGTGGGGCTGGCGCGTGCCGTTCTTCTTCGGGCTGCTGCTCGGGCCCGTCGCCTACTACATCCGCACCAAGGTCGACGAGACACCCGAATTCCTCGCGGCCGAAGGCACCGCGAACCCGCTGCGCGACACGTTCGCGTCGCACAAGGCGCGCCTGGTTGCCGCAATGGGCGTGGTCGTGCTCGGCACCGTCGCGACCTATCTCGTGCTGTTCATGCCGACCTACGGCGTGAAGCAGCTCGGCCTCGCACCGTCCGCCGCGTTCGCGGCGATCCTCGTCGTCGGCGTGATCCAGATGGCGTTCGCGCCGCTCGTCGGCCACTGGTCGGACCGTTACGGTCGCGTGCGCGTGATGATCGCGCCGGCCATCGGCATCCTCGTGCTGATCTATCCGGCATTCGCGTATCTCGTCGCGCATCCGGGCTTCGGCACGCTGATCGCGCTGCAGGTGCTGCTCGCGTTCCTGATGACCGGCTACTTCGCGGCGTTGCCGGGCCTGCTGTCCGAGGTGTTTCCGGTGCAGACGCGCACGACCGGGATGTCGCTCGCGTATAACGTCGCGGTGACGATCTTCGGCGGCTTCGGGCCGTTCATCATCGCGTGGCTGATCCGCGCGACCGGTCTGAAGACCGCGCCGAGCTTCTACCTGATGTTCGCGGCCGTGCTGAGCCTCGCGGCGCTGGTCGTGCTGCGCCGGCGGTTCGGCTTCCGCTAGAAGGGCGGGCGGCGGCGCGTCAGTTGCCGCCGTGTTCGCATACGGGCTGCGCCGGCATCAATTGCGCCGGCGCGTCGACGGTCCGCACGGGGCGCCCCGCGAGCGCGGCGAGCGCCTGCTGTAACTGCCAGTCGCCGGCGGTGCCGAACGCGCGTTGCGGCAGCGCCGCGCTTTTCGACGTATCGACCTTCGCACGCACGCGCGCTTCGCGCAGCTTCTGCCGTTCCTTGCGCACCTGTGCGAACGGGTCGGGCGCCAGCCGGTCCGCATACGGCGCGCGCGCTAGATCGACTTCCCGGTACCACAGCAGCACGCCGTCGACGTCCGAGTCGCGGCGCGGCGGCACGAGCCAGTCCGGCACGACGCCGTAGCCGTCCATCGGGCAGCCGTTCGGCCGCAGGTTGCGCGCGAACGTGAAGTTCAGGCGCGTGCCGTCGATCAGGTCGACGCCAGTCTGCGCGAGCCCCTTCCCGTAGGTCGGCATGCCGAGCAGTTTTGCGCGGCCGAGATCCTTCAACGCCGCCGCGGTCGCTTCGGCGGCCGACGCGCTCTGTCCGTCGACGAGCACGACGAGCGGCACGGTGCGCCACCAGTCGTCGGCCTGCAGCGGCGCGAGCGGATCCTGCCCGTGCATGACCGGCAGTTCGTAGTCGGGCCAGTTGGTCGCGAAGCGGCGGCGGTGGGTGTCGCCGCGCTCGACCGTCACCATCGCGGTGCGGTCGCGTCCGGCGAACAGCGCGGCGATGCCGATCGCCGCATTGAGCGCGCCGCCGCCGTTGATGCGCAGGTCGAGAATCATCCCTTGCACCGGCGGGCCCGTGCGGCGTGCGGCCTGCACCGCGTCGATATAGTCGCCGACCGCCGGTTCCGGAAAGCTCGACAGCCGCGTGTACAGGATGTCGCCGTCGAGCCGCTTCGCGATCGCCGGGTGCGGCTTGACGATCGCGCGCACGGGCGCGAAGCTCAGCACCGCATGCTGCGGGCCGCGCTGCACCGTGAGCTTCAGCGGGACGCCCGCGTCGCCCTTCGCGAGTTTCACGAGCTCGCTGCCGTCGATGCCGACGACGCTCCTGTCGTTCATCGCGACGACGAGATCGTCGGGGCGCACGCCGGCCTTCTCGGCCGGTGCGTCGGGAATCACGTCGATGATGTGCAGCCCGTCGGGCCGCGTCTCGAAGACGATCCCGATGCCCGGCGTGCCGTCGCGGGCGCGCCGCTCGTCGTCGAGCTGCTCCTGGCGTTCCTTCGCGGTGAAGAAGCGTGCGTACGGCAGTGTCTTGATCCCTTCGTGGGTCGCGGCGTCGAGCAGCGCGCCGATGTCGACGTCGGTCAGGTGCTGTTTCTTCAGCACTTCGACGGCGGCCTTCAGTTCGCAGATCTGCGGCTCCCAGTCGGGCGGGCAGGGCGACGGCGATGCGGCGGCAGGCTGGGAGGCCGGGGGAGCGGCAGGTGGGGCGACGGGTTGTGCGGCAGGCGGTGCGGCGGGCGGCGCGGTTGCTGGTGCGGATGCCGACTGTGCGCCGGCAGGTTGCGTGCACGGCAGCAACGCAGCCGCGACGATTGCGCAGACGGTGAGGCGACGAACGATACACATCGGAGACTTCATCGGGACCGCGCGTTCGGACGGGTGGCGAGGGGGCTTGCCCGCCGGCGCGCGGCCGGCATGCAACAGGGCAGGGCGGTGACGATTGTAGCCGACGCCCGTGACCGTGCCTGTCGGGCGGGCCGCGCGCCGCACGGCCCGTGCATGAAAAAAGGCCGGTCCGACAGGACCGGCCTTCGTGCGTTTGCCGAAACGGCGCGGCGCTTAAACCTGCGCGCCCGCGTTCGGATCGTCCGGATCGTGCGCGGTCTTCTTGTCCTTGATCAGGTCTTCGCGCTTGATGCCGAGCCACATCGCGAGCGAGCCCGCGACGAACACCGACGAGTAGATGCCGAACATGATGCCGACCGTCAGCGCGAGCGCGAAGTAGTGCAGCGTCGGGCCGCCGAAGAAGAACATCGACAGCACCATCATTTCCGTCGACGTGTGCGTGATGATCGTCCGCGACATCGTGGTCGTGATCGCGTGGTTGATCACTTCCTGCACGCTCATCTTGCGTTCGCGACGGAACGTCTCGCGGATCCGGTCGAAGATGACGACCGACTCGTTGACCGAGTAGCCGAGCACCGCGAGGATCGCCGCGAGCACCGCCAGCGAGAACTCCCACTGGAAGAACGCGAAGAAGCCGAGAATGATCACGACGTCGTGCAGGTTGGCGATGATGCCGGCGACCGCGTACTTCCATTCGAAGCGGAACGACAGGTAGATCACGATGCCGATCACGACGCACGCGAGCGCGAGCAGGCCGTCGGTCGCGAGCTCCCTGCCGACCTGCGGGCCGACGAACTCGACACGCTGCAGCGTGACGTCCGGGTTCTGCGCCTTCAGCGCGCCCATCACCTGGTCGCTCTGCTGCGCGGACGTGAGGCCTTCCTTCAACTGCAGGCGGATCAGCACGTTGCGCGACGTGCCGAAGTTCTGCACCTGCGCGTCGGCGTAGCCGAGCTTGCCGAGCGTCGCGCGCACGGGTTCGAGTTCGGCGGCCTGCTGGTACTGCACCTCGATCACCGTACCGCCGGTGAATTCGACGGACAGGTGCAGCCCGCGGTGGAACAGGAAGAACACGGCGGCGAGGAACGTGACCAGCGAGATCACGTTGAACACCAGCGCGTGCCGCATGAACGGAATGTCTTTACGGATGCGGAAAAATTCCATGGTCTCGTCTCCGGGGCCTTATTGGGTCGAGCCCGGTTTCTTCGGCGACACGCCTTGCTGCGCGCGGTTGCGCAGTTGCGGCTTGCCGGTGCGCGGCGCGTTGCCCTTCGCGGGGGCGGCGAGCTTCGCGGCGCGCGCGGTGTCGGTCGATTCGTCCGCGTCGGTGAACGACGCGGGGGCTGCCGCGCCTTCCGGCCTCCACACCTGGCCGATCGCGAGCGACTTCAGCTTCTTGCGGCCGCCGTACCAGAGGTTGACGATCCCGCGCGAGAAGAACACCGCGGAGAACATCGACGTCAGGATACCGAGGCAGTGCACGATCGCGAACGCGCGAACCGGGCCCGAGCCGAACGCGAGCAGCGCGAGGCCGGCGATCAGCGTCGTGACGTTCGAGTCGAGAATCGTCGCCCACGCGTGCGCGTAGCCGGCCTGGATCGCGAGCTGCGGCGGCTGGCCCGCGCGCAGTTCTTCTCGCACACGCTCGTTGATCAGCACGTTCGAGTCGATCGCCATGCCGAGCGCGAGCGCGATTGCGGCGATACCGGGCAGCGTCAGCGTTGCCTGCATCAGCGACAGCACGGCGACGAGCAGCAGCAGGTTCACCGACAGGCCGATCACCGAGACCACGCCGAACAGCATGTAGTACGCGATCATGAACACGGCGATCGCGCAGAAGCCCCAGATCACCGAGTGGACGCCCATCTTGATGTTGTCGGCGCCGAGGCTCGGGCCGATCGTGCGTTCCTCGATGATGTCCATCGGCGCGGCGAGCGAACCGGCGCGCAGCAGCAGCGCGAGGTCGGCCGCGGCCTGCGGCGTCGGCTGGCCCGTGATCTGGAAGCGGTCGCCGAGTTCCGACTGGATCGTCGCGACCGTCAGCACTTCGCCCTTGCCCTTCTCGAACAGCACCATCGCCATCGGCTTGCCGATGTTGTCGCGCGACACCGTGCGCACCGCGCGGCCGCCCGCCGAATCGAGGCGGATGTTGACCGACGGACGCTGGTGTTCGTCGAAACCGGCCGATGCATCGATGATGCGGTCGCCGGTGAAGATCACGTCCTTCTTCAGCAGCACGGGGGCCTGGATGCCCTGCGTGAACAGCTCCTCGCCCGGCGGCACGGGGTCGTTCGGGTTCGGGTGCGTGTTGATCGGGTCGGCGAGGCGTGCCTCGAGCGTCGCGGTGCGGCCGATGATGTCCTTCGCCTTCGCGGTGTCCTGCACGCCCGGCAGTTCGACGACGATGCGGTCGCTGCCTTGCTGCTGCAGGATCGGTTCCGACACGCCGAGTTCGTTCACGCGGTTGTGGAGCGTCGTCAGGTTCTGCTTGAGCGCGGCGTCCTCGACGGACTTCTGCACGGCCGGCGTGAACGTGCCGACGACCTGCGTGCCGCCGCCGCCGGGCTGGGTCGCCCATTGCAGTTCGGTGATCGACTGTGCGAGCACCTTGCGGGCGTCGTCCGCGGTCTGCGCATCGCTGAAGTTGACGACGACGGACTGGTCGACGCGGCTCACGCCGCCGTCGCGGATGTTCTTGTCGCGCAGCAGCGAGCGCGCGTCGGATGCGTCGGAGTCGAGCTTCTTCGTGAGCGCGCCCGTCATGTCGACCTGGAGCAGGAAGTGGACACCGCCGCGCAGGTCGAGGCCGAGATACATCGGCAGCGCGTGCAGGGCGGTCAGCCAGCGCGGCGACGCGCTCTGCAGGTTCAGTGCGACGACGTACTGCGGATCGTTCGGGTCGGCGTTCAGCGACTTCTGCAGCAGGTCCTTGACGCGCAGCTGCGTATCGGTGTCCTTCAGGCGCACGCGGATGTTCGCGTTGGTCGCCGTGTTCTCGAAGGTGACGTCGTCCGGCGTGATCTGCGCGGATGCGAGCGCCGATTCGACCTGGGTCAGCGTGGTCGAGTCGAGCTTGACCGTGGCCTTGCCGCTCGACACCTGCACCGCCGGCGCTTCGCCGAAGAAGTTGGGCAATGTGTACAGAAGGCCGATGGCGAGCGCCACGACCATCACGACATATTTCCAGAGTGGATAACGATTCATGAGGGGGCCGAACGGGTGGTTGGCGTGAAAGCGTCGCGTCCGGCGCCGCGGCGGCCCGCTCTCTCAGGCGGGCACGGCGCGGGGGGCCGGACGCTCGGTGAAGGGCTTACAGCGACTTGATCGTGCCCTTCGGCAGAATGGTCGTGACCGCGGCCTTCTGCACGGTGATTTCGGTGCCTTCGGCGATCTCGATGCCGATGTAGCCTTCGGTGACCTTCGTCACCTTGCCGACGACGCCGCCGCTCGTGACGACTTCGTCGCCCTTGGCCATGGCCGCGAGCATGTTGCGGTGCTCCTTCTGACGCTTCATCTGCGGACGGATCATGATGAAGTAGAGCACGCCGAACATCAGGATGAGCGGCAGGAAGCTCATCAGGCTCGATTCGGCGCCACCGGCACCTTGCGCGAAGGCATTGGAAATGAACGGCACGTTGGTCTCTCCGTAGGGGAAGATCGAAAAATAAGCCGGTTATTCTACCACCGGCCCCATGCGCAAACGGCTCGGCAAATGCGCTTTCGGATCAAGCTGTTAAAGCGCGAACCGGCACCATTGCGACTTGTTTGGAAAGGCAATTGTAATGTTTGGCGGTCGTGACGGGCGATTGGGGTGCGTTATTTAGTACACGTCCTATGTGACGAGCCCCCACGCGGCCCGTCAGTCGACGCCTCTCGCGCGATCCTCCGCGAAGCGCTGGCGGAACGCGTCGAACGTATGGGTCTCGATCGCATCGCGGATCTCGCTCATCAACTGCAGGTAGTAGTGCAGGTTGTGGATCGTGTTGAGCTGCGCGCCGAGGATTTCGCCGACGCGGTGCAGGTGATGCAGGTAGCCGCGCGAGAAGTTCTGGCACGTGTAGCACGTGCAGCTCGCATCGAGCGGCTTCAGCGAGTTCTTGTGCGTCGCGTTGCGGATCTTCACGTCGCCGAAGCGCGTGAACAGCCAGCCGTTGCGCGCGTTGCGGGTCGGCATCACGCAGTCGAACATGTCGACGCCGTTGGCGACGCCCTCGACCAGATCCTCCGGCGTGCCGACGCCCATCAGGTAGTGCGGCTTGTTGGCCGGCAGCTTCGGCCCCACGTGCCGCAGCACGCGCATCATGTCTTCCTTCGGCTCGCCGACCGACAGCCCGCCGATCGCGAGGCCGTGGAAGCCGAGCTCCGACAGGCCCGCGAGCGATTCGTCGCGCAGGTCCTCGAACATCCCGCCCTGAACGATCCCGAAGAGGGCATTCGGGTTGCCGAGCCGGTTGAATTCGTCGAGCGAGCGCTTCGCCCAGCGCAGCGACATGCGCATCGAGTCGGCCGCTTCCTTGTGCGTCGTCGGCACGCCGTCGGTTGCGTACGGCGTGCACTCGTCGAACTGCATCACGACGTCGGAATTCAGCACCTTCTGGATCTGCATCGATACTTCCGGCGACAGGAACAGCTTGTCGCCGTTGATCGGCGACGCGAACGTGACGCCGTCCTCGGTGATCTTGCGCAGGTCGCCGAGCGAGAACACCTGGAAGCCGCCCGAGTCGGTCAGGATCGGCTTGTTCCAGCCCATGAAGCCGTGCAGGCCGCCGTGTGCGTCGATCGTGTCGAGGCCCGGGCGCAGCCACAGGTGGAACGTGTTGCCGAGGATGATCTGGGCCTTGATCTCGTGCAGCTCGCGCGGCTGGATCGCCTTCACGGTGCCGTACGTGCCGACCGGCATGAAGATCGGCGTTTCGACCACACCGTGGTTGAGCTTCACGCGGCCGCGGCGCGCATGGCCGTCGGTCGTCAGCAGTTCGAATTCGAGCCCGCCCGCCGGGCGGTCGTGCACGGGGGCGTGCGTATCGTGGGATGAACCTTCGGTCATCGTGTCGTGCTCCTTGCTACCGGAAAAAGCTTTGCATGGGACCGGAGTATGCGCTGAAGCGCTGACTCCGGATCGCAAGTCCGGCGCATGTTGGAAACGCCGCCGGGCGACCGGCGGCGGTGAAAAAACGGGTGCTGCCATCGCGGCGCGCGGGGCGGGCAAACGGCGAATGCGGGTCGTGCCTGCGCGTGCCGCCGTGTGCTTAAACGCGCGGCGTCTCCGGTGTCTCCGGCGTGTCGCGCCGCGTGAGCAGCATCGCGTCGCCGTAGCTGAAGAATCGATAGCGTTCGTCGATCGCGTGCCGGTACGCCGCGCGGATCGTCTCGACGCCCGCGAACGCGGACACCAGCATCAGCAGCGTCGACTTCGGCAGGTGGAAGTTCGTGACGAGCCGGTCGACCACGCGGAATCGATAGCCGGGCGTGATGAAGATGTCGGTCTCGGCCTGCGTCGCCGCGAGCGGGCGGCCCGCTTCGTCGGCCGCGCGCGCGGCGGCTTCGAGCGCGCGCATCGACGTCGTGCCGACCGCGATCACGCTGCTGCCGCGCGCGCGGGTCGCGGCGATCCGGTCGGCGAGCGACTGCGGCAGGTCGTACCACTCGCTGTGCATCTTGTGCTCGGCGATGTTGTCGACGCGCACCGGCTGGAACGTGCCGGCGCCGACGTGCAGCGTCAGCGTCGCGCGTTCGACGCCCATCGCGTCGAGCTTGTCGAGCAGCGGCTGGTCGAAGTGCAGCCCGGCCGTCGGCGCGGCGACCGCGCCCGGATTGCTCGCGTAGACGGTCTGGTAGCGCGTCTCGTCGGTCGCGTCGGGATCGTGCTCGATATACGGCGGCAGCGGCAGGCGGCCGTACTGCTCGATCAGCACGAGGCACGGCTCGGGGAAGTGCAGCGTGAAGAACGGCTCGACGCGCTCGCCGACGGTCACGTCGAACGCATCGGCGAGACGCAGCGTCGTGCCGGCGCCCGGCGACTTGCTCGCGCGGATCTGCGCGAGCGCCGTGTGCGTGCCCGTCACGCGCTCGATCAGCACCTCGATCTTGCCGCCGCTGGCCTTCTGGCCGAAGAACCGCGCCTTCAGCACCTTGGTATCGTTGAAGACGAGCAGGTCGCCGGGCGCGATGCACGACGGCAGCTCGGCGAAACGGCGGTCGACGAAGCGCGCGGGCTCGACGGTGCGGTCGACCTCGAGCAGGCGGCTCGCGGTGCGGTCGGACAGCGCGGTTTGCGCAATCAGCTCGGGCGGCAGATTGAAATCGAAATCGGAAAGCGTGAACATGCGGGCTGGTTCGAAGCGGCCGGCGGGCGTCGCCGGCAGGGCGGAAACGCGTAAATGGGGCGCGCGAGCCGCTATGATGACGGGATGCGCGGCCTGGCCGGCGTCGTTCGTTCGGACGACGTGAAAGCCGCTATTGTACTTGCCTTGCGAAGCACCCAGACGATCCGATGCCTGTGTCACCACGCCGTTCCACCGCCACCGTTGCCGATTCCGCCGATCCGTTCGACTCGGAGGACGTTGCGTTGCCTGCGCATCGCGCGGCGGAGCGCGATGCGCAGGGGCATGCCGAGCCGCAGCGCGCCGCGCCGCGCCGGGCCGGCCCGAAGCGCGGCGCCGACGGGCGGCTCGCGCAGCCGGCCGCCGCCGCGCCCGATGCCGAAGGCGGCACGGGAACCGACGAAGCGGGCGCATCCGGCACGAAGCGCAAGAAGAAGGCGGCCGCCGACAAACCCGTGAAGACCGTCGACAAGCTCGCGAAGCTCGGCCTCACGCGCTCGATCGATCTCGTGCTGCATCTGCCGATGCGCTATGAGGACGAAACCACGCTCACGCCGATCGGCGAATTGCTGCCGGGCGGCATCGCGCAGACCGAAGGCGTCGTGTTCGACAACGAGGTCGCGTACCGGCCGCGCCGCCAGCTCGTCGTGAAGATCCAGGACGACGACGGCGAGCACCTCGTGCTGCGCTTCCTGAATTTCTACGGTTCGCAGGTCAAGCAGATGGCCGTCGGCCAGCGGCTGCGCGTGCGCGGCGACGTGCGCGGCGGCTTCTTCGGGATGGAGATGGTGCATCCGGCGGTGCGCGTGGTCGAAGCGGATGCGCCGCTGCCGCAGGTGCTCACGCCCGTCTATCCGAGCACGGCCGGCGTGTCGCAGGCCTATCTGCGCAAGGCGATCGAGAACGCGGTCGAGCGCACGCCGCTGCCCGAGCTGCTGCCGCCCGAGATCGATCGCGCGTACCTGAAGCCGCTCGGCGTGCCGTCGCTCGAGCAGGCCGTGCGTATCCTGCATCATCCACGCGTCGATTCCGACGAAGCCGCGCTGATGGATGGCTCGCATCCGGCGTGGACGCGCATCAAGTTCGAGGAGCTGCTCGCGCAGCAACTTTCGCTCAAGCGCGCGCACGAGGAGCGCCGCACGCGTGCGGCGCCCGCGATGCCGCGCCGCGCCGCGAGCGATGCCGACGCGCTGACGACCCGGCTCTACGCGGCGCTGCCGTTCACGCTGACCGGCGCGCAGTCGCGCGTCGTCGACGAGATCGCGCACGACCTCACGCTCGCGCACCCGATGCAGCGCCTGCTGCAGGGCGACGTCGGCAGCGGCAAGACGGTCGTCGCGGCGCTGGCCGCCACGCAGGCGATCGACGCCGGCTACCAGGCCGCGCTGATGGCGCCCACCGAAATCCTCGCGGAACAGCACGCGCGCAAGCTGCGCGCGTGGCTCGAGCCGCTCGGCGTCACGGTTGCGTGGCTCGCGGGCAGCCTGAAGGCGAAGGAAAAGCGCGCGGCGATCGAGGCGGCCGCGCTCGGTACCGCGCAGCTCGTGATCGGCACGCACGCGATCATCCAGGACACGGTCGAATTCGCGCGACTCGGCCTCGTGATCGTCGACGAGCAGCACCGCTTCGGCGTCGAGCAGCGTCTCGCGCTGCGCGCGAAGGCCGCGAACGCGGCCAACGGCGCGCGCGATTTCCAGCCGCACCAGTTGATGATGTCGGCCACGCCGATTCCGCGCACGCTCGCGATGACGTACTACGCGGATCTCGAGGTCTCGACGATCGACGAGCTGCCGCCGGGCCGCACGCCCGTGCTGACGCGCCTCGTCGGCGACGCGCGGCGCGAGGAGGTGATCGCCCGCGTGCGCGAGGCCGCGCTGACGGGGCGCCAGGTGTACTGGGTGTGCCCGCTGATCGAGGAGAGCGAGACGCTGCAGTTGCAGACGGCCGTCGAGACCTACGAGACGCTGGCCACGGCACTCCCCGAGCTGAAGGTCGGGCTCGTGCACGGCCGGCTGTCGCCGGCCGACAAGGCGGGCGTGATGGAAGCGTTCACGCGCAACGACGTGCAGTTGCTCGTCGCGACGACCGTGATCGAAGTCGGCGTCGACGTGCCGAACGCGTCGCTGATGGTGATCGAGCACGCGGAGCGCTTCGGCCTTGCCCAGTTGCACCAGTTGCGCGGCCGCGTCGGGCGCGGCACCGCGGCGTCGGTGTGCGTGCTGCTGTACACGGGGCCGCTGTCGATTACCGGTCGCGAGCGGCTGAAGACGATGCGCGAGACGACCGACGGCTTCGAGATCGCGCGGCGCGACCTCGAAATCCGCGGTCCCGGCGAATTCCTCGGCGCGCGCCAGTCGGGCGCGGCGATGCTGCGCTTTGCGAACCTCGAGACCGACGGCTGGCTGATCGACCCGGCGCGCGAGGCCGCGACGCGGCTGATCGCCGCGTACCCCGACGTCGTCACGCAGCATCTCGCGCGCTGGCTCGGCGCGCGCGAGCAGTACCTGAAGGCCTGATCCACCGGTTTGGGGCCGGATCCTGAACCGCCAGTCGACGCACCGCGATGCAGAGAAACTTGGCGAACCGGTGCCAGAGGGTGTATAAATTAAACCTATCGCCTGTATATCTCTGATTGACCCACAATGACGCTGACTGAATTGAAATACATCGTCGCGGTTGCGCGCGAGCGGCATTTCGGCCGCGCGGCCGAAGCATGCTTCGTGAGCCAGCCGACGCTGTCGGTGGCGATCAAGAAGCTCGAAGACGAGCTCAACGTGCAGATTTTCGAGCGCGGCGCGAGCGAAGTGAGCGTGACGCCGATCGGCGACCAGATCGTCACGCAGGCACAGCGCGTGCTCGAGCAGACCTTCGCGATCAAGGAGATCGCGAAGCAGGGCAAGGACCCGCTGGTCGGCCCGTTCCGCCTCGGCGTGATCTACACGATCGGGCCGTACCTGCTGCCGACGCTCGTCAAGCAGATGATCCAGCGCGTCCCGCAGATGCCGCTGATGCTGCAGGAAAACTACACGCTGAAGCTGCTCGAACTGCTGAAGCAGGGCGAGATCGATGCAGCGATCATGGCGCTGCCGTTCCCGGAAACCGGCCTGATGGTGCGACCGCTGTACGACGAGCCGTTCGTCGTCGCACTGCCGGCCGGCCATCCGTGGGAGAAGCGCCACGAGATCGACGCCGAGGACCTGAAGCAGGAAACCATGCTGCTGCTCGGCAACGGCCACTGCTTCCGCGATCACGTGCTCGGCGTGTGCCCGGAACTGATGCGTTTCTCGCAGACGGCCGACGGTATCCAGAAGACCTTCGAGGGCTCGTCGCTCGAGACGATCCGCCACATGGTCGCGAGCGGCGTCGGCATCACCGTGCTGCCGCGGATGTCGGTCGCCGAGGTCGGCCCGCGCGCGAACGGCCCCGATGCCGAGCTGCTGTCGTACGTGCCGTTCAACGAACCGGTGCCCGATCGCCGTGTGGTGCTCGTGTGGCGCAAGAGCTTCACGCGGATGCCCGCGATCGACGCGATCAGCGACGCGATTTCCGCATGCCAACTGCCGGGCGTCGCGAAGCTCGACATGCCGGCGACGATGAACTGAGCGAGCTGCGGCATGCCCATGCGTCAGCACGATGAACGGGGTCTTGCGGCCCCGTTTATTTTTCTCTATCCAATAGATAAAATTAATTAATTTAAATTAATCAATAGATGTGACTAGAATCCTTTATACGGATCGGCGTCGTGTCGACGTTCGATTTGCATGTGGAATGCAAGCGTCAAAGGAGGGTGTCATGATGCGATCGGTATTGCAGCACGCGCAGCGGAACATCCCGTTGCGCGACGAGGTCGTACATCGCGTCCGGGTGGCGGTTCGCAGCCTGCGTCCGATTGCGTTCGCGTATCTGGCGGACCGTGTGTATGGTGGATGAATGTCGCCGCATGCCGGTCCCGTGTGCCCCCGCTTCACCCGCCGTCAAGCCATGAGGAGGCATCGCATGTCCGAAAGCTTGAACACCACGCGCCTTACCGGCACGACGCCTGCCGGCAGCCGGTTTCCCGAGCGCCCCGCCTGCGGCGCCACGCAGCGGGAACGCGCGCCGAAGGCGCCGCACGACATCCCGTAGTACGACAGGAGGACCTACCTGTTCCGTTTCTTATCCCCGCAATGACACTCCACGGACCGCCCGGCACGCTGCCGGAGCGAGCAGGTGGAGGCATACGAGCAAGCCAAGGAGAAAACGCATGTCGAACGAAACGAAGTGCCCGTTCAACCACGCCACCGGCGCCGGCGCAACGAACAAGGACTGGTGGCCGAATCAGTTGAACCTGGACGTCCTGCACCGGCACTCGGCGCTGTCCGATCCGATGGACAAGGATTTCGACTACGCCGAGGCGTTCAAGAAGCTGGACCTCGCGGCAGTGAAGAAGGACCTGCACGCGCTGATGACGACATCGCAGGACTGGTGGCCGGCCGATTTCGGCCACTACGGCGGCCTGTTCATCCGCATGGCCTGGCACAGCGCCGGCACGTACCGCACGGCCGACGGCCGCGGCGGTGCGGGCGGCGGGCAGCAGCGCTTCGCGCCGCTCAACAGCTGGCCGGACAACGTGAGCCTCGACAAGGCGCGCCGGCTGCTGTGGCCGATCAAGCAGAAGTACGGCCGCAACATCTCGTGGGCCGACCTGCTGATCCTGACCGGCAACGTCGCGCTCGAATCGATGGGCTTCAAGACCTTCGGTTTCGGCGGCGGCCGCGTCGACACGTGGGAACCGGACGACGTCTACTGGGGCTCGGAAAAGATCTGGCTGGAACTGAGCGGTGGCCCGAACAGCCGCTACTCGGGCAAGCGCGACCTCGAAAGCCCGCTCGCCGCGGTGCAGATGGGCCTCATCTACGTGAACCCGGAAGGCCCGGACGGCAACCCCGACCCGGTCGCCGCCGCGATCGACATCCGCGAGACGTTCGCGCGGATGGCGATGAACGACGAAGAGACGGTCGCGCTGATCGCCGGCGGCCACACGTTCGGCAAGACGCACGGCGCCGGTCCGGCATCGAACGTCGGCCCCGCGCCGGAAGCCGCGGGCCTCGAGCAGCAGGGTCTCGGCTGGAAGAGCACGTTCGGCACCGGCAAGGGCGCGGACGCGATCACGAGCGGCCTGGAAGTCACGTGGTCGTCGACGCCGACGCAGTGGAGCAACGACTTCCTCAAGCACCTGTTCAGCTATGAGTGGGAGCTCACGAAGAGCCCGGCCGGCGCGCACCAGTGGGTCGCGAAGGATGCCGGCGACGTGATTCCGGATGCGTACGACGCGTCGAAGAAGCACCGCCCGACGATGCTGACGACCGACCTGTCGCTGCGTTTCGATCCGGCATACGAAAAGATTGCGCGCCGCTTCTACGAGAACCCGGCCGAGTTGGCCGACGCGTTCGCGCGCGCATGGTTCAAGCTCACGCACCGCGACATGGGCCCGCGCGCCCGCTATCTCGGCCCGGACGTGCCGGCGGAGCACCTGCTGTGGCAGGACCCGATCCCGGCTGTCGACCACGAGCTGATCGACGACGCCGACGTCGCGGCGCTGAAGGCGAAGGTGCTCGCATCGGGCCTGTCGGTGTCGCAGCTCGTATCGACCGCATGGGCGTCGGCTGCGACGTTCCGCGGGTCGGACAAGCGCGGCGGCGCGAACGGTGCGCGCATCCGCCTCGCGCCGCAGAAGGACTGGGAAGTGAACCGTCCGGCTGAACTCGCGAAGGTGCTCGCGACGCTCGAAGGCGTGCAGAAGGCGTTCAACGACGCGCAGACGGGCGGCAAGAAGGTGTCGCTCGCCGACCTGATCGTGCTGGCCGGTGCGGCCGGCGTCGAGCAGGCAGCGAAGAACGCGGGCGTCGCGGTGACGGTGCCGTTCGCACCGGGCCGCGAGGATGCGTCGCAGGAGCAGACCGACATCGACGCGATGGCGGTGCTCGAGCCGCTGGCGGATGGTTTCCGCAACTTCCTGAAGCATGCGTACAAGACGCCGGCCGAGGCGCTGCTGGTCGACAAGGCGCAACTGCTGACGCTGAGCGCGCCCGAGATGACGGTGCTCGTCGGTGGCCTGCGCGTGCTCGGCACGAACGTCGGAGATGCGAAGCACGGCGTGTTCACCGACCGTCCGGAAGCGCTGACGAACGACTTCTTCGTGAACCTGCTCGACATGGGCACGGAATGGCAGCCGGTGTCGGCCGCGAACGACGTGTTCGAAGGGCGCGATCGCGCGACGGGCAAGGTCAAGTGGACCGGTACGCGCGTCGACCTGATCTTCGGCTCGCACGCGCAACTGCGCGCGCTGGCCGAGGTGTACGGCAGCGCGGATGCGAAGGAGAAGTTCGCACGCGACTTCGTCGCGGCCTGGAACAAGGTGATGAACCTCGACCGCTTCGACCTCGCATGAACCTGGCCGCATCCTGATGCGGTAGCGCGGTAACGCAGCAACTTGAAGCGGCCGGTCGAACGACCGGCCGTTTCTTCTGGAACCGAAGTCTTGTCGAAGGAGTGACGACCATGACGCAAATGATGCTGGACATGCACGCCGCGTTCGCGGCACCGGTGACACGGGCGCCGGCCGCGATCGTGCGGCGCATCGTCGGCTTTGCGATCGCCGGCGGCGGCGCGGCCGTGCTGGTCGCGCAAGCGCTGCACGCGCTTGCGCCGGTTGCGGGCAACTGAGCGCGCAGTTTCGCGCGCGACGCGACACCGGCAGTCCACGCACGGATGCCGCACGTACGTGGCATGCGGATTGCCCGATACATGTTCGCCGGCTCAGCCTGATGAGTCAGGAATCCTGACAATAGCCGGGAGACGAAATGCCACACCGATCAAGATCGGCATCAGCGACAAGGACCGCAGGAAAATCGCGGATGGCCTGTCGCGCCTGCTGGCCGATACGTTCTCGCCGTACCTGAAGAAAGAGACGTTTCGTCATGGTCTTCCGGAAATGCACCGGCGCTTCCACCATGCGGGCAAAGATTGGCCGAAGTGCTTTCCGTCGGGCGCATGGGTTGATCTGGTTGAGCAATGCAGAAATGCGTCGTCGTCCGTCTCGATCACCCGGAAGTAGACGGCATGCACGCATGATCCGGGGAGCTGAATTGCGTCATCAGGCTGATCGTCGGCACGAGACTCGTGTCTCGGCGGCTTCGCGCGCCGTTGACCGGAGCCGGCATGATGGTCGTTGAGCGGCCTGCCGATTTGTGCGAATCTGTATCACCGACTTCGGCGTTCATCTCTACTGGCCCGGTACGGGAGACAACCATGGCCCTCGATCGAAGCGCGCGTCCGGAACGGACCGCTTTCGTCTTTGCAGGCGGGGGCAGCCTCGGTGCGATCGAGGTGGGCATGCTGCGCGAACTGCTCAATCACGGTCAACGGCCTGACTTCGTGGTAGGCGCGTCCGCCGGTGCGATCAACGCCGCGTATTTCGCCGGGCAGCCCGACGGCGACGGCGTCGCGAAGCTCGAAGCGCTGTGGTGCAACATCCGCCGGCGCGACATCATGCCGTTTTCGATGCTCGGCCTGTTAAGGACGGTTCTGCAGAACCGTGCACACCTCGTCGAGGCGACCGCGCTGCGGATGCTGCTGGAAAGGCATCTGCGGTATCGGTACGTGGAGCGCGCGTCGCTGCCGCTGCACGTCGTCGCGACCGACATGCTCAGCGGCAACGAAATCGTGCTTTCCTCCGGCCTCGTCGTCGATGCCGTGCTCGCCAGCGCGGCGATCCCGGGCGTGTTTCCACCGGTGCGGATCGACGATCGACTGATGGTCGACGGCGGTGTCGCGAACAACACGCCGATCTCGATTGCCGTCGCGCGGGGCGCGACGCGCATCGTCGTGCTGCCGGCCGGCTTCGCGTGCGCATTGCGCAAGCCACCGGGAAGCGCAATCGCGCAGGCGATGCATGCGCTGACGCTCGTGATCGCGCGCCAGCTCGTGCGCGATCTGGAGTTCTACGAAAGTCGCGCCGCGATCTGCGTGGTGCCACCCCTATGTCCGCTCGACGTCTCGCCATACGACTACACCCGTTGCAAGGAGCTGATCGAACTCGCGGCCGAGCGGACCCGCGCGTGGCTCGGCGATGGCGGCCTCGAACAGACGTTCATTCCGGGTGCGCTGCACGAGCACACGCACTCGGCAGAGCGGCCGACCTGCGATGCCGGTGCGTAGAACGAGCCCTGACCCTCGCGTTCCGTGGCACCAGCAGATGCATTTCGCGCCGGGCACGTTCGCCGGTTTCGCGAAGCTGTCGTCGGTGCGGGAAGCGAACGGCGTACCGGCCGCCGAAGCGTCGATCCGCCAGCTCGTCGAAGGGCACGAGACGGTCGTGCGTACCGCGCGCGAAATTTTCCCGATCGCTGCGAGCCGACTGCCGGCCTGCTGACGCAGCGCCTGCAGATGCGCGAAATGACCGCGTGGATGCGGCGGTCGCTGCTCGTGTAGGTTTGCAGCGGCTGGCCGGCTGGAGCGGGTGCGCCGGCACCGGCCTTGGCCGATCCGCATGCATCGGGCCGGACCCCGGCGGTGTGCCGAACGGATCGATCCGCACAAGCGTTGAATCTGTCCCTTGATTGATGTGTTTCGCGGCGCGGCCGTGTGCAGCGGGCCCCGGTGGTCCGGCCGCCGGTGGCGGTTGACGCTTGTGGCCCGCGCCGACATGACGCGAAGCGCCGCTCGGCTCTAAAATGCCGGGATTATCTTCCCGGTGGTTCGCCATGCTTGCCCGCTTTCCCCTGTATCTACGGCTCGTCCGGATGGACAAGCCGATCGGCAGCCTGCTGCTGCTCTGGCCGACGCTCAATGCGTTGTGGATCGCGTCGGACGGCCACCCGCGCTGGCCGCTGCTCGTGATCTTCTCGCTCGGCACGCTGCTGATGCGTTCGGCCGGCTGCGCGATGAACGACTACGCCGACCGCGATTTCGACCGCCACGTGAAGCGCACGGCCGACCGGCCGCTGACGTCCGGCAAGATCCGCGCATGGGAAGCCGTTGCGATCGCGGTCGGGCTGTCGTTCATCGCGTTCCTGCTGATCCTGCCGCTGAACACGCTGACGAAGGAGTTGTCCGTCGTCGCGCTGTTCGTCGCGGGTTCGTATCCATTCATGAAGCGTTTCTTCGCGATTCCGCAGGCGTATCTCGGCATCGCGTTCGGCTTCGGCATTCCGATGGCGTTCGCGGCCGTGCAGGACACGGTGCCGACGATCGCGTGGGTGATGCTGGCCGCGAACATTTTCTGGTCGGTCGCGTACGACACCGAATACGCGATGGTCGATCGCGACGACGACATCAAGATCGGCATCCGCACGTCGGCGCTGACGTTCGGCCGCTTCGACGTCGCGGCCGTGATGGCGTGCTATGCGGTGACGCTCGGCATCTACGTGTGGATCGGCGTGACGCTCGGCTTCGGTCTGGCGTACTGGGCCGGCTGGGCGGCGGCGGTCGGCTGCGCGCTGTATCACTACACGCTGATCAAGGACCGCGAACGGATGCCGTGCTTCGCGGCGTTCCGGCACAACAACTGGCTCGGCGGCGTGTTGTTCGCGGGGATTGCCGTACATTACCTGCTGGCCGGCAACTGAACGAAGCCGCGCGCCGGCGCGCGTTGCCAATAAAAAAGCGACCTGATGGCCGCTTTTTTTACGTCCGGTGCCAGGGCAGCCGGCACCCGGGCGCGCTTACACGCGGCCGAGCTCGTCGCCCATTTCCTTCGCGCGCGCCTCGGCCGCGAGCGCGCCTCGCACGATTGCTTCCTTCACGCCTTGCGCGTCGAACGACGCGAGCGCGGCGGCCGTCGTGCCACCCTTCGACGTCACGCGCTCGCGCAGCACGCTCGCCGGTTCGCCCGATTGCGCGGCGAGTTGCGCGGCGCCCGCGAACGTCGCGACCGCGAGCGCGCGGCCCTGTTCGTCGTTCATGCCGAGGCGGCGCGCGGCTTCCTGCAACGCTTCGATGAAATAGAACACGTACGCGGGGCCGCTGCCCGAAATGGCCGTGACGGCGTCGAGCTGCGCTTCGTCGTCGAACCATACGATCTCGCCGACCGCGCCGAGCACGTTCGATGCAAGTTCGCGGCCCGCCGCGTCGACACCCGGCAGCGCGGCGAGGCCCGTCACGCCCATGCCGACGAGCGCAGGCGTGTTCGGCATCGTGCGCACGACGCGCGCGTAGTCGCCGAGCCAGCGCGCGAGGTCCGTGCCGCGGATGCCGGCCGCGATGCTGATCACGAGCTGCGACTTCAGGTGCGGCGCGAGCGCCTGCGCGACGTCCTTCAGCACCTGCGGCTTCACCGCGAGCACGATCGCGTCGTAATCGGCGAGCGTCGCGTCGATGGTCGCGCCGGTGCGCACGCCGAATTGCTGCGCGGCGCGCGCGCGGACGTCTTCGTTGATGTCGATGGCATACAGGCCGTCGGCGGCGACGCCGCGCTTGATCAGGCCGCCGATCAGGGCCGCGGCCATGTTGCCGCCGCCGATGAATGCGATTTTCATGATGTCCGATTGAGCGAGTGAGTGAACGGAAAGGCGGAAAGGGCGTGGCGCTCAGTGCGAATAGTCGCGTGCGCCGAAGATCGCGGTGCCGACGCGCACGATCGTCGCGCCTTCGAGCACGGCCGCGTCGAGATCGGCGGACATGCCCATCGACAACGTGTCGAGCGGCAGGCCGCCGTCGCGCAACGCGTCGAACAGCGTGCGCAGCGCGCGATGCGGTGCGCGTTGCGCTTCGGTGTCGCCGGCCGGTTCGGGAATCGCCATCAGGCCGCGCAGCCGCAGCGACGGCAGCGCGGCGACCGCGCGCGCGACGTCGGCCACGTCGGCCGGCGCGACGCCGCTCTTCGACGCCTCGCCGCTGATGTTCACCTGCACGCACACGTTGAGCGGCGGCAGGTGCGCGGGGCGTTGTTCCGACAGGCGCTGCGCGATCTTCAGCCGGTCGACCGAATGGACCCAGTCGAAGCGCTCGGCGACCGGGCGCGTCTTGTTCGATTGCAGCGGCCCGATGAAATGCCATTCGAGGTCCGCGCGCAGGTCGGCGAGTGCGTCGATCTTGTCGATCGATTCCTGCACGTA
Source organism: Burkholderia pyrrocinia (assembly GCF_018417535.1). Lineage (NCBI taxonomy): Bacteria > Pseudomonadati > Pseudomonadota > Betaproteobacteria > Burkholderiales > Burkholderiaceae > Burkholderia > Burkholderia pyrrocinia. The sequence goes on along the minus strand of NZ_CP070977.1, from coordinate 2,356,549 downwards.
GTTTTCGCCGAACGCGCGTTGCCCGGCCGCATGCGCGGCGCGCACGTCGTCGGCGGGAAACGTCTTCGAGACGGCGAGCAGCGACACGGCGGCGGGATCGCGGCCGGCCGCGCGGGCGGCTTCGGCGATGCGGCGATGAACGGATTCGAGACGGGCGGCGAGATCGGACATGACGGGCACGAAGACAGGCACGGAAGCAGGCATGAAGCCGAAGCGCCGCGGCACGCGGCGCTTCGATCCGCCCATTATACGGACGCCGCGCGCGAGGCCAGCCTCAGCCGTACAGCAGATGCTCGACGAGCTGGATCCAGTGCGCGACCGGAATCTGCGTGCCGCTCTGCAGGTGCGCGATGCAGCCGATGTTGCCGGACACGATCATCTGCGGTTCGAGCGCCTGCAGCTTCAGCAGTTTCTGCTTGCGCAACCGGTACGACAGCGACGGCTGCGTCAGCGAATAGGTGCCGGCCGAGCCGCAGCACAGATGGCTGTCGGCCGGCAGCCGCACGTCGATGCCGAGCGTCTCGAGCAGGCGTTCGACCTTGCCGCGCGACTGCTGGCCGTGCTGCAGCGTGCATGGCGGGTGGTATGCGACGGTATGGATCGCGCGGCGCCGCGCAAGCGTCGCGAGCTCGGCCTCGAACGGGAGCAGCACATCGGAGATGTCGCGCGTCAGCGAGACGATGCGCCGCGCTTTTTCCGCGTAGGCCGGGTCGTCGCGCAGCAGGTGCGCGTATTCGAGCACCGTCGCGCCGCAGCCCGACGCGTTCATCACGATCGCCTCGGCGCCTTGCTCGACATGGGGCCACCACGCGTCGATGTTGCGGCGCGCGTCGTCGAGCGCTTCGTCGTGATAGTTCAGGTGCAGCCGGATCGCGCCGCAGCAGCCCGCGTCGGGCGCGACGACCGTCTCGATGCCGAGCGCGTCGAGCACGCGCGCGGTCGCGATGTTGATGTTCGGCAGCATCGACGGCTGCACGCAGCCGCCGAGCATCACCATCTTGCGCGTATGCGTGCGGTGCGGCCATTCGAGCAGCCGCGTGCGCGGCGGCACCTTGTCGCGCAGCCGCTTCGGCAGCAGAGGCCGCACGTGCTGGCCGAGCCGCATCACGGGCGAGAACAGCGCGGCGTTCGGCACGAGGCTCGCGAGCACGCGGCGCACCAGACGCTGCTGCACGGGGCGCCGCACCTGCGCCTCGACGTGCTTGCGGCCGATCTCGACGAGCCGGCCGTACTCGACGCCCGACGGGCAGGTCGTCTCGCAACTGCGGCACGTGAGGCAGCGGTCGAGGTGCTGCTGCGTGCTGCGCGTGACGGTCGCGCCTTCGACCATCTGCTTGATCAGGTAGATGCGCCCGCGCGGGCCGTCGAGTTCGTCGCCGAGCAGTTGATAGGTCGGGCAGGTCGCGGTGCAGAACCCGCAATGTACGCACTTGCGCAGGATCGCGTCGGCCTCGTCGCCGTCGGGCGTGTTGCGGATGAAATCGGCGAGGTTCGTTTGCATCGAGCTGTTAGGGTCTGTTTACATATGGAACGCGCATGCGTTGCCACGAGAACGGCCGCTCGCGAGGCGCGCGACGCCGCGAATACTGACGTATTCGCAAGGAGCGCAACGCGGCGAGCGGCCGTTCTCGTGGCAACCCCAAATTAAAAAATTCATGTCACGGGAATGCCCGAAATCGCCCGTATGGCGGCGTCGCTCGTCGCTTGTTTGGCTCGGCCAAACGGCGCTCCTCACTTCTTGCCCTACGCGCGATTTCGGGCATTCGCATGTGCGTTCCATATGTAAACAGACCCTAAAGATCGGGGTAGAGCCGGCCGCGGTTGAAGATGCGCGCGGGATCGAACGCGGCCTTCAGCCCGCGGTGGATTTTCATCATCGGGGCGGGCAGCGGCGTGAATACGCCCGCGCTGCGGTCGTACGCGTCGCCCGCGCGGAACAGCGTCGCGTGGCCGCCGGCCTGCTTCGCGCTCATGCGTACGGTCTGCGCATCGGCGTCGGTGATCCACCAGCGCTGCGCGCCGCCCCATTCCATCAACTGGGTGCCGGGCAGGTGCATCGGTTCGGTGATCGACGGCAGCGCGAGGCGCCACAGCGCATAGTCGGGCGGGACGCCGTTGAAGAACGGGTCGGTATGCTCGCGCAGGCCGGCCCAGAAGCGTTCGGCTTCGACCGCGTCGACGACTTCGCCGCCGAGCAGCGTCTTCGCCGATTTCACGGCCGCCTCGGCACCCGACAGGCGCAGCACGAGCGTGCCGTTGCGCCAGCCGCTCGCGCTGACGGGCAGCGGATGGCCGCCCCATTCGTTGAGCTTGCGCACTGCGTCGGTCGCGGTCATCTCGAACTTCAGCGTGACTTCGGCGACAGGCATCGGCAGCACCTTGATCGACAGGTCGAGCATCAGCCCGAGCGTGCCGAGGGCACCGGCCATCAGCCGCGACACGTCGTAGCCGGCGACGTTTTTCACGACCTGCCCGCCGAAGCGCAGCATTTCGCCGCGGCCGTTCATCAGCGTGACGCCGAGCACGAAATCGCGCGGTGCGCCGCAGGTGGCGCGGCGCGGGCCCGCGAGGCCCGCCGCGATGCAGCCGCCGACGGTGGCCGCGCGGCCGAAGTGCGGCGGCTCGAACGGCAGCATCTGGCCGCACTCGGCGAGGACGGTTTCAAGCTGCGCGAGCGGCGTGCCCGCGCGGACCGTGACGACGAGTTCGGCCGGGTCGTACGACACGACGCCCTGAAACGCGCGCGTGTCGAGTATTTCGCCCTCGAGCGCCTGGCCGTACCAGTCCTTGGTGCCGCCGCCGCGTATCCGCAGCGGCCGGCCGTCGGCGCTGGCCGCGCGGATGCGCTCGGCCCATCCGGCGACGATGTCGTCCTCTTCCATGTTCTGTTGCTGCCTCGACTTGTTGTTCGGTCGATTGTACCGGGGTGGCGCGAATCCACATCGCGACTATCCCTAAGCCCCGTATTTCAGACAGCGTGCCTGCGCCGCCGCGCGAACGGGCCGCACGGGCCGCACGGGCCGCACGGGCACCGCAGCACGGCGCGGACGGCCGCCGGCGCGGGCGCGCCGCGCACGGCGCTCAGAAACGCGGCAGGTCGGGGTGCGGCAGCAGCCCGCCGCGCACGTGCTGGCGACCGTACTCGGCGCAGCGCGCGCGGGTCGGGATGCCCTTGTCGGGGTTCAGCAGCCCGGCCGGATCGAACGCGCGCTTGACCGCGAAGAACGCGTCGCGCTCCTGCGGCGAGAACTGTACGCACATCGAATTGAGCTTTTCGATGCCGACGCCGTGCTCGCCCGTCACGCTGCCGCCGAATTCCACGCAGCATTCGAGGATTTCCGCGCCGAACTGCTCGGCGCGGTGCAGTTCGTCCGGATCGTTCGCGTTGTACAGGATCAGCGGATGCATGTTGCCGTCGCCCGCATGGAACACGTTGATGCAGCGCAGCCCGTAGCGCGTTTCGAGCTGTTCGATGCGCGCGAGCAGCGGGCCGATCGCGCGGCGCGGCACCGTGCCGTCCATGCAGTAATAGTCGGCGGAAATGCGGCCGGCGGCCGGGAACGCGTTCTTGCGGCCCGACCAGTAGCGCAGCCGCTCTTGTTCGTTGCGCGACACCTGGATGCGCGTAGCGCCATGCTCGCGCAGCACGGCCGTCATCCGTACGATCTCTTCGGCGACTTCTTCCGGCGTGCCGTCCGATTCGCACAGCAGGATCGCCTTCGCGTCGAGGTCGTAGCCCGCATGCGTGAACGCCTCGACGGCCTGCGTGGCCGGCTTGTCCATCATCTCGAGCCCGGCCGGGATGATGCCCGACGCGATGATCGCCGCGACGGCCTCGCCGCCCTTGACGACGTCGTCGAAGCTCGCCATCACGAGTTGCGCGGTCTGCGGCTTCGGAATCAGCCGCACCGTGACTTCGGTGACGATCGCGAACATCCCCTCGCTGCCGATCATCACGGCGAGCAGGTCGAGGCCCGGCATGTCGAGCGCGAGCGAGCCGAACTCGACGATCTCGCCGTCGATCGTCACCGCGCGCACGCGCATCACGTTGTGCACGGTCAGCCCGTATTTCAGGCAGTGGACGCCGCCGGAATTTTCCGCGACGTTGCCGCCGATCGTGCACGCGATCTGCGACGATGGATCGGGCGCGTAATACAGCCCGTACGGCGCGGCGGCTTCCGAGATCGCGAGGTTGCGCACGCCGGGCTGCACGGTTGCCGTGCGCGCGTACGGGTCGACTTCGACGATGCGCGTGAAGCGCGCGAGCGACAGCACGACGCCGAGCGCGATCGGCAGCGCGCCGCCCGACAGGCTCGTGCCCGCGCCGCGGGGCACGATCGGCACCTCCATGCGGCGGCAGATCTGCACGATCCGCTGCACCTGCGATTCCGTTTCGGGCAGCGCGACCGCGAGCGGCAGGCGGCGGTACGCGGACAGGCCGTCGCATTCGTACGGCGCCGTGTCTTCGTCGCGATACAGCAGGCAGTGCGTCGGCAGCACGGCCATCAGGGCCTGCACGACTTCGCGCTGGCGCTGCGCGCGTGCTGCGCTCGACAGTTCGACGGGGGCGTTCATGGGGTCTCCTGCAGCAGGGGGCGCGATGTCGCGCCGCCGTCTCAACACGTGAAAATCTTGCCGGGATTCATCAGGTTGCGCGGATCGAGCGCGAGCTTGATCGCGCGCATCGTGTCGATCGCGTTGTCGCCGTGCTCCTTCGGCAGAAAGCGCATCTTGTGCAGCCCGACGCCGTGCTCGCCCGTGCAGGTGCCGCCGAGGCGCAGCGCGCGCTCGACGATCCTGTCGTTGATGTGCTCGGCTTCGGCGATTTCCTCGGGCTTGTCGGGATCGATCAGGATCGCGACGTGGAAATTGCCGTCGCCGACGTGGCCGACGATCGGGCAGGGCAGCGACGACGCGCGCAGGTCGACTTCGGTTTCCTCGACGCACGCGGCGAGCTGCGAGATCGGCACGCAGACGTCGGTCGTCACCGCGCGGCAGCCGGGCTTCAATTGCAGCATCGCGAAGTACGCGTTGTGGCGTGCGGCCCAGAGCCGGGTGCGATCCTCGGGGCGGGTCGCCCATTCGAAGCCCTGGCCGTTGTTCTGGCCGGCGAGCGCCTGCACGAGTTCGGCCTGTTCCTTCACGCCGGCCTCGGTGCCGTGGAATTCGAAGAACAGCGTCGGCGCTTCGGTGAGCGTCAGGTTCGAATGGCGGTTGATCGAGCGCACGGCGAGCGAATCGACGAATTCGACGCGCGCGATCGGCACGCCGATCTGGATCGTCTCGATCACGGTGCGCACCGCGTCGCCCATCGTCGGGAACGTGCAGATCGCGGCCGATACGGCTTCGGGCAGCGGGTGCAGGCGCAGCGTGATTTCGGTGATCACGCCGAGCGTGCCTTCGGAGCCGACGAACAGCCGCGTGAGGTCATAGCCGGCCGACGACTTGCGGGCGCGCGAGCCCGTCTTCACGACGCGGCCGTCGGCGAGCACCGCGGTCAGGCCGAGCACGTTCTCGCGCATCGTGCCGTAGCGCACGGCATTGGTGCCCGATGCGCGGGTCGCGGTCATCCCGCCGATGCTGGCGTCGGCGCCCGGGTCGATCGGGAAGAACAGGCCGGTGTCGCGCAGCGCTTCGTTGAGCGCCTTGCGCGTGATGCCCGGCTCGACCGTCACGGTCAGGTCTTCGGCGTTGATCGACAGCACGCGGTTCATTTCCGACAGGTCGAGCGAGATGCCGCCGCGCACCGCGAGCAGGTGGCCTTCAAGCGACGAGCCGGCGCCGTAAGGGATCAGCGGCACGCTGTAGAGCGAGCACAGCGACGCCACTTCGCGCACGTCGTCCGCGCTGTGCGCGAACACGACGGCATCGGGCAGTTGCGGATCGAACGGCGATTCGTCGCGGCCGTGGTGGGCGCGGACCGCATCGGCGGTCGACACGCGCTCGCCGAAGGCGGCGCGCAGCGCATCGAGCATGGCGGGGGGCAGCGGGCGGCGCGTGGCGGCTGGCGGGGCGGGGTGATTCACGAATGTCTCCTGACTGCTCGTCAAACTTTCGATCCATTCTACGCTGTAACGCCCGCTGCGCCCGCCGCCGCGGGCTGCGATAATCGTGTTCAACCCAACCGGGCTGCATCGCGGCCGCGCACGAGAGGACATTCGCATGGGACACCGCTTGAGCAAGATCGCGACGCGCACGGGCGACGACGGTACCACCGGCCTTGGCGACGGGCGACGCATCGGCAAGGACGACGCGCGGATCGCGGCGATCGGCGACGTCGACGAACTGAACTCGAACCTCGGCGTGCTGCTCGCCGAGACGCTGCCGGACGACGTGCGCACGGCGCTCGTCACGATCCAGCACGACCTGTTCGATCTCGGCGGCGAGCTGTGCATCCCCGGCCATGCCGTGCTCGACGACACGCATCTCGCGCGCGTCGACCAGTGGCTCGCCGATTACAACGCGACACTGCCGCCGCTGAAGGAATTCATCCTGCCGGCCGGCTCGCGCGCGGCGTCGCTCGCGCACGTGTGCCGGACGGTGTGCCGCCGCGCGGAGCGCTCGATCGTCGCGCTCGGCCGCAACGAAACGCTCAACGACGCGCCGCGGCGTTACGTGAACCGGCTGTCGGACCTGCTGTTCGTGCTGGCACGCGTGCTGAACCGCGCCGACGGCGGGGCGGACGTGCTGTGGGAGCGCGGACGCATCCGCTAGCGTGCCGTGGCGCTTTTGCGCACTGCGACAATTTGTCTGGGTGAAGCGGGTTTTTAAACATGTATTGTTTATGCATGTTTAACGGAGAACGAACATGACCCACATCACCGCTGACCAGATGGCTCGCGTGAAGGCCACTGCCCCTGTCCTTGCCGTGCACGGCGCGACGATCACGAAGAATTTCTACCAGCGCATGTTCGCGCGTCATCCGGAACTGAAGAACCTGTTCAACCAGACGCACCAGAAGACCGGCAGCCAGCCGGAGACGCTCGCGAAGGCCGTCTATGCGTATGCGGCGAACATCGACAATCTCGGCGCGCTCGGCGGTGCGGTGTCGCACATCGCGCACAAGCACGCGAGCCTGAACATCCGCCCCGAGCACTACCCGATCGTCGGCGAGAACCTGCTCGCGTCGATCGTCGAAGTGCTCGGCGACGCGGTCGACGCCGACACGCTCGAAGCCTGGCGCGTCGCATACGGCCAGCTTGCGCAGATCCTGATCGGTGCCGAGGCCGACCTGTACGCGGGCGCGGCCTGGAGCGGCTTCCGTCCGTTCAAGGTGGCGCGCAAGGTGCGCGAGAGCGACGAGATCACGTCGTTCTACCTGACGCCCGCCGACGGCGGCGCGGCGCCGACCTTCGAGCCGGGCCAGTACGTCACGGTGAAGCGCTTCGTCGGCGATCTCGGCGTCGACCAGCCGCGCCAGTACAGCCTGTCCGATGCGCCGCACGGCAAGTGGCTGCGCATCTCGGTGAAGCGCGAGGCGGGCAAGCCGGAAGCGATCCCGGCCGGCAAGGTGTCGACGCTGATGCACGACGGCGTGGAGGAGGGTGCGATCGTCGAGGTGACCGCGCCGATGGGCGAGTTCTCGCTCAAGCGCGGCGTCGATATGCCGGTGGTGCTGATCTCCGGTGGCGTCGGCCTGACGCCGATGGTGTCGATGGCGTCGACGCTGGTGTCCGAAGGCAGCAAGCGCGACGTGCGGTTCGTCCACGCGTGCCGCTCGGGCGCGGTGCACGCGTTTCGCGACTGGCTGAACGATACGGTGCGCGAGCACCCGAACGTCAAGCGCACGGTGCTGTACGAACTGGTCGGCCCGAACGATCGCGCCGGTATCGACCACGACCGCGAAGGGCGCCTCACGGCGGAACGCGTGAAGGAATTCGCGCTCGTTCCGGACGCCGACTACTATGTCTGCGGCCCGATCGCGTTCATGAAGGCGCAGCGCGATGCGCTCGTCGCGCTCGGCGTTGCGCCGGAACGCATCAATACCGAGATCTTCGGCTCGGGCGCGCTCGAGTGATGCGCTGACGGATCGTCTCCGGCGAAAAAAAGCCCGGCGCGAGCCGGGCTTTGATTGTGATGCCTGCGATGTCGCGCGAATCGCGTCAGGCGCGCAGCCTCGGCAGTTTCACGGAGCGAGCCCCCATTCCCCGCTGACATCTAAGTCAGCGGCGATCGCTTTGTCGCCGGCATTGAATGCCTCGACCGTTGCCGGGATGTTCAACCCGGCAAGCAACTGACGCGCCGCACCGATCCGCTTCGGCGCTGCATACGGGACGATCCGGGCGACCGGATGACCGTTGCGGGCGATCACGGCTTCCGATTCGCGCCCCAATTCGAGCGCTTCGACAAGGCTCGAGAGCCGTGACTTGGCATCGTGCATGTCGGCGGTCGGCATGATCGACTCCTGGTCAGCTAGTCTGGCAGAGCCGAACGCCGGCTGCAGGCTGGCCAGATGGCCAGCCTGCCGGCAAGCGGGGGCCATGGCGATTCAGCCTGCTCGTGCCAGTCAGTTGCCGCTGCCGCGCGTCACGCGGCGCGCCTTGACCGACTCCGCGAGGCCTTCGAGCACCTTCACGCTGTCGTCCCACGCGATGCACGCGTCGGTGATGCTCTGGCCGTAGGTCAGCTCGCAGCCTTCCTTCAGGTCCTGACGGCCTTCGACGAGGTGCGATTCGATCATCACGCCGACGATCCGCGCGTCGCCGGCCGCGATCTGGCGGCCGATGTCCGCACAGACGGGGATCTGGTTCTCGTGCTTCTTCGAGCTGTTCGCGTGGCTTGCGTCGATCATCAGGCGCGCGGCGAGGCCGGCCTTGCCGATGTCCGCGCAGGCGGCGTTCACGCTGTCCGCGTCGTAGTTCGGCGTCTTGCCGCCGCGCAGGATCACGTGGCAGTCCTCGTTGCCGGCCGTCGACACGATCGCCGAATGGCCACCCTTCGTCACCGACAGGAAATGGTGCGGCTGCGACGCGGCCTTGATCGCATCGACCGCGATCTTCACGTTGCCGTCGGTGCCGTTCTTGAAGCCGACCGGGCACGACAGCCCCGACGCGAGCTCGCGGTGCACCTGCGACTCGGTCGTGCGTGCGCCGATCGCACCCCACGAGATCAGGTCGGCGATGTACTGCGGGCTGATCATGTCGAGGTATTCGGTCGCGGCCGGCAGCCCCATCTCGTTGATCTGCAGCAGCAGTTCGCGCGCGGTGCGCAGCCCTTCGTTGATCTTGAAGCTGTTGTCGAGGTGCGGATCGTTGATCAGCCCCTTCCAGCCGACCGTCGTGCGCGGCTTCTCGAAGTACACGCGCATCACGATTTCCAGTTCGCCCTTGAAGCGCTCGCGCTCCTTCACGAGCCGGCCCGCGTATTCGATCGCCGCCTTCGTATCGTGGATCGAGCACGGCCCGACCACGACGATCAGCCGGTCGTCCATCCCGTGCAGGATGCGGTGCATCGACTGGCGCGAGTTGTAGATCAGCTCGGACGCGGCTTCGGAGCACGCGAATTCGCGGATCAGGTGGGCGGGCGGCGTCAGTTCCTTGAGTTCGCGAATGCGGACGTCGTCGGTATTGTGCGGGGGCATGCTGTTTCTCCTAATTTTGCGGGCGCCGTTCGGTCAGTGCGCGTGCGGCAGATTCATCAATTCAAGCGATTCAGTGGTTTCGGTCGGGGCCGCGGCGGCGGCGACCAGCTGGCGAAGGGCGAAAAAAAACCGCCGGGTTCGCCGGCGGTTTTTTCGGGAATTTCGGTTGCGCTTTACGCGCCATCAACCCTCTCGATCCGCCAGCGGTCTGAGATACCAAAAAAAGTAAAAATAGAACTTGGCGGACATGACGGGGATTCGGTTCGTCAAAAAAGTTGATTCGGAATTTATACCCCGTCGCCGAGCGGCTGGCAACCAGGGAGCGTCGAAAATGCGGACAATCCGCGCGTTTTCTTCAAAATGCGCGGATTGTCTGCGCGGCGATGCGGTTATGCCGTACCGCCGACCGTCATCTTGTCGATCCGCAGGGTCGGCTGGCCGACGCCGACCGGCACACTCTGGCCTTCCTTGCCGCACACGCCGACACCCGTATCGAGCGACATGTCGTTACCGATCATGCTCACGTACTTCAGCGATTCGGGGCCGCTGCCGATCAGCGTCGCGCCCTTCACCGGGTAGGTGATCTTGCCGTTCTCGATCATGTACGCCTCGGACGCCGAGAACACGAACTTGCCGTTCGTGATGTCGACCTGGCCGCCGCCGAAGTTCACCGCGTACAGGCCGTTCTTCACCGAAGAGATGATTTCCTGCGGATCCTTGTCGCCGTTCAGCATGTAGGTGTTCGTCATGCGCGGCATCGGCAGCGCCGCGTACGACTCGCGCCGCGCGTTGCCCGTGATCGGCATCTTCATCAGGCGCGCGTTCAGCGTGTCCTGGATGTAGCCCTTCAGGATACCGTCCTCGATCAGCGTCGTGCACTGCGTCGGGTTGCCTTCGTCGTCGATGTTCAGCGACCCGCGGCGGTTCGGCAGCGTGCCGTCGTCGACGACGGTCACGCCCTTGGCCGCAACCTGCTCGCCGATCCGGCCCGCGAATGCGGACGAACCCTTGCGGTTGAAGTCGCCTTCGAGCCCGTGGCCGATCGCCTCGTGCAGCAGCACGCCCGGCCAGCCCGGCCCGAGCACGACCGTCATCGCGCCGGCCGGCGCGGGGCGCGCGTCGAGGTTGACGAGCGCCGCATGCACGGCGTCGTCGACGTAGCGCGACAGCACTTCATCGGTGAAGTAGCCGTAGTCGAAGCGACCGCCGCCGCCGCCGGAGCCGATCTCGCGGCGGCCGTTCTGTTCGGCGATCACCGTGACCGACACGCGCACGAGCGGGCGGATGTCGGCTGCGAGCGCGCCGTCGCTGCGCGCGACGAGCACGACGTCGTATTCGCCTGCGAGGCCCGCCATCACCTGCGTGATGCGCGGGTCGCGCCCGCGCGCCATCTGCTCGATGCGCTCGAGCAGCTTGACCTTGGCCGTCGCGTCGAGCGACGCGAGCGGGTCGGACGGCAGGTACAGGTCGCGGCCCGAGATGCCCTTCAGCGACGTCGCGGCCTTGATCTTCTGCCGGCCGCCGCCGGCCGCCGCGATCGCCTTGGTGGCCGCGGCCGCCTGTGCGATCGCTTCGGGCGACAGATCGTCCGAGTACGCGAACGCGGTGCGGTCGCCCGCGACCGCGCGCACGCCGACGCCCTGGTCGATGCTGAAGCTGCCCGACTTGACGATGCCTTCCTCGAGGCTCCACGCTTCGCTGCGGGTCGCCTGGAAGTACAGGTCGGCATAGTCGACGCGATGCGTGAAGATGTCGGCGATCGTGCGCGTGAGCAGGCTTTCGTCGAGGCCGTACGGCGTGAGCAGGATGTCCTTCGCCAGCGCGAGGTTGCGGATGCCGGGTTCGATGATGTTCATGCGGATATCGGGGTTTCTCAAAAAGTTGTCGGGTGCTTCTGGGCAGATGGGTTGGCCGCGCGGCGTTTCAAGCGGGGCAGCGGATTCAGGTCAGCACGCGGTGCCGCCACGCAGGCAGGCTCTGGCGCACGTCGGCGATGCGCTGCGGATCGATCGCGCCGAGCACGACGCTTGCGCCGACGTCGCGGACCGCGACGATCTCGCCCCACGGGTCGATCAGCATGCTGTGGCCCCAGGTGCGCCGGCCGTTCTCGTGCTTGCCGCCCTGCGCGGCCGCGAGCACGTAGCACTGGTTCTCGACGGCCCGCGCGCGCAGCAGCGTTTCCCAGTGCGCGCGGCCCGTCGTATACGTAAACGCCGACGGTACGACGATCAGCGCGCAGTCGCCCATCCTGCGATACAGCTCGGGAAAGCGCAGATCGTAACAGACCGACAGGCCGACCCGCCCGAACGGCGCGTCGAACGCGACGACCGTATCGCCCGCGCGAATCGTGCGCGCCTCGTCGAACGACTCGTCGCCTTTCTCGAAGTTGAACAGGTGGATCTTGTCGTAGCGCGCGGCCTCGTTGCCGGACGGATCGAACACGAGCGTCGTGTTCAGCACGCGATCGGGCTCCGGCGCCTTCAGCGGCAGCGTGCCGCCGATCACCCAGATCCCGTGGCGGCGCGCGGCGTCCGCGAGGAAGCGCTGGATCGGGCCGTCCCGGTAGGGTTCGGCGAGCGCGAGCTTGTCGGTATCGCGGTGGCCCATGAAGCAGAAATACTCGGGCAGCAGCACGAGCTGCGCACCTTCGCCGGCGGCTTCCGCGATCAGGCGGCGGGCTTCGGCGAGATTGCGCGCGACGTCCGGCGTGCTCACCATCTGCAGCGCGGCGACCCGGAAGGGTGTGGCGGAACGGGAAGGTTCGGTCATCGCGAAATCGGTTGCGTCATAAATGGGGTGCGGCCCGGCAGCGCGCGGAACTCAATGGCTCGTCGCATCGGCCGGACCGTGATTCATCTTACCCTGATCGCCCCGCACCCGCTCGATGTGCGGGTGCGCCCACGAGCCCGTGATCGCGTAGTCGAGCGCGAACGCGTGCGACAGCGTTTCCGACAGCGCGTAGTTCGCCGCCAGCACGCCCACGCCGAGCAGCGGATTGATGATCGCCGCCGCGATCGCCGCCGTGCCGGCACCGATCTTCGGCGCGACGTGCGCGTGCAGGTCCTGCGTCTCGGTGCCGAGATCGACCGCGCCGCGCACCGTCACGTTGGCGGGCGCCGTCGTCATCGAGAAGTCGTCGGTGCGCGCGATGCCGTTCGAGATCCGGCCGGTGCCCGTGATCTTGTCGAACGGCAGCCCCTTGCCGACCACGTCGCGGAAATTCAGCGTCAGGAAGCGCGCGAGGCTTTGCAGGCTCAGCACGCCGAGGAGTTTCGCCGCGCCCGGATCGACCTTCAGGATCTGCCCGTGTTCGAGGTCGACCGCGACCTGGCCGCCGAGCGACGGGAAGTCGAGCGCGGTCGGGCCGCCGCGCCAGCCGACCTTGCCCGTGACCGTGCCGTGACCGTCCGCGAGCGTGCGCGGCAGGCCGACGCGGTCGAGCAGCGCGCCCGCGTTGTCGATGTCGAGCTTGAAGTCGAACACGGTGCGGCGCGGCGCATCGTTTTCGTCGGCGCCGCGGGCGAGCGCGCGGCGCGAGGTGCGCCAGTTGCCGGTGGCCGTCAGTTTCGCGGCCGGGTTCGACAGTTCCAGCTTGTCGAGCTGCCACACGGGCGTGCCGTTCTCGTCGATGTTGCGTGCGTTGACGACGAGGCGGCCGATGTCGTGGTCGCGTGCGACCACCTGGTCGACGATCAGGTCGACCGACGGCATCGGGCGGTCGGTCGGTGTCGGCAGGTTCATCGCGCGGCCGACCAGGTCGTGCTGCGCGCTGTCCGGAATCACGAGCTTCGCGAGCCGCGCGTTCAGTACGCCCGCGCCGTTGTGGCCGCCGCCCGGCGCCCACGACAGGTAGCCCGACACCTGGTTCGATGCGATGTTCGCCTGCCACAGCTCGTCGACGTGCGACGCGCCGACGATCACGTTTTCCCAGTTGCGCTTGAGCAGTTTCAGCGTGCCGAAGTGGAACGCGAAGCGCTTCGGCGCGAAGCTCGCGAGATCGACGCGCGACGGCGCCTGCGGCTCCGGCGCGCGCGGCGTGTCGGGTTTCAGCGTGCGGGCGAGCGCGATCCATGCGTCGGCGTCCAGCTCGTCGACGTCGACGGCCGCGCTCACGCCGTCCTGCGGCATGTCGGGCATCCGGTGGATCCCCATCGCGCCGCGCACCGCGCGCAGCGGCTGGCCGCGCGTCGCGTCGAGCAGGTAGGTCGCGGACACGGGGCCGAGCGTCAGGTCGGCGTGCTCGAGGCGCTTGCCGTCGGCTTGCGGCGCCGGCTGCAGCGTGAAGCTGAACGGCATCGGCGTGCCGGCCGCCTTCGCGAACGGCGCCGGGAAGTTCAGCGCAACGCCCGTCAGGTCGGAATGAGCGGTGATGTCGGGCAGACGGCCCGGTGCACCGCGCACGGCGACCTTGTACGGGGCGTCGCCGACCACATGCTCGAGCAGCGCGGCGGCCGCGCCGTGCAGGTTCAGGCCGCGCGCGGCGTCGAGCGCGAGCCGGCCGTCGACATCCACCGCGTACGGGCCGTGCGACTTGAAATTGCCGTTCGCGCGCACCGGGCCGCCGAGGAAGCGCCCCGACAGGTCGTGCAGCGACGCGCCGGCCTCGGTGAACCGGACGCTGCCGCGCAGCGCGGACAACGGAGGCACGCCGCTGGTCGACAGCGTGTTGCCGCCGAACGCGAGCGCGCCTTCGACGTGCGTGTGCGGATGCGCGACGTGCTGCGGAATCGTGATCTTGAGCGCGAGCGACGCGGGCCCCTGCGCATCGATCCGCTGGCCGACATGTCCGCTCATCGTGCCGAGCGAGCTGTTGTCCGCGTAGTCGATCAGGTCGGCGAGCGGGCCCTGCGCATGGCCGTCGATGATGAGCGGTGAGTGGGACGGATTGCCGAGATCGTCGATGCGGCCCGCGACCTTGGTCAGCGCGACGCGCTTGTAATGCGCGCGGTCGATGTCGAAGCGCAGCTTGTTCTGCGCGAGCTCGAACACGCCGTCGATCCCGTCGAGCGCCGGCCACACGCTCGGCGTGCCGTTCGCGAGCTTGCGCGGCGGGTACGGTGTCGGCTCGAAGCGGCCGCCGGTGAACGGCGCGACGATGTGGAACACGCCGGCGTCCGGCTCGTGTTCGAACGGGAATTTCTCGAGCGGACCGCGGGCGACGATCGACGCGCCCTTGGTCACCTTGCCGTCCTGCAGCGCGTGGCCGAGGTAGTCGCGCAGGTGCTCGGACATCCCGGTCGGCAGGTAGCGCGGAATGCGCGCCACCGACGCGCGTGCGAATTCGGCGCGCAGGTCGAGCGAGCCGCGGCCGTGGCCGGGGTTCGTGTACGAGCCCGACACCGCGATTTCGGCATCGGGGTTCACGACCAGCAGGTCGGGCAACGTCACGTCGACGCGCGCATGCTTGTCGCCGGGTGCCGGCGTGATCACCCATTTGGCGTTGCCGCGCAGCCGGTCGAACGTCAGGCGCGGCTCGTCGAACTCGCCGGGCACCGTGACGGCCGCGTTCACCGTGTCGAATTTCGCGGTGCCGCCGGTTTCGTTCGCGTCGACGCGGCCCCACAGGTTCTCGATGCCGGGCCAGCCCGCGCGCGGGTGGCCACGCGGCGACAGGCCGGGCGGCGGCTCCTGCGCGGCGAAGCTGATGCCCTGCAGGTCGCCGAGGAAGCGGTAGCGGACGATCGGCGCGGCGCCGGTGCGGCGCTCCTCTTCCGCGAGGTCGGCCCGCGCGGGCTTCGCGCGCTCGACCTCGATCTGGTAGTTCGACACCATCCCGCGCGGGTCGAGCTTGATCAGCTCGTTGCGCAGGCGCGCCGGCAGCGGCAAGCCGCGGATGAATTCGCTGAGGATGCCGAGATCGACGCGGTCGCCGACGACGCTGATCAGTTGCCCCTGGCTGGCCGTCGGCACGCGGTAGCGGGCCGTCAGCGTCGACAGCGCGAGCGAGCGGGCGAGCGGCGTGCCGTCGTCGAGCGGCGGCTGGCCGAGTTCCGCGTGGAAGCGCGACAGGTGCAGCGTGTAGTCGTGCCCCGTGTCCATCGCCATGTCCCAGCCGAACCCGACCGCCGGCACGTCGAGCCGCGGCTGCGTCGGCCGCACGCGCAGCGTGACGTCGGCGCCCTGCAGGTCGCCGCCCGCCGAGCGCAGCCGGCCGTCGCGGAAGGTCGCCCAGATCGCGTTGTCGATGCGGCCCGCATGGATCGTGAGCGGGATGTCGAGGTAGCGGGCGAGCGTCTGCAGATCGACGGGGCCGGTCGACAGGTACGCGTCGCCGGTCCAGTTCGTCGGCTTGCCGACCGGCGCGAGCGCCTTGTGCGTGAAGCGCGCGCGGAAATCGAGCGGACCGAGCAGCAGCGTGCCGTTCGCGGGCGCCTGCAGCGCGGCCTTGTGCACGCGGCCGCCGTTGAGCACCGCGATCCGGATGCCTGACAGCACGAGCTCCGGCGCGGCGTGCTGCGCATCGCGCCAGCGCAGCGTGCCGCCGCGCAGCACGATCGCTTCCTGCTTCAGCAGCCACGTGCCGAAGGTGTCGTTGCCGCCGTGGGTGGTCGCCACGCCGACGCCCGCGATGCTCAGCGAGCCGTCGGCCGCGCGTGCGACGACGAGGTCGGGCTGGTCGACGATCAGGCTCGACAGCGCGGGCGACAGCCGCAGCAGCGACATCCACGACAGCGCGGCCGTCGCATGCGGCACCGACAGCGCGACCTTGCCGTCACGGCCGCGGATCGTCAGGTTCGTGAGTTCGACGCCCGGCTGCATGCCGGACCAGTTAGGGGAAAGCTTGCCGATCGAAAGCTGCGCGTGGAGCTTGTCGGACACGAGGCGCTCGATGCGCGGGCGGAATTCGTCGATGCGGGGCAGCAGCACGTAGCGCAGCCCGAGGAACGCGCCGGCCGCAACGAAGTAGGTGCCGATCCCGACTGCCAGCGTCACCTTGAACACGCGACGCAGGACCGGATGATCGTGCTTGGGAGGTCCCGCTTCGGGCGCAGCTACGGCGGATTCCTGACGGTCGGACATGCGGCGGACGGGCGGCGATATGGTAGTTTTGCAGACTGACGTTGAAATGTATCACACGGGTTCGTGCCGGCGGCCGTTGCGGCAGCGCGGCACGGGCTTTCCGGCGCGCGGTTTCGCGGCGGACGCACGTGCGTCCCGCGATGCCGCGCCGAGTCCATGGGGCCGGCCGGCAGCGGGGCGCGCACGCGTTGGCCCGCACCGGCCGGCCTTACCGCCAGGCCCGCTTTTCGATGACCGACGCTTCCGCCCTGATCAGCACGTCCTATTCCCGTTATATCGCACGCGCGGCCGCCGCGCGGCCCGCGCTGGCCGAGCAGGTCGCCGCGTGGGCCGCCGCGCCGCTCGCCCGCGCGCAGCTCGACGCGCGCCTCACCGAACTGCTCGCGATGCCGGCCGGCACGGCCGCGCCGTCCGACGAGCAACTGAAGCGCGCGCTGCGGCAACTGCGCGCCGAGGCGTTCGGCGCGGTCGCGGAGCGCGACCTGCGCGGGCTGGCGGACGTCGCCGAGGTGACGGGCGCGATGACCGATCTTGCCGAGGTGGCCGTGCAGCGCTCGCTTGCGCTGCTGTCGGCCGAACTCGAGGCGCTGTACGGCGAGCCGCGCGGCGCCGACGGCCAGCGCGTCGTGCTCGGCGTGGTCGGGATGGGCAAGCTCGGCGGCCGCGAGCTGAACGTGTCGTCGGACATCGACCTGATCTTCGTCTACGAGGACGACGGCGAGACGACCGGCGGCGCGCGCGCGCCGCTGTCCACGCAGGAATACTTCACGCGGCTCGGCCGGCGCCTGATCGGCGTGCTGTCCGAGGTCACGGCCGACGGCTATGTGTTTCGCGTCGACATGCGGCTGCGCCCGAACGGCGATTCGGGGCCGCTCGTCTGCAGCCTCGGGATGCTCGAGGAGTATTTCTACGTGCAGGGGCGCGAGTGGGAGCGCTATGCGTGGATCAAGGGGCGGCTCGTGTCGGAAGGCGACAGCGACGCGGCGCAGCGGCTGGCATCGCAGCTCGAGTCGATCGTCAAGCCGTTCGTGTACCGTCGCTATCTCGATTTCGGTGTGATCGGCGCGATTCGTTCGCTGCACCAGCAGATTCGGCAGGAGGCCGCGCGCCGCGCGTCGATGCGGCCCGACAAGGCCGACGACATCAAGCTCGGGCGTGGCGGGATCCGCGAGATCGAGTTCAGCGCGCAGGTGTTCCAGTTGATCCGCGGCGGCCAGGACGCGGAGTTCCGCGTGCGGCCGACGCTCGCGGTGCTGCGCCATGCGCAGGCGCGCGGGCTGATCGGCGAGGACGTGCGCGCAGGCCTGACCGACGCTTACAACTTCCTGCGTACGCTCGAGCACCGGCTGCAGTACCGCAACGACGCGCAGACGCACGCGATGCCGGTCGAGCCCGACGAACGTGCGGCGCTGGCCGCGTCGCTCGGCTTTGCCGACTATGCGGCGCTGATGACGGTGCTGGACGAGTACCGGAACTTCGTCGAGGCGCAGTTCGACCAGATCTTCGCCGACAAGGTGAACGGCGCACCCTGCGGCGCGGGCGAAGAGACGGCCGCCGCGTGGATCTGGAGCGGCGCGCTCGCCGACGACGGCGAGGACGACGCGCTCGCGGCCCGCCTCGACGGCCTCGGCTTCGCCGATCCGGCGGCGGTGCTCGCGCGGCTGCGTGCGGTCTGGCAATCGTCGCGCTACACGGGCCTGCCGGAAAAGAGCCGGCACCGCTTCGACCGCGTCGCGCAGCGCGCGCTGGAGGCCGCGCCGCGGATCGACGCCGCGCGCCGCGACGACACGATCGTGCGCCTGTTCGACCTGCTCGAGACGGTCAGCCGGCGCGGCGTCTATCTCGCGCTGCTGACCGAATATCCGGCCGCGCTCGACCGCGTGCTGTCGGTGCTCGGCGCGACGCGCTGGGGCGGCGGCTACCTGATCCGCCACCCGCAACTGCTCGACGAACTGCTCGACGACGAGGCGATCGCGAGCCCGTTCGACTGGCCCGCGTTCAAGGATGCGCTGCGCGCGCGCCTCGCGGCGGCGGACGGCCCCGAGCAGCAGATGGACCTGCTGCGGCATGCGCAGCACGCGGAGGTGTTCCGGATCCTGCTGATCGATCTCGCCGGGCAACTGTCGGTCGAGCACGTGAGCGACCGCCTGTCCGAGCTGGCCGACGCGGTGCTCGACGTGACGATCGAAGTCGTCTGGTCGCAGCTCGCGAAGCGCCATCGCGACGTGCCGAAATTCGCGGTGATCGCGTACGGCAAGCTGGGCGGCAAGGAGCTCGGCTATGCATCGGATCTCGACCTGATCTTCCTGTACGACGACCCCGACGAGCGTTCGGCGGACGTCTACACGACCTTCACGCGGCGGCTCATCACGTGGCTCACGACGGCGACCGGCGCGGGCGCGCTGTTCGACATCGACCTGCGGCTGCGGCCGAACGGCGAGGCCGGGCTGCTCGTCACCGATCTCGACGCGTTCCGCCGCTACCAGTTGCGCGAGGGCGACGCCGCGAATACCGCGTGGGTGTGGGAGCACCAGGCGCTGACGCGCGCCCGCTACAGCGCGGGCGACACGCAGATCGGCGCGGACTTCGAGGCGATCCGCCAGCAGGTGTTGACGATGCCGCGCGACGGCGGCGTGCTCGCGAACGAGATCGTCGACATGCGCGGCAAGGTGTTTGCCGGCCACCCGAACCAGACCGAGCTGTTCGACCTGAAGCACGATCGCGGCGGGATGGTCGACATCGAGTTCATCGTCCAGTACTGGGTGCTGCTGCACGCGTCGAGCGACGCCGAGCTGATCCGTAACACGGGCAACATCGCGCTGCTGCGCGAGGTCGCGCGCTTCGGGCTGATGGGCGAGGACGAGGCCGAACGCGTCGGCGCGGCCTACCGCAAGTACCGGAAGCTGCAGCATAAGCTGCGGCTCGACGGGATGGAGAAGGCGCGCGTCGAGCCGGCCGTGGTGGCCGACGAGCGGGCGGCCGTGACGGCGCTGTGGACGCGCGTGTTCGGGGCGGTTGAAACGGGCGTTTGAACGGGAGCGGGGCGGGCTGCGGGCGTTTCATCCACAGCCGCTCCGCGCTGAAAGCCGAACGGTGCGGGCCCGTTCGGCTTGGTCGGGACAATCTGGCGGCCGCGTCAGGCCGCCAGCATTTCCTTCGCGTGCTTGCGCGTCGTTGCCGTGATCTCGAGCCCGCCGAGCATCCGCGCGACTTCCTCGATCCGGTTGGCGCGGTCGAGCGCGACGACCGTCGACACCGTGCCGCCGCGATCGTCGGCGCCCTTCGCGACCTGGAAGTGGTGGTCGCCGCGCGCGGCGACCTGCGGCAGGTGCGTCACGCACAGCACCTGGCGGTCGCGCCCGAGCTGGTGCAGCAGGCGGCCGACCACTTCGGCGACACCGCCGCCGATCCCCGTATCGACTTCGTCGAAGATCAGCGTCGGCGTCGGGCTCGCCGCGCTCGCGATCACGGCGAGCGCGAGGCTGATCCGCGCGAGCTCGCCGCCCGACGCGACTTTCCCGAGCGGCCGCAGCGGCACGCCGGGGTGCCCGGCGACCCGGAACTCGACCTGCTCGAGCCCGTGCGGGCCACCGTCGGCGAGCGGCACGAGCGCGACTTCGAAACTTCCGCCCGCCATCGACAGTTCCTGCATGCCGGCCGTGACGGCCGTGCCGAGCGCCCTGGCGGCCTGTGCGCGTGCCTTGGACAGGTGCTTTGCGTCGGCGAGATAGGCTTCCCGCGCCTTGGCCTGCGTCGCCTCGAGCGCGCCGAGATCGGCGGCCGCGTCGAGCGCGGCGAGCTGCGCGCGGCGTGCCGCATGTTCTTCGTGCAGCGTGCCGGGCGGCAGCCGGAACTTGCGGGCGGTCGAGTGCAGCGCATCGAGACGCGTTTCGACCTGCGCGAGCCGCTCCGGATCGAGATCGACGCGCTGCGCGTAGTGCGACAGCGAATAGACGGCCTCCTGCAGCTGGATCTCGGCCGGCTCCAGCGACGCGAGCGCGTCGCCGAGCGCGGTGTCGTAGTCGGCGAGGCCGCGCAGTTTCGACACGATCGCGCCGAGCTGCGCGAGCATCGCGTCGTCGGCCTCGGACAGCGCGTTGAGCGCGCCGCGCACGCCTTCGATCAGGTTCGCCGAATGCGACAGGCGCTTGTGCTCGTTGCTGACTTCGTCCCATTCGCCGGCTTGCGGCGCGAGCTTGTCGAGCTCGGCGAGCTGCCACGCGAGCTTTTCGCGTTCGAGCTGCAACTCGCGCTCGTGCGCCTTCGCGGCATCGATCGCCTGTGTCGCGTCGCGCCAGACGCGCCACGCGCGCGCGACGTTCGCGGCATCGGCGACGAGCCCCGCGTGCGTATCGAACAGCTCGCGCTGCGCATCGGGGCGCATCAGCAACTGGTGCGCGTGCTGGCCGTGGATGTCGACGAGCATCTCGCCGAGTTCGCGCAGTTGCGCGAGCGTTGCGCTGGTGCCGTTGATGAACGCGCGCGAACGGCCGTTCGCGTCGATCACGCGGCGCAGCATCACGGTGTCCTCGGCGTCGAACGCATGTTCGTCGAGCCAGCGCGCGACGCGGTCGTGCGGCGTGAATTCGGCCGTGATGTCGGCGCGGCCGCAGCCGGTGCGCACGACGCTCGCGTCGGCACGTTCGCCGAGCGCGAGGGCGAGGGCGTCGATCAGGATCGATTTCCCGGCGCCGGTTTCGCCGGAGAAGACGGAAAAGCCGCTGTCGAATTCGAGATCGAGCGCGGCCACGATGACGAAGTCGCGGATCGAGAGGTGGCGGAGCATGGTGTCGGGCGGGTGGGCGTCAGGACGCCTTGTCGTCTTCGTTCGATGCGTGTTCGTTCCAGTGCAGCTTCTTGCGCAGCGTCGCGTAGTAGCTGTAGCCGACCGGGTGCAGGAACGGCACCGTGTGCTTCGAGCGGCGCACCTCGATCGTGTCGTTCAGTTCGAGCGCGGTGAACGACTGCATGTCGAAGTTCACGTTGACGTCGCGCCCGCCGACGATCTGGATCGCGATCTTCGAATCGTCGGGCAGCACGATCGGCCGGTTCGACAGCGCGTGCGGCGCGATCGGCACGAGCACGATGCCCTGAAGCTGCGGATGGAGGATCGGGCCGGCCGACGACAGCGCGTACGCGGTCGAGCCCGTCGGTGTGGCGACGATCAGGCCGTCCGAACGCTGGTTGTACATGTACCGGCCGTCGACCGACGCGCGCAGCTCGACCATCCCGGAGATGCCGCTGCGGTTCACGACGACGTCGTTGAACGCGAGCGCGTGGTAGATCGGTTCGCCGTCGCGCACGATCCGGGCCTCGAGCAGCGAGCGCTCCTCGCGCTCGAACTTGCCTGCCAGCATCACGGGGACGAGCGCGTGCATGTCGGCCGCCGCGATGTCCGTGATGAAGCCGAGCCGCCCGTGGTTGATCCCGATCAGCGGCGTCCGGTACGGCGCAAGCTGGCGGCCGATGCCGAGCATCGTGCCGTCGCCGCCCAGCACGACCGCCACGTCCGCACGCGCCCCGATTTCGGCCGGGGTGAGCGCCGGATAGCCGGCGATGCCGATCTCGCGCGCGGTATCGCCTTCGAAGACGACCTCGAAGCCCCGCTTGGCGATGCTGGCTGCCAGAGTAGCGAGCGGCTCGGCGATGCCGGGCGTGTTGCTCCGGCCGACGAGCGCGACGGTGTTGAACTGATTACCGGTTTTCATGCCGGCATTACACCATAGCTCGTTGACGAAAAGAACCGGCTGTGCGCCGACGGGGCCGGATCGGGCCGGCCTGCGCAACGGCGGCCGACGCCACTCGCCGCGGTCGCGCGGTTGCGCTAAAATTTTCCACCATGCTAGATCCTCGCGCACGAACCCTCCTGAAAACCCTGATCGAACGGTATATCGTCGACGGTCAGCCAGTCGGATCGCGCACGTTGTCCCGTTACTCCGGGCTCGAGCTGAGCCCGGCGACGATCCGCAACGTGATGTCCGACCTGGAGGAGCTCGGCCTCGTGTCGAGCCCGCACACGTCGGCCGGCCGCGTGCCGACGCCGCGCGGCTACCGGCTGTTCGTCGACACGATGCTGACGGTCGAGACGCCGATCGACGCCGAGGCCGTCGCGCGGCAGGTGCAGAACACGCTGCAGGCCGGCGAACCGCAGCAACGGGTGGTCGCGGCCGCCGCGAGCGTGCTGTCGAACCTGTCGCAGTTCGCGGGCGTCGTGCTGACGCCGCGCCGCAGCCACGTGTTCAAGCAGATCGAGTTCATGCGCCTGTCGGACAAGCGCATCCTGCTGATCATCGTCACGCCCGAGGGCGACGTGCAGAACCGGATGCTCGCGACGCCGCGCGACTACTCGCCGTCGCAGCTGACCGAGGCGTCCAACTACATCAACGCGCATTTCGCCGGCCTGTCGTTCGACGAGGTGCGCCGCCGCCTGCGCGACGAGATCGACCAGTTGCGCGGCGACATGACCGCGCTGATGCATCTGGCGGTGACGGCCAGCACCGAAGTGCCCGACACCGAGGACTCCGTGCTGATTTCCGGCGAGCGCAACCTGCTCGAAGTGGCGGACCTTTCGTCCGACATGGCCCGGCTGCGCAAGCTGTTCGACGTGTTCGACCAAAAGACGGGCCTCCTGCAACTGCTCGACGTGTCGAGCCACGCCCAGGGCGTGCAGATCTTCATCGGCGGCGAATCGACGCTCGTGCCGATCGAGGAAATGAGCGTCGTCACCGCGCCTTACGAGGTGAACGGGCAGATCGTCGGCACGCTCGGCGTGATCGGCCCGACCCGCATGGCGTACAACCGCGTGATACCGATCGTCGACATCACCGCGCGCCTGCTGTCGCTCACGCTGAGCCAGCAATAGCCTGCGATCGCCGGCCCGATCCCGCCCCGTCATCGTGCCGCGGCGCCGCCTGCGCCGACAGTCGGCCGAACGGCACGGGGCGGCCCGCTATAATTGAGAGCCGTCCGGTCCCGTGCCCCGAGCACGTACTTGCCCATGCGTTTCGATCTTGAGCCGCCTTCGAGCACCGCGGCTGCCCATCGCATCGGCGTGCTGCTGATCAATCTCGGCACGCCCGACGCCCCCACGCCGCGTGCGGTGCGGCGCTATCTGGCCGAATTCCTGTCGGATCCGCGGGTCGTCGAAATCCCGCAGGCCGTCTGGCAGGTGCTGCTGCGCACGCTGATCCTGCCGTTGCGCGGCCGCGCGTCCGCGAAGAAATACGCGGCCGTCTGGATGCCCGAGGGCTCGCCGCTGCGCGTGCACACCGAGCGCCAGACCGACGGCGTGCGGCACCTGCTCGTGTCGAACGGCTATCATGTGCTCGTCGACCATGCGATGCGCTACGGCAGCCCGAACATTGCGCAGGCGCTCGGGCAGTTCAAGCGCTCGGGCGTCGAGCGCGTGCTGCTGATGCCGATGTATCCGCAATACTCGGCGTCGACCACGGCCACCGCATTCGATGCCGCATTCGGCGCGCTCGCGCGCATGCGCAACCAGCCGGAGGTGCGCACGGTGCGGCACTACGCCGACCATCCGGCCTATATCCACGCGCTTGCCGAGCAGGTGCGCCAGTACTGGGCGCAGCACGGCCGGCCCGACTTCGCGGCCGGCGACAAGCTCGTGCTGAGTTTTCATGGCGTGCCGAAGCGCACGCTCGACCTCGGCGACCCCTATCACGACCAGTGCCAGCAAACCGGCGCGCTGCTGATGGCTGCGCTCGGGCTGTCGACGGTCGAATGCCGGATCACGTTCCAGTCGCGCTTCGGCAAGGCCGAATGGCTGCAGCCGTACACCGCGCCGACGCTGCGCGGGTTCGGCGAGGCCGGCGTGCGGCGGGCCGACGTGTTCTGTCCCGGTTTCACGGCCGATTGCCTGGAGACGATCGAGGAGATCGGCATGGAAGTGCGAGACGAATTCCTCGCCGGCGGCGGCAAGGCGTTCCACCGCATTCCTTGCCTGAACGGCGCGCCCGCGTGGCTCGGCGCGATCGGCGAGATCGTCGCCGAGAACCTGCAGGGCTGGCCCGTCAGGGCCGCCCAGCCCGAAACGGTGAGCTGACATGGAACGACCCCCGCACTCACTTCGTTCGCTGCTCCCCGAGGAGGCGGTCGGCCTCCTTGTGGCGGCCCGGCGGAGGCTGACATGAACTACAAGATTTCCACGGAACCGGGCGCGAAGCTGCGCATCGACAAATGGCTGTGGGCGGCCCGGTTCTTCAAGACGCGTTCGCTCGCGACCGATGCGGTCGACAAGGGGCACGTGAAGATCGGCGGCGCGGCGGTCAAGCCGGCGAAGGAGGTGCGCGTCGGCGACGAGGTCGAGATTGCGATCGACGGCATCGTCTGGCACATTGCCGTGCTGGGCGTGTGCGACGTGCGCGGACCGGCGAGCGTCGCGCAGACGCTTTACGCGGAAACGGAAGCGGGGCGGGCCGCGCGGCTTGCCGAACTGGAGCGGCGCCGCACGTATCGCGAGCCGGCGGCCGAACTGCACGGTCGGCCGACGAAGCGCGACAGGCGCATCATCGACAGATTTTCTGGTGGGAGCTGAACATCTGGTCGAAGGTCGCCCGCGCGCTTCCGTATTCGGTCGTGCGGTCGGTAACGGCTCCCGACAGGCAGATGGTGGTGGTGCCGGCAATGAGTACCAGCGCGACCACCGATATCGCAAAGGTCAGTTTCACGGTACTCCCCCTCGAAAAGAAGGGTGAAAACGGCGCCAGGTGGATGTAAGGCGACGGTCAGCTAGGGTAAACACGCTTTTCCGACGCTTGAGTGGAGTGTAGTGCAGCGGGCCTGTGCCAAGCTAGTACTTGCCAGGTAAGCGTTGTTACAGGCCGTTTCGCCCGATCTGGCGGACTATGCGAGGCCTGCACCGACGAAGCGAGCGGTTGTTTCGCGGCATTGGAGAATGCCGGCGAATAACCGTCTTGAAATCGTAGTTTTCGTCCTTATTTGCACCAATGATGTGCGGTGCCGCCGGGTATACGGTCCGGCGGTTGCCGATTTGGCTTCAACCTCTAATCGACTTTCAGCGACATGGAAAATACGCAAGAGAACCCGGCTACCCAATCGGCCGAAGACATCGGCAGCGAGAAGCAGGCGGCGCAAGGCGCTGCTCCCGCCGCCGAAGCAGCCGACGCGGCGCTCGCGGAGGCTCAAGCCAAGGTCGCCGAGCTGCAGGAGAGCTTCCTGCGGGCGAAGGCCGAGACCGAGAACGTGCGCCGCCGCGCGCAGGACGACGTCTCGAAGGCGCACAAGTTCGCGATCGAGAGCTTCGCGGAACACCTGCTGCCCGTGCTGGACAGCCTGGAAGCGGCCGTCAGCGACACGTCCGGCGACATCACGAAGGTGCGCGAAGGCGTCGAACTGACGCTGCGCCAGCTGACGAGCGCGCTCGAGAAGGGCCGCGTCGTCGCGATCAACCCGGTCGGCGAGAAGTTCGATCCGCACCAGCACCAGGCGATTTCGATGGTGCCGGCCGAGCAGGAGCCGAACACCGTCGTCGCGGTGCTGCAAAAGGGCTATACGATCGCCGACCGCGTGCTGCGTCCGGCGCTCGTCACCGTCGCGCAGCCGAAGTAAGGCAGCCGCGATGGTTCCCGCCGGCGTCGATTCGGCCGCGTTCGCCGTGTTCGACATGCAGGCGCTGGCCGCCGACACGTTCGACGCGGGGATCGAAGGCGCGGGCGACGCGCTCGCGGTGGTGTTCTTCTGGGGCGTCGACTGCTTCAACTGCGAGATCGCGAAGAAGGCGATGCTCGCCCAGCCCGACGCGATCCGCGCGCTGGACCTGAAGTGGTTCCATTGCAACGTGTACGAGCACCATCAGCTTGGGCGCCGCTTCGGATTGCACGGCGTGCCGACGTGGTTCTTCTTCCACCGCGGCAAGCGCCTCGGCCGCGCGACGGGCTGGCATGGCCTCGCGCAGTTCCAGGCGGCCGTTGCGGCGGCGCGGGCGAAGATCGCCGCGGCGGCCGGCGATCCGGCGGCCGGCGATCCGGTAGCCGGCGGCGATTGAAAAAATTTAATATCCGCATCGCCTGTCGGGTCTTGAAAACGGACCGGACGGACGCATTTCGGGAACAGAGTTGAATTCTGGCGCGCGATACCGCCCAAAAACGCGGGGTTTCGCGCAGCAAACAGGCATTTCTGGAGATTAGGAAAAATGGGAAAGATCATCGGTATTGACCTCGGCACCACGAATTCGTGCGTTGCCATCATGGAAGGCAACCAGGTCAAGGTCATCGAGAATTCGGAAGGCGCGCGCACCACGCCGTCGATCATCGCCTACATGGACGACAACGAAGTGCTCGTCGGTGCGCCGGCCAAGCGTCAGTCGGTGACCAACCCGAAGAACACGCTGTTCGCAGTGAAGCGCCTGATCGGCCGCCGCTTCGAAGAGAAGGAAGTCCAGAAGGACATCGGCCTGATGCCGTACACCATCGTCAAGGCCGACAACGGCGACGCATGGGTCGAAGCGCACGGCGAAAAGCTCGCACCGCCGCAGGTTTCGGCGGAAGTGCTGCGCAAGATGAAGAAGACGGCCGAGGACTACCTCGGCGAGCCGGTCACGGAAGCCGTGATCACGGTGCCGGCGTACTTCAACGACAGCCAGCGCCAGGCGACCAAGGACGCCGGCCGCATCGCGGGCCTCGAAGTCAAGCGGATCATCAACGAGCCGACGGCAGCCGCGCTCGCGTTCGGCCTCGACAAGGTCGAGAAGGGCGATCGCAAGATCGCCGTGTATGACCTCGGCGGCGGTACGTTCGACGTGTCGATCATCGAGATCGCGGACGTCGACGGCGAAATGCAGTTCGAAGTGCTGTCGACCAACGGCGACACGTTCCTCGGCGGCGAAGACTTCGACCAGCGCATCATCGATTACATCATCGGCGAGTTCAAGAAGGAGCAGGGCGTCGACCTGTCGAAGGACGTGCTCGCGCTGCAACGCCTGAAGGAAGCCGCTGAAAAGGCGAAGATCGAGCTGTCGTCGGGCCAGCAGACCGAAATCAACCTGCCGTACATCACGGCGGACGCGTCGGGCCCGAAGCACTTGAACCTGAAGATCACCCGCGCGAAGCTGGAAGCGCTGGTGGAAGACCTCGTCGAGCGCACGATCGAACCGTGCCGCATCGCGATCAAGGACGCGGGCGTCAAGGTGTCGGACATCGACGACGTGATCCTGGTCGGCGGCCAGACCCGCATGCCGAAGGTCCTGGAGAAGGTGAAGGAGTTCTTCGGCAAGGATCCGCGCCGTGACGTGAACCCGGACGAAGCCGTCGCGGTTGGCGCGGCGATCCAGGGCCAGGTGCTGTCGGGCGACCGCAAGGACGTGCTGCTGCTCGACGTGACCCCGCTGTCGCTCGGCATCGAGACGCTCGGCGGCGTGATGACGAAGATGATCAACAAGAACACGACGATCCCGACGAAGCACGCGCAGGTGTATTCGACGGCGGACGACAACCAGGGCGCCGTGACGATCAAGGTGTTCCAGGGCGAACGCGAAATGGCGGCAGGCAACAAGCTGCTGGGCGAGTTCAACCTCGAAGGCATCCCGCCGGCACCGCGCGGCGTGCCGCAGATCGAAGTGACCTTCGACATCGACGCGAACGGCATCCTGCACGTCGGCGCGAAGGACAAGGCGACCGGCAAGGAAAACAAGATCACGATCAAGGCCAACTCGGGTCTGTCCGAGGCTGAAATCGACCAGATGATCAAGGACGCGGAAGCGAACGCAGCGGAAGACCACAAGCTGCGCGAGCTGGCCGATTCGCGCAACCAGGGCGACGCGCTGGTCCACAGCACGAAGAAGGCGCTCACCGAGTACGGCGACAAGCTGGACGCGGGCGAGAAGGAAGCGATCGAAGTGTCGCTGAAGTCGCTCGAGGAAGTGCTGAAGGACACGTCGGCCGACAAGGCTGCGATCGACGCGAAGGTCGAGGAGCTCGGCAAGGTTTCGCAGAAGCTCGGCGAAAAGATGTACGCCGACATGCAGGCCCAGCAGGCGGGTGCCGCCGGCGCGGCGGGTGCAGCGGAAGGCGCGGCCCATGCGGGCGGTGCGCAGCAGGCTGCCGACGACGTCGTCGACGCCGAGTTCAAGGAAGTGAAGAAGGACTAAGCCGGGTTGCCATGGCACCGCAGGCCGCGCGCGCAAACGCGCGCGGCCTGCGGCTGACAAGCGACTGAAAAGCGGTCTGTCTTTCCTTCCGGATGGCCGGATCGACTCCACGCCTGGCGGGCTTCGCGGCCCTCCGGGCACATTTGTTTTTTGGCGGGTGCTGCGCGAGCCGTCCGCGGACGGCGCAGCGCCAGACGAGTCGAGAGACTTTACTGCAGGCGAAAGGAGCCGCCGCGTGCGCGATGCGTGGCGGCACAGTGAATCGATATGGCGAAACGGGATTACTACGAGGTTCTGGGCGTCGCGAAGAATGCGGGCGACGACGAAATCAAGAAGGCGTATCGCAAGCTTGCGATGAAGTATCACCCTGACCGCAATCCGGACAACAAGGATGCGGAAGAGCATTTCAAGGAGGCGAAGGAAGCCTATGAAATGCTGTCGGACAGCCAGAAGCGGGCCGCGTACGACCAGTACGGCCACGCGGGCGTCGATCCGAACATGGGCGGTGCGGGCGCACAGGGCTTCAGCGGCTTCGCGGATGCGTTCGGCGATATCTTCGGCGACATCTTCGGCCAGGCCGCGGGCGGCGCCGCGCGCGGCGGCCGCGGCGGCCCGCAGGTGTACCGCGGCGCCGACCTGCGCTACAGCATGGAAATCACGCTCGAGCAGGCTGCGCACGGCTACGACACGCAGATCCGCGTGCCGAGCTGGGTGTCGTGCGAGGTTTGCCACGGGTCGGGCGCGAAGCCCGGCACGAAGCCGGAAACCTGCCCGACCTGTCACGGCCAGGGCACGGTGCGCATGTCGCAGGGCTTCTTCAGCATCCAGCAGACCTGCCCGAAGTGCCATGGCACGGGCACCTACATCCCCGAGCCGTGCCTGCATTGCCACGGGTCGGGCAAGGTGAAGGAAACCAAGACGCTCGAAGTGAAGATCCCGGCCGGGATCGACGACGGGATGCGGATCCGCTCGGCCGGCAACGGCGAGCCGGGCATCAACGGCGGGCCGCCGGGCGACCTGTACGTCGAGATCCACATCAAGCCGCACTCGGTGTTCGAGCGCGATGGCGACGACCTGCACTGCCAGATGCCGATCCCGTTCACGACCGCCGCGCTCGGCGGCGAGATCGAGGTGCCGACGCTGGCCGGCCGTGCGTCGTTCCCGGTGCCGGAAGGCACGCAGTCGGGCAAGACGTTCCGTCTGCGCAGCAAGGGTATCAAGGGGCTGCGTTCGAGCATCGCGGGCGATCTGTACGTACACGTGCAGGTCGAGACGCCCGTGAAGCTGACCGACCAACAGCGCGACCTGCTCAAGCAGTTCGAGAAGTCGCTGGCCGAGGGCGGCGCGCGTCACAGCCCGCAGAGCAAGAGCTGGTTCGACCGTGTGAAGAGCTTCTTCGAGTAATGGCATGACTGAAGGTAACGAGAGCGCGTCGTTCGCGCTCTTGGACGATTGCGACTCGACCGCGTCCGCGCGGTCGAGTCGTTTGTATTCCGGCTTCGTGCACGAACGCGTGTGCACGGATCCGGCGCAGCTCGACGAAGTCGATGCGGCGGTGGCGCAGGACCTGCGCGACGGGCTGCATGCGGTGGTCGTCGGCGATTACGAATTCGGACGCAACCTGCAACGGGCGCAGCCGGGCGATGCCCCGCTGCGCTTTTTGCTGTATGCGCGCTGCGAGCGCCTGTCGCGCGACGAAGTCGACGCGTGGCTCGCGCAGCAGGACGGCGGCGGCTCACCGTCGATCGCGGGCGTCGCGCATGTCGCGAAGAGCGTGTCGCGCGACGCGTTCGACGCGGCGATCGCCGCGGTGCACGACGCGCTGCGCGCGGGCGATTCGTACCAGATCAACTACACGTACCGGCTGAATTTCGACGTATTCGGCACACCGCTCGCGCTGTACCGGCGATTGCGCGCGCGCCAGCCCGTGCGTTATGGCGCGCTGATCGCGCTGCCCGGCGGCGCGTGGATCGTGTCGTGCTCGCCGGAACTGTTCGTCGAGAAGCACGGCGACGTGCTGCGCGCCCGGCCGATGAAGGGCACCGCACCGCGCTCGGCCGATCCCCGCGAAGACGCGGCGGCCGCCGCGTTCCTCGCGAGCGATCCGAAGAACCGCGCGGAAAACGTGATGATCGTCGACCTGCTGCGCAACGACGTGTCGCGGATCGCGCGCACCGGGACGGTCCGCGTGCCGGCGCTGTTCTCCGTCGAGCCGTATGCGTCGGTGTGGCAGATGACTTCGACGGTCGAGGCCGGCTGGCGCGACGGCACGTCGTTCGCGCAGATGCTGCGCGCGTTGTTTCCGTGCGGATCGATCACGGGTGCGCCGAAGCACATGACGATGCAGTTGATCGATGCGATCGAGTCGACGCCGCGCGGGCTCTATACGGGCGCAATCGGCTGGCTCGACGCGCCGAAGGAAGGCGGCGGTTCCGATGCACCCGGCAATCGCGGAGCCGGTTGCGGCGATTTCTGCCTGTCGGTCGCGATCCGCACGCTGACGCTCGATGCGGCCGGCGAAGGTGCTACCGGCGAAGGCGCGGCTGTCGTCGATACCGAAACACGCGATCCGGCCACGGCGCCTGCCGGCCGGCGCCGTGGCACGATGGGCGTTGGCGCGGGCATCGTGCTCGACAGCGTCGCGGCCGACGAATATGCGGAGTGCGAATTGAAAGCGCGATTCCTGACGGACGCCGATCCCGGCTTCCAGTTGTTCGAAACGACCGCCGCCACGCGTGCGGACGGCATCCGGCATCTCGATCGCCATCTCGCGCGGCTGCAGCGCAGCGCGGATGCGCTCGGCTTTCGCTTCGACGCCGATGCGTTGCGCCGCGAGATCGACGCGCGCTGCGCGGCGCTCGACGGCGACGACGCCTACCGGATGAAGCTCTCGCTCGCGAAGGACGGCACGGTCGAGATCGTCGCGGCACCGCTCAAGCCGCTGCCCGCGGGGCCGGTCGGCGTGATGCTGGCGTCCGCGCACGGTTTCGCGCCGACCCGCGCGAGCGATGCGCTGTTGCTGCACAAGACGACGCGCCGTGCCGAATACGACCGCGCGTGGCAGGCGGCGGAGGCGCTCGGCGGTTTCGACATGTTGTTCGTCAACGAGCGCGGCGAGGTGACGGAAGGCGGGCGCTCGAACCTGTTCGTGAAGCTCGACGGCCAATGGGTGACGCCGCCGCTGGCGTCCGGCGTGCTGCCGGGCGTGATGCGCGGCGTGCTGCTCGACGACCGTGCGTTCGGCGCGACGGAGCGCGTCGTGACCTGCGACGATCTTGCACGTGCGCAGGCGTTGCTGCTGACCAATGCGTTGCGTGGCGCGCTCGACGCGGTATTGAAGTGATGAAGCGATGACGTGATGGATCGCGCGCCATGCTTGTGCCGACGCCGCGAACCTTCACTCATGCAGCGTACCAACGAAAAGCGCGGCGCCCCGCAAAGGGCGCCGCGCTTTTTCACATCCGGGTGCCGGCGAACTCGTGGCCGGCATTGCGTCAGAACGAATGTTCCGGACCGGGGAACGAACCATCCTTCACCGCGCGCACGTACGCTTCGACGGCCGCCTGGATGTTCGGCTGACCCTGCATGAAATCCTTCACGAATCGCGGCCGTTTGCCGGGGAAGATCCCGAGCATGTCGTGCAGCACGAGCACCTGCCCCGAGCAGTCGACGCCCGCGCCGATGCCGATCGTCGGAACGCGCAGCATGTGCGTGACCTCGGCCCCGACGAGGGTCGGCACGGCCTCGAGCAGGACGACCTGCGCGCCGGCCGCTTCGACCGCGCGCGCATCGCGCAGCAGTTGCGCGGCGCCAGCCTCGGTCTTGCCCTGCACCTTGAAGCCGCCGAACGCGTGCACCGATTGCGGCGTGAGGCCCACGTGCGCACACACGGGCACCGCGCGCTCGACCAGGAAACGGATCGTATCGGCGAGCCATTCGCCGCCTTCGAGCTTGATCATCTGCGCGCCCGCGCGCATCAGCTTGACGGCGCTCGCGAATGCCTCGGACGGCGTGCCGTACGTGCCGAACGGCAGGTCGGCCATGATCAGCGCGCGCGGCTGTGCGCGTGCGACACAGGCGGTGTGATACGCGATGTCGTCGAGCGACACGGGCAGCGTGGTCGTGTGACCTTGCAGCACGTTGCCGAGCGAATCGCCGATCAGCAGCACGTCGACGCCCGCGCGATCGAGCAGAGCGGAAAAGCTCGCGTCGTAGCAGGTGAGCATCGCGATCTTCTCGCCGGCGTCGCGCATTGCCTGCAGCTTGGGCACCGTCACGGCAGGCCGGCTCGATTCCTGGAGATAGGTCATGGGAAATCCGGTTCGATGGGTGAAGAACGGCAAGCGGGACGCGTCAGCGCGTCGTCTCGCCCTTGACGAAGAATTCCTTGCGGCCGCGCATCGTCTCGATGCGCTCGATCAGCAGCGCGAGGTCTTCGGGGGAATCCAGCGGGTTCAGGTGTTCCGCGGCGACCGTCAGCACCGGCGTGCGGTCGTAGTGGTAGAAGAATTCGTTGTACGCGTCGACGAGCGAGCGCAGGTACGCGTCGCTGATCTGCAGCTCCATCGGCAGCCCGCGCTTCTGGATGCGCGAGAACAGCACTTCGGGGCTCGCCTGCAGATAGACGACGAGGTCGGGCGACGGCGCCTGCGGCACGTCCACGTGCGTCGCGACCGAGCGATAGAGCTGCCATTCGTCTTCCGGCAGGTTCAGCCGCGCGAAGATTTCGTTCTTTTGCGGCATGAAATCGGCGATGACGGGGCGGCCCGTTTCGAGCGCGCCGATCAACTCGCGCGCCTGCTGCGCGCGCTGCAGCGCGAACGACAACTGCACGGGCAGCGCGTAGCGCGCGGTGTCGCGATAGAAGCGTTCGAGGAACGGGTTGTCCTGCGGGCGCTCGAGCAGCGCCTGCATCGACCAGCGCTCGGCGAGCAGGCGCGCGAGCGTCGTCTTGCCGACGCCGATCGGGCCTTCGATCACGAGATAGCGGTGCGGGGCGCGCAGGTCGGGCGCGGTGACGGTCAGAGGAGTCGGGGTCATCGGCAGCGGTTCTTGTCGGTGTCGTCGCCCGCGGCGAGCGCCTTCTGCATCAGGCACTGGCAGGTCTGCACCTTCTCGACGCGCTGGCCCGCGACAGCGGCGAGGAACGCATCGGCGCGGCCGCGCGCGGGGATGTCGAGCGCCGGCTCGATCTCGATGAGCGGCACGAGCGCGAACGCGCGGTCGGTGAGGCGCGGGTGCGGGACGATCAGGTCGGGTTCGTCGATCGAGTCGGTGCCGAACAGCAGGATGTCGAGATCGAGCGTGCGCGGCGCGTTGCGATACGGGCGCTCGCGCCCGAAGTGATGTTCGATTTTCTGGCAGAGCGCGAGCAGCTCGCGGGCCGACAGCGTCGTGTCGAGCTTGACGACGCAGTTGTAGTAGTCGTCGCCGCCCGCTTCGAACGGCGCCGTGCGATACAGGCTCGACTTGCCGAGGACCGAGATGGTGCGCTGCTGCGCAAGGCACACCACCGCGTCCTTCAGGGTCTGGCGCGCATCGCCGAGATTCGCCCCCAGTCCGATATATGCAACCGTCATGGCATCACTTCCTACGTCGTTCGCCGGCGCGCGCGTCAGTCGTCGGAACCGTCCGCGGTGTCCGGTGCCTGCTCGGCGGCACCTTCACCCGGCTTGCGGTTTCGCGCGCCGCCGCGGCGGCGCCGCTTGCGGGGCGATTTTTCCTTCGAGCCGCCCTGCGTGAGCAATGTCTCGCGGGCAGCCGCGTCGCCTTCGATGAAATCCGTCCACCACTGTCCGACATCCGCATCGAGCTCGCCGGATTCGCAGCGTAACAGGAGGAAATCATACCCCGCTCTAAACCTTTGGTGTTCCAGCAGCCGCATCGCGCTGCGGCCCGAGCGTTTCTCGAGGCGCAACTGCAGGCCCCAGATCTCGCGCATGTCGGCCGAATAGCGCTTGTGGATCGCGAGTTTCTCGGTCTGCATGTCGATCACGTCGTCCATCGCGCGATGGAGCGCCGGCACCGGGATCTCGCCTTCGGCCGTGTATTGCTCGAAGCGCTGGCGCATGTCGTGCCACAGCAGCGTCGCGAACAGGAAGCCCGGCGATACCGGCTTGCCGGCGCGCACGCGCGCGTCGGTGTTGTTCAGCGCGAGCGTGATGAACTTCTCGCCCTGCGGCTGTTCGAGCACGACGTCGAGGAGCGGCAGCAGCCCGTGGTGCAGGCCTTCCTTGCGCAACTGCTTCAGGCACGCGAGTGCGTGGCCCGACAGCAGCAGCTTCAGCATTTCGTCGAACAGGCGCGCGGCCGGCACGTTGTTGATCAGGTCGGCCAGCGCGTTGATCGGCTCGCGCGTGTGCGGCTCGATCTCGAAGCCGAGCTTCGCCGCGAAGCGCACGACGCGCAGCATCCGCACCGGATCCTCGCGGAAGCGCGTGGCCGGGTCGCCGATCATCCGCAGCAGGCGGGCGCGCATGTCGGCCATCCCGTCGTGGTAGTCGAGCACCGTCTGCGTCGACGGGTCGTAGTACATCGCGTTGATCGTGAAGTCGCGGCGCGCGGCATCTTCATGCTGCTCGCCCCACACGTTGTCGCGCAGCACGCGGCCGCTCGCGTCGACCGCGTGCGTGCGCCGATCGAGTTCGTCGCGCTTCAGGCGTTTCGGCGGCTCGGCGGATGCAGCAGCCTCGGGCGGCGCGTCGACCAGCGCGCGGAACGTCGATACTTCGATCAGTTCCTGGCCGAACTGCACGTGGACGATCTGGAAACGGCGGCCGATCAGGCGCGCGCGACGGAACAGGCGCTGCACCTCGGTCGGCGTCGCATCGGTCGCGACGTCGAAGTCCTTCGGCGCGATGCCGAGCAGCAGGTCGCGAACCGCGCCGCCGACGATGAACGCGCGAAAGCCTGCCTGCTGCAGCGTGTCGGTCACGCGCACGGCATTCCTCGAGATCAGCGACGGATCGATCTGGTGCACGCTGGCCGGCACGACGGTCGGCTCATGGTTGCTGCGCGGCTTCTTCGCGCCGCCGCCGCGGGCGCCTTTCGCGGCGCGCGGGGCAGCAGGGGCCGCTTCGTCGGCCGGAGCCGCTGCGGGGGGCGTTTGCTCGGCTTCGTCCTGGCCGAGCAGCTTGCGAATGAATTTTTTGATCACGACGTTCAGAATAGGTCGAGGATACGCCAGCCGCGGGTGCTTGCATGCGCACGCAGCGTGTCGTCAGGGTTGGTCGCGATCGGGTCGGTGACTTTCTCGAGCAGCGGGATGTCGTTGTGCGAGTCGCTGTAGAAGTAGCTGTGCGCGAAGTCGTCCCAGTGCTTGCCGAGCGATGCGAGCCACGCTTCGGTACGCACGATCTTGCCTTCGCGATAGCTCGGCGTGCCGGTCGGCCGGCCCGTGTACGGCGAGTCGGGATGCCCGTCGGTCGTTTCGACCTCGCACGCGATCAGCGTATCGACGCCGAACGCGGTCGCGATCGGGCGCGTGATGAATTCGTTGGTCGCCGTCACGACGCAGCACAGGTCGCCCGCGTCGAGATGCTTGCGCACGAGTTCGAGCGCGGCGGGCGTCATCGCTGGCCGGATCACCTCGTGCATGTACTGCTCGTGCCATTCGGCGAGCTGCGCGCGCGAATACTTCGCGAGCGGCGTGAGCATCGCGGTGAGGTACGCGTGGATGTCGAGCTTGCCGGCCTTGTAGTCGGCGAAGAACTGATCGTTCTGACGCGAGAAGCTTTCCGCGTCGACGATGCCGAGCTTCACCATGAAGCGACCCCATTCGTGGTCGCTATCGGTCGGGATCAGCGTGTGATCGAGGTCAAAGAGTGCCAGATTAGTCATGGAGGGGCATTTTACTCGAAGCGGTTCGGGCCCGCGCCCGGTGGTGTGATGTCGTCGCCGGGACGCGCGAGCATCCGGCGCAGCAGCGGCAGCGTGACGGCGCGTTTCTGCTCGAGCGAGAAGCGGTCGAGCGCGTCGAGCAGCGCCATCAGGCTCGGCATGTCGCGGCGGAAATGGGTCAGCAGGTAGGCGGCGATGTCGTCGGTGAGCGCGATCCCGCGCTCCTTCGCCGCGAGCTTGAGCACGGCGATCTTGCCGGCGTCGGACGGCGGCGACAGGTGGAACACGAGCCCCCAGCCGAGGCGCGTGCGGAGATCCTCGCGCACGTCGAGTGCGAGCGGCGCCGCGGGGCCCGCCGCGACGAACGCGCTCGACGGATGCGCGCGCACTTCGTTGAACAGGTTGAACAGCGCGACCTGCTGCGTGTCGGTCATCCGGTCGCAGTCGTCGATCGCGTAGATGCCGATGCGCGGGTCGAACGTGAACGCGCCGAGCGGGCTCTGCGGCGTCAGATAGCGCGCATAGCCGTACGACGCGTCGCTCACGAGCGCCTGCAGCAGGTGGGTGCGGCCGCTGCCGGGTTCGCCCCAGATGTAGAACGAACGGTCCGGCACGGGGCCCGCCGCGAGCGCGAGGTCGAGCTTCTGCAGCCGCGTGATGAGCTCGTCGTTCTCGTCGCTCATGATGAAGTTGTCGAACGTGGCGGGCGGCGGCGTGCCGAGATCGAGCGTCAGTTGACGGGACACAACAGTCACAATGCGGGTCGGTTGAAAATACGCGTGCCGTACGCCGGGCACGCGCCGGGGGCTGCAACTCCGTGGGCTGCACGCGCGACCGTACGCACGGCGCCGCGCCGGTTTCGGCGCGGTTCGCTGGGCGATGAAAACGGGGACGTGTTGACCAAGATGCAATCCCTGACGATTCGGTGCTGGGAATTCCGGCCAACGGGCCGGCTTCGGGTAAAATCGCATTTTACCGACCTTCTCGCATTCCCCCATGAATCCTCCGAAATCCGCTCCCGACGCTCAGGGTCTGTCCTATCGCGACGCAGGTGTCGACATCGACGCGGGCGACGCGCTCATCGACAAGATCAAGCCTTTTGCGAAGAAAACCCTGCGCGACGGCGTGCTCGGCGGCATCGGCGGGTTCGGCGCGCTGTTCGAAGTGCCGAAGAAATACCGCGAGCCCGTGCTCGTGTCGGGCACCGACGGCGTGGGTACCAAGCTCAAGCTGGCGTTTCATCTGAACAAACACGACACCGTCGGCCAGGATCTGGTCGCGATGAGCGTGAACGACATCCTCGTGCAGGGAGCCGAGCCGCTGTTCTTCCTCGACTACTTCGCGTGCGGCAAGCTCGACGTCGACACGGCCGCGACGGTCGTCAAGGGCATCGCGCAAGGTTGCGAACTGTCGGGCTGCGCGCTGATCGGCGGCGAAACGGCCGAAATGCCGGGCATGTACCCGGACGGCGAATACGACCTGGCCGGCTTCGCTGTCGGCGCGGTCGAGAAGAGCAAGATCATCGACGGCAGCACGATCGCCGAAGGCGACGTGGTGCTGGGCCTCGCATCGAGCGGCATCCACTCGAACGGCTTCTCGCTCGTGCGCAAGATCATCGAGCGCGCGAACCCCGACCTGTCGGCCGATTTCCACGGACGTTCGCTCGCCGACGCGCTGATGGCACCCACGCGCATCTACGTGAAGCCGTTGCTCGCGCTGATGCAGAAGCTGCCGGTGAAGGGCATGGCGCACATCACGGGCGGCGGCCTCGTCGAGAACATTCCGCGCGTGCTGCGCGAAGGCCTCACCGCCGAACTCGACCAGAACGCGTGGCCGCTGCCGCCGCTGTTCAAGTGGCTGCAGGAGCACGGCGGCGTCGCCGACGCTGAAATGCACCGCGTGTTCAACTGCGGGATCGGCATGGCCGTGATCGTCGCGGCGGCCGATGCCGACGCAGCGATCGCCGACCTGAGCGCCGCCGGCGAACAGGTGTGGAAGATCGGCACCGTGCGTGCGACCCGCGAAGGCGAGGCGCAGACGGTCGTGGTCTGACGTACCGCCAGCAGCAGATGCAGCAAGGAAAGCCGCCCGGAGTCGATCCGGGCGGTTTTTTTTCGGGCGCCGCGCGGCGCCGATGAAGGAGGAACGACGATGACCGAAGACGAACGCGCGATCCGCGAACTCGTGGACAACTGGTTCGTGTCGAGCCGGCGCGGCGATCTGGCGACCGTGCTCGACCTGATCGCCGACGACGCGATCTTCATGGTGGCCGGCAAGCCGCCGTTCGACAAGGCGGCGTTCGCGGCCGCGTCGCGTGAAGCGAACGCGGGGGCGGAGCACGCACCGAAGGTCGACGGCCGCTACCGGATCGACGAGCTGCGCGTGATCGGCGACTGGGCGTACATGCGCAATTTCCTCGAGATTGACGCGACGCCGCCGGGTGGCGAAACGATCCGCCGCTCGGGTCATACGCTGACGATCTTCCGCAAGGCCGACGGCCGCTGGCAGCTCGTGCGCGATGCGAATCTCTTGACGCTCGCGCACTGAGCGCGGCGATGTGCGTGTCGGCGCCCGCCGTCGCTCAAGCGGACGGCCGCGGCGCGCCCGCCGGTTGCGCGCCGGCCAGCAACGGCGGCACGAACAGATAGAGCAGAGCGGCCGCGGCCCAGACGAGCCCCGGCCACGTCGCGCGCGTCGCCGCATAGGTCGCGGTGACGACCAGCGGGCCCGCCACGCCGATCAGGCTGGCCACGCTCGCGAGCGTACCCTGCAGTTCGCCCTGGCGCGCATCGTCGACTTGCCGCGCGAGCATCGCCTGTAGCGCCGGCAGCGTCATGCCGCCCGCCGCGAACAGCGGCAGCAGCGCGAACGGCACCCACGCGGCCGTCGCGAACGCGATTACCGCGAGCCCGAGCGCGTCGCCCGCGAGCCCCAGCGCGAGCGCGCGGCGCTCGCCGAGCCGAGCGATCAGCGGCCCGATCGCGAACGCCTGCGCGAGCGCATGGCACGCGCCGTAGCCCGCGAGCGACAGCCCCGCGATCGGCGTCGACCAGCCGAAATGCTCCTGGCCGTACAGGATCCACAGCGTCGCGGGCGCCTGCGATACCAGCGCGACGATCACGTAGATGCCGATCAGCGGCACGACCGCGGGCGCGCCGCTCAGCCGGCGCAGGTTCGCGAACGGATTGAGCGCGGCGACCGCGCGGCCTTCGCGGGCCGCACGCGGCCGCGATTCCGGCAGCACGCGCCACACGAGCGCGAGATTCAGTGCATTGAGCAGCGCGGCCGCGACGAACGGCGCGCGCAGGTGCAGCGCGCCGAGCAGCCCGCCGATCAGCGGCCCCGCGATGAAGCCGATGCCCATCATCGCGCCGAGCTGGCCGAAGCGCCGTGCGCGGTCGGGTTCGGCCGTGACGTCGGTGACGTACGCGGTCGCGACCGCAACGTTGGCACCCGTGATACCCGAGATCAGCCGCCCCGCGTAAAGCCACGCGAGCGTCGGCGCAAGCGCCATCAACAGGTAGTCGAGCGCGGCGCCCGCGAGCGACGCGAGCAGCACGGGCCGGCGGCCGAAACGGTCGCTCAGCGCGCCGAGCAGCGGCGCGCACAGGAACTGCGCGAACGCGTACAGCGCGAGCAGGACGCCGTAGGGCGTGTCGGTGCTGCCTGCGCCGGCAAGCGAGCGCAGCAGACCGGGCAGGATCGGCATCACGATCCCGACGCCGATCGCGTCGAGCAGGACCGTGGCCAGGATGGCAATCAGGGACGGATTCAAGAGGGCGACTCTATCGATGATAGAGTGGCGATTATTCCATGGTTCCCCTATCGGTGATAGAGATGAAGGACACAGGAACGCGGCTGACGCGCGATACGGTATTGCGCGCGGCACTCGAACTGCTCGACGAGGTCGGTATCGACGGGTTGTCGACACGGCGGCTCGCCGAGCGGCTCGGCGTACAGTCGCCGACGCTTTACTGGCATTTCCGGAACAAGGCCGAGCTGCTCGACGCGATGGCCGAAGCGATCATGCTCGAGCGCCACGACGCGTCGCTGCCGCGGCCGGGCGAAGCGTGGGATGCGTGGCTTGCCGACAACGCGCGCAGTTTCCGCCGCGCGCTGCTGGCCTATCGCGACGGCGCACGCCTGCATGCCGGGACGCGGCCGCGCGCGCTGCATTTCGGTTCGATCGAACGCAAGGTCGCGCTGCTCGGCGAAGCGGGCTTCGCGCCGGACGAAGCCGTCGACGTGATGTATGCGATCGGTCGCTTCGTGGTCGGATGGGTGCTGGAAGAGCAGGCGGGGCCGGACGGCGAAGCCGATGCGCCGCTGCCGGACGCGGCCGAGTATCCGCTGCTCGCGAAGGGCTGGGCCGCGCTGCGCGAACGCGGCGGCGACGAAGCGTTCGAGCGCGGCATCGCGCTGATCGTCGACGGCGCTCGTGCGCGCCTGGCAGCGCGCCAGCGCGGCTGACGCGGGCCGCCGGCGCTCCGGTCAGCCCTGCGTGCGGCCGTCGAGCACGCGTTCGAGCGCGTCGAGCGCGCGGGCTGTCGCGTCCGGCGCGATGCAGTCGACGACGATCCGCTCCGGCATCGCGCGCAGCCACGTGAGCTGGCGCTTGCAGAGCTGGCGCGTCGCGAAGATGCCCTTGTCGCGCATCGTCCGGTAGTCGGTGTCGCCGTCGAGGAATTCCCACGCCTGCCGGTAGCCGACGCAGCGCATCGACGGCAGGTCGGGATGGAGATCGTCGCGACGGCGCAGCCGTTCGACTTCGTCGATGAAGCCCGCGTCGAGCATCGCGTCGAAGCGCTGCGCGATCCGGGTGTGCAGTACCGCGCGATCCGACGGTTCGAGCGCGACCGGCACGAAGCGGTACGCGGCTGCCGCATCGTCCGCGCGCCGCGGCGCGGCAAGCAGCGCCGACATCGGCTGCCCGCTCAGCATGAAGATTTCGAGCGCACGCTGGATCCGCTGCGAATCGTTCGGCGCGAGCCGCGCGGCCGTGTCGGGATCGACCTGCGCGAGCCGCGCGTGCAGCGCGGGCCAGCCGTCGCGCGCGGCGTCGGCGTCGAGCTTCGCGCGCACATCCGGGTCGGCGCCCGGTAGGTCGTTGAGCCCCTGCGTCAGCGCCTTGTAGTACAGCATCGTGCCGCCCGCGAGCAGCGGCGTGCGGCCGCGCGCGGCGATTTCGCCGATCAGGCGCAGCGTGTCCGCGCGGAATTCCGCGGCCGAATACGCGTCGGCCGGGTCGATGATGTCGATCAGGTGATGCGGCACGCTCGCGCGTTCGTCGCGCGACGGCTTTGCGGTGCCGATATCCATGTCGCGGTAGACGAGCGCCGAATCGACGCTGACGATCTCGATCGGGCGGCGCGCGGCGAGCGCCAGCGCCGCGGCCGTCTTGCCCGAGGCCGTGGGGCCGAGCAGGCAGGCGATCGTCGTCGGGTTGGAGGGCGGTGCCGCGCTCATTGGCCGCGCATGAACAGGCGGTCGAGATCGTTCAGCGTGAGCTGATACCAGGTCGGCCGGCCGTGATTGCACTGGTCCGCGCGTTCGGTCGCCTCCATCTGGCGCAGCAGCGCGTTCATCTCGTCGAGCGTCAGGCGCCGGTTCGCGCGCACCGCGTGGTGGCACGCGAGCGTGCCGAGCAGTTCGTGCTGACGCTCGGTGAGCACGCGCGAGCCGCCGAACGCGTGCAGGTCGGCGAGCACCGCGCGCGCGAGCGACTGCAGGTCGGCATCCTTCAGCAGCGCCGGCACCGCGCGGATCGCGAGCGTCGTCGGCGACAGCACCGCGAGATCGAAGCCGAGCGATTCGAGCGTGTCGCGTTCCTCCTCGACCGTGCCGATCTCGACCGGCGTGGCCGTCATCGACACCGGCAGCAGCAGCGCCTGCACGGCGACCGAGCGGTCGGCGAGCGCGTTCTTGAACTGTTCGTACAGGATCCGCTCGTGTGCCGCGTGCATGTCGACGATCACGAGCCCGTGCGCGTTCTGCGCGAGCACGTAGATGCCGTGGATCTGGCCGAGCGCGAAGCCGAGCGGCTGCTCGTCGTGCGCGGTGGCGGCGATCGGCGATGCGGTGAAGCCAGGCAGCGGCGCGCCCGGCGTGTCGGCCGAATCGCGGGCGAGGCTCGTCGCGCCGTCCGGCGTGCCCGCGCCGGTGTCCTTGCGGCCGAACAGCGCGTCATAGAGCGCGAGCGGCTGCGCGACGGGCAGCGTGCCCTGCGTCATCCGCGCCTGGCGCATCCAGGTGTTGCCTGCCGACGATGACGACGACGGCGACGAGAAGCCGCTGCCGCCGGTGGCCAGGCCGTGGCTCTGGCCGAGCGGCGTGTCCAGGAACGATGCGGGCCCGCGCGGCGCGGGTTCGATATGCGCGGCATGACCGCCCGCCGTGGTTTCCGGCGACGCGCCCGCGTGGCGCGCGAGCGCGCGCTGGACCGCGTGGAACACGTACTGGTGGATCGAGCGCGAATCGCGGAAGCGCACCTCGATCTTCGACGGATGCACGTTCACGTCGACGGCTTCGGGCGGCAGGTCGAGGAACAGCACGTACGACGGGTAGCGGTCGCCGTGCAGCACGTCCTCGTAGGCCGCACGCACCGCGTGCGTCAGCAGCTTGTCGCGCACGAAGCGGCCGTTGACGAAGAAGTACTGCTGGTCGGCGCGCCCGCGGCTTGCGGTAGGCAGGCCTGCGCAACCGTAGACGGCGAGCGGGCCGGCCTGTTCGTCGAGCGGCAGGTGCGCGGTCGCGAAGCTGTCGCCGAGGATCTTCGCGACGCGCTGCGCGGGCTCGGTCGCATTCCAGTGCTCGACGGCCTTGCCGTTGTGCAGCACCGAGATCGCGACGTCCGGCCGTGCGAGCGCCGCGCGGCGGATCATTTCCAGGCAGTGGCCGAACTCGGTCTGCTCGCTCTTCAGGAACTTGCGCCGCGCTGGCGTGTTGAAGTACAGCTCGCGCACCTCGATCGTCGTGCCGGTCGAGCCGGCGGCGGGCGACAGCACGCCTGTCTGCGCATCGATCTTCATCGCATGCGCGGCGTCGGCCGTCCGGCTCGTGATCGACATCTCGGCGACCGACGCGATCGACGCGAGCGCTTCGCCGCGGAACCCGAGCGTCGCGACCGCCTCGAGCTCCTCGAGCGAGCGGATCTTGCTGGTGGCATGGCGCATCAGCGCGAGCGCCAGCTCGTCGGGCGGAATCCCGCAGCCGTCGTCGGTGATCGAGATGCGCTTGACGCCGCCTTCTTCCAGCACGATGCGCAGCGTCGTCGCGCCGGCGTCCATCGCGTTCTCGAGCAGTTCCTTGACGACCGACGCCGGGCGTTCGACGACCTCGCCCGCGGCGATCTGGCTGATCAGCTGGTCGGGCAGGGGCTGGATCGCGCGCAGCGGGCGCGGAGCGGGGGC
Source organism: Burkholderia pyrrocinia (assembly GCF_018417535.1). Lineage (NCBI taxonomy): Bacteria > Pseudomonadati > Pseudomonadota > Betaproteobacteria > Burkholderiales > Burkholderiaceae > Burkholderia > Burkholderia pyrrocinia. The sequence goes on along the minus strand of NZ_CP070977.1, from coordinate 2,312,577 downwards.
GGGCGCGGCGCCCGCGGCCGTTTCGGTGATATCGGACATGGCCGAATTATAGCGAGGCGGCGGATGCGTGCCGGGGCGACCGGCGGTTACGTTTTTTCACGGAGCCTTAAGGTAGTTTCGGTATCATGGGTCCGTTCCGCGCGCCGCCTTGCCGGGCGGGCACTTTCGCTATTTCCGGCCGTTCCGGCCCCTTCGCCTTCGAGGAATCGCATTTGGATACGCTGCTTCATTTCGTCAATCTCGTCCTGCATATCGACGCATTCCTCGGCGATTTCATCCGGCAGTACGGCGCATGGGTCTATCTCGTCCTGTTCCTGATCGTGTTCTGCGAGACGGGGCTCGTCGTGTTCCCGTTCCTGCCCGGCGATTCGCTGCTGTTCATCGGCGGCGCGTTCGCGGCGACGGGCGAAATGAACGTCGGCGCGCTGATCGTGCTGCTGCTCGTCGCGGCGATCTCCGGCAACACCGTGAACTACCTGATCGGCCGCTGGGTCGGGCCGAAGGTGTTCAATACCCGTATCCCGGTGCTCGAGCGCTTCCTCGATCGTGCCGCGCTGCAGAAGACCCACTCGTTCTACGACAAGCACGGCGGCAAGACGATCGTGCTCGCGCGCTTCATCCCGGTCGTGCGTACGTTCGCGCCGTTCGTCGCGGGCGCGTCGTCGATGAGCGTCGCGCGCTTCCAGCTCTTCAACGTGATCGGCGCGCTGGTGTGGGTGCTGCTGCTCGTGCTGCTCGGCTATTTCTTCGGCAACATCCCGTTCATCCGCCAGTACCTGAACGTGATCGTGCTGGTCGGGATCGGCGCGGCGATCGTGCCGGTCGCGCTTGGTGCGGTGTGGAAGCTCGTGCGCGGGCGGCAGTCGGATAATGCGCAGAAGACGGGGGGGCGCTGAGCGCGTTTCCCTTCCTTCTCGGTGCAATAAAAAAGCGTGGCAATTTGAATTGCCACGCTTTTTTTTCGTCCGGTGCCGCCGTTACGCGTTGCGATGCGAGACCGGCGTTTCGGGCGTCGGGTATTGCGCGTCGCGGAACGTGTCGAGGATCGCGCGGTTCGTGTCGCAGTACACCTGCCAGTAGTTCTCGGGTGCCGTGGACGGGCGCACGAACAGCAGCGGGCCTTCCGGCGTGAACTGCAGCACGCCGACGTCCGGCGCCGGGTTGGTCAACACGTTCGGGATCTGCTGGATCGACGTTTTCAGGCGGTTGATCGCGTCGACCGCGTCGACGCCGTTCGCGATCTTCGCGGTCAGGTCGACGCGGCGGTGCGACGTCGCGCTGTAGTTGGCGATGTTGTCCGAGAAGATCTTGTTGTTGCCGACGATCGTCACGATGTTGTCGGGCGTGATGATCGTCGTGCCGAACAGTCCGAGCTCCTTCACCGTGCCCGTGACGCCGCCCGCGTTGATCACGTCGCCGATCTTGAACGGGCGCAGAACCTGCATGAACACGCCGGCGGCGAAATGCGCGAGCAGGCCGCCCCAGGCCGTGCCGATCGCGAGGCCGAGGCCGGCGAGCAGTGCGGCGAACGAGGTCGTCTGCACGCCGAAGATCTGCAGGATTGCGAGGATCAGCAGGACCGTCAGCAGCACGCCGACGACGGAGGTCAGGTAGTCGGTGAGCGTCGGGTCGACCTTGCCGCTGCGGCGCACGACCTTGCCGAGCAGGCGGGTCGCAATGTGGATCGCCCAGCGGCCGACGAACCACAATACGATCGCTGCGAGGAGGTTGAGGCCGAAGTCGAGGCCGCGGGTCATCAGGAATTGCTGGGCGGTGGCGAGATCGATCATGCGTTCTCCGAAGTCAAGAGTAAAAAGGGCGGCGCATGCACCGGGACTGGTGGCGCTTTTATAACCTGACCTGTGCGGACCGGGCAACCTGCCTTACGTTGCTTAACGTAATGAAAAACGGGCAGGACGCGCGTGCGTACTGCCCGTCGGCGGACGTCGGATCGCGGCCAGGCGAGGCGCGCGAACCGAAAATTGCAGTGATTGAGACGCTGCGCGGCCGTAGGTGTCTTCGACGCGGACGATCCCTGCACCTGATTGCACTTGGACCAGTTCGGGCCGAGTGTACCGGACGGACCCGGAAAACGATTTTTGATCGATCTTCGGGCGGCGAATGTGCCGATCACCTTCAGCGCATCGCTCGGTCGCGAACGTATTGCCGACCTTGCCATGCGGCATAACGTATCGCGTTGCGACTCCAGCGTATTGCCTTGACGAGCGGGCGGGCGCGGTTTCCGCGTATTTTTTCGAGTGGCCGAGCCGCATTCGGCGCGAGTTGCCGGGCGATTGCCTCCGGTGTCGTGAACAGCGAGAGCTGCCAGTCCCAATAGATGGCGTAACGCAGCAGCACACCTGCAGTCAGCATGTCGAGCGATAGTCGGCGCTCGCGCCACGGCTGCTCCAGCGCATCGTGCGTCAGTCCCCAGCCGGCATAGAAGGGCAGGCCATAGGTATGGACTTCCTTCCCGCGCATCAACGCGTCGAAGCCGGCGAGTGACGAGAGCGTATGCAATTCGTCCGTCACATCGATCAGCGAAATGAGATCCGCGTTCGCGTCGACGATATCCGCGAGGTGTTCTGCATCGACGAGCCCGGCGCGATTGCCGGACAGCACGTCCGGATGCGGTTTGTAAATGATGAATGCGTGCGGCCGCCGAGCGCGCACTTCCCGCAGCAACGCTTCCGATGTGGCTATCGCGCCTGTTCCCAGGCGGATCGACGCATCGTCCGCAACCTGGCCCGCGACGAGCACGATGCGCCTGCCTTGCGGGATGCTCCAGGTCGGCGCCTGGCGGCCGAGATTGTATTTCGTGAGCCCGAGCCGCACGATCTCCTGCCTTAGCGCTGCCGCGCGTCGCAACTCCGATTCGCCGAACGTGGTCTGGTTGAGAATGACGGTCAGGTCGCTCGGGCGACTCGCGTCGAAATACAGGCCGCGGCGGTCGATCACCTGGCTGCATGGCGGCGACATGTCGGAACCGAGTCCCGTCGAATGGATGAAGCCGTCTTCGATCCGTAGGCGTGCTGCGCCGTCCGGCAGACCTTCGGCTGAACGTCCACCCCATATCGCCGCGTGTTCGTCTGCGTGTGTGTCGCGCGGATCCGCTATCCATCGTAACGTCCCGCCTCCGGCCGATAGATACGGCGTGGCGTATGGTCGCTTCCACCATTGAAAGCGTATGCCGGCCACCCGACCGAGGTCGCTGTAGCGGGCGGCAACGGCGTGCTGCAGTTCGATGCAGTCGAGCGCGGTGTCGAGCGTGCCTTGTGTGCCGCGTGTCGGGTCGAGGTAGCGCGCGAGCTGCAGGAACGCGGCATCGAACAATGCGAAAACGGATGGGCGCGCACGGCGCTCCGGCATGGCGATGCGATCCTGCGTCAATCCCCAGCCTGCGTAATAGGGCGTGCCGAACACGTGAACCGGGACGCCGGCCAGAAGTGCCGCCATCCCTTCAGACGCGCCCACGACACATACGGCGTCGGCACGCCGAAGTACGTCCCGAAGGGAATGCGCGACGTCGAGGACTCGAGCAGCCTTGGGCAGTGGCACCCGAGTCGAAAGCCAATCGCCAGCACCCGCATCGGCGGAGCGCAAGATCCACAGGTCGGCATCGGGGTGCGCGATGCGCGCCGCATCCGCCATCGCAGCAAAGTTCCGGTGGCGGTGTCTTGCTGGCGTGCAGATGTCGGTGTGCGACGTTTCGCGTTCGTCGATCAGCACAATGCGCTTGGCACCACCGGGCATGTGCCATGCATCGGGCAATTCGGCTACCCGGTGCCGAACGTGCAACGCGTCGCAGTCGAGCATGCGGTGAATCAGATCGCGGCATCGCTCGTCCGCGTCGGTGATGTGCGTGCCCTGGAGCATGCGTTCGAGTGCCGCGACAAGCCCGCCGCGCGCAACCAGATCCGACGGGATGCAGAACCACGAAAGAGGCGGAGCGTGCGTTGCGTGCCGGACGAAGACGGGGCCGGGGCAGACGGGGTACACGGTACGTCCGATCGACGCAGACGTTCGGGCAAGCGCGACGCCGAGCCATGAATCGATCCAGACGAACGGCGACTTTCCGGTCAGCCAGCCGACCATGCGCTTGCCGCGTGCGGTTGCGCTCGGGTCGAACGATCGGATTTCGGGCGTCATCGAGGGCTCAGTGGGTGCCGGAGTCATTTACCGGAGCGATTCGAGAAAGCCGTCGATGCGTTCAAAGTGCTCGGCCCACGTCGGCGCTCGAAAGCGTTCGATCCGCGCGATCTGATTCGCTCGTTCGGTGCTGTCCGATCGAGCGTACGCGCGAATCCTCGCGAGCCATCCCGGTCCGTCGAGCGGGTCGAGATAATCGGGAATGTCCGATGCGATCTCATGAAAGACCGGCAAGTCGCTGGCGAGCACCGGCACGCCCAGCATCAACGCCTCGACGAGCGGCATGCCGTAGCCTTCGGCGAACGACGGGAAGACGAGCGCTCGCGCATGCTGCAACCATGCATGCAGCCGCTCGTCGCTACAATCCGATTCTTCGATGACCGCACCGCGAATCGTCGCGCAGCGCTCCAGCATGTCGACGACGTTCTCGCATTCCCAGCCACGCCGGCCGATGACGACGAGCTTGGGGGCGGCTTCCCCCATCTGTTCGACCAGGCGCCGCCAGACGTGCAGGATGAACCAGTGGTTCTTGCGCGGCTCGATCGTACTGAGCATCACGAAATAGGGGGCCTCGATCGGAGCCGGGCTCGGCGGATGAGGCTCCACTGCCGGTGCGAGCGGAGCGACGACGACCGGCGGGAGCGGCAGCGAGGCTTGCCGTGCTTCGTTCGCCAGTTCGTCGTAGGTCGCCTGTGAATTGCTGATCAAGCCGCTCGCATGCCGTAGCGCGGTATGGATGCGGATTCGATGCGATGCGTCCACGCCCGGGCGGCAGTACTCCGCGTGAGTCAGCGGAATGAGATCGTGGACCATGAAGACCGAGCGGGCGTTGCGTTGCGCCATCGAGTGATAGTAACGGGTGAATTCCATTCCGTTGTGACTCGTATGCAACAAAATTGCGCGATCGAATCGCGCCGGCCGAAGCCGATTTAGCAACGCGGAAGCGATAATTCTGCGCAGCGTCCATCGATCGCGGCTGGACGACAGCAGCAACGAGAACATTTTCTGCGAGTCTTTTTCCGTTAAAACGGCGGAAAATCCGCGTTCGCTCAGGACTGCACGTGCGCGGTCGCCATACCGGCGGATGTAGGCCAGTCCAACTCTGTCTACCCCGGTGGGGATCAGGCCATCGTAAAAGCGAGTGGCAAGACGAGTGACGTCTAGAAGTATTTTTGTCACGCGGGTGCAATGTGGTTGTGCGTGCGGAAATGGAAAATGTTTCTGTTTGCCGAAGCCGGATCGCTCATGCAACAATTCCGCCGGGTAATTCTATGGCATCTCGCATGGCGGGACAATTCGCGCGTGCGCGTCTATTGATCAGCGCAAGTGCCGAGCGTGCCCAACAATTGAAGCTTGATGTCAGATTTACCGATCCGCTTGCGCCTTTGCGCGCGGCCACAATGGACGATTGAGCCCGCCCCCTGCTTGCGCCAGACCGGCTTGCGCCTTAGCGGGGAAAGGATTCGACTGCGCGTAAGCCAGGGCTACTGGACGGCGAAAAACCGAGGGAACCTCAAAGGTGTCTATCGGCGTTTCGGATGCTCCATGCCGGTGAATTCTCCGGTACATCTTACATTGTGCGGTAAAATCCGGCGGCCTTCGAATGACTGGATTGTTAAATGCAGAGTTTAAATCGCAGTGTATGGTTGGCTGCTGCCATCGGCGGCGCCATTGGGTTGGCTGCCTGCGGGGCCATTCCCACGTCTGGGCCTAGTCGTTCCGAGATTAATGCCAGTGGTGCCGGCACGAATCAGGTCAGTTCGCAAGGAATCCAGGTCGTCGATGTAACCGATCAGATCGCGCGGCAACTCTATGCAGGCCGCAAAAGTACGGATTTTGCAGCAGCGTTAGGCGACAACTCGGCGTTTCAGCAACAGTTGGGCGTGGGTGACGTGGTAGAGGTGTCGATCTGGGAAGCGCCGCCCGCAACTCTGTTTGGCGGTGGTACGAGTGATGCCCCGACGCCCAGCAGTGTTCCGACTGGCGCACGGCTGACCAAGCTGCCGACGCAAGTGATCGACGGAAACGGCAATATCCATGTGCCGTTCGTCGGCGCCATAAAAGCGTTGGGTCGTACGCCAAGCCAATTGCAAGCATATATTGCGGCGCGTCTCAAGAATATCGCGCATGACCCGCAGGTTTTAGTGCAGTTGGCGCGTAACGAAACCTCGTATGTCACGGTGGTGGGAGACGTGTCGAGCAGCACGCGCATGCAGTTGAGCGCACGCGGCGAGCGCGTGCTCGACGCACTCGCCGCGGCCGGCGGCGTGAAGCAGCCGATCAACAAGACCATGATCCAGGTGACGCGTGGCGAAACCGTCGCGTTGGAGCCCCTGGAGACGGTGATACGCGATCCGCGCCAGAACGTGCCGCTCAAGGCGGGTGACGTCGTCACGGCATTGTTTCAGCCGTACAGCTTTACTGCGTTTGGCGCGACGGGCAAGAACGAGGAAATCAATTTCGAGGCGCAGGGCATTACGCTGGCGCAGGCATTGGCGCGGGCGGGCGGCTTGCAAGACTCGCGTTCAGATGCGCAGGGCGTTTTCATTTTCCGGCTGGAAGATCAGCAGGCGCTCAAGTGGCCCAACCAGCCCGTGCGAACGACGGCAAACGGCAAAGTCCCCGTCATCTACCACATCAATCTGAAAGACCCGGATTCGTTCTTCGTGGCGCAGAGCTTCATGATGGACAACAAGGACGTCCTCTACGTCTCCAATGCGCCGGTGGCAGAACTGCAGAAAGTGCTGAACCTGGTGTTCTCCGTAGCTTACCCGATCGTGTCTGGTGTTCAGACGTTCAAATAACTATGAAATTTCTGAAGCGAATTAACCGTTTGTTTTTGATAACGGTTGTTATACCTACCAGTATTGCGATTATTTATTTTGGCATCGTTGCGAGCGATGAGTACACCTCCGTCAGTAGTTTTTTGATTCGCAGCCCGCAGCAATCCAGTGTTACCGGACTGGGTGGGTTGCTGAAAGGTGTTGGGGGATTTTCTCAGCCGGAAGGAAGCGCATACACGGTTCAGAAGTACATTCTCTCTCGCGATGCAATGTTGGTTTTGGATCGTGAGCAGCACATAAAATCTGAATTTCAAAGCGGGTCGATTGATTTTGTGAATCGATTTTCTATATTTGGTTTGGGCGATAGTTTGGAAGAGTTTTATCTTTACTATGGCAAGAAAATCGTCGATGCAAAAGTCGATACCGATTCTCCGATTGTGACGTTGAGCACCAATGCATATGACGCACGTCTCGCCTGGAGCATGAACAAGCGCCTCCTGGAGCTAAGTGAGCGGATCGTCAATCAGATGAACGCACGAGCTCGGGCAGATTTGATTAATACCGCTCAGCACGACGTCGATGCGGCCAAGGAAAATGACCGTATCGCTACTTTGGCGTTGGCACGTTATCGGAATAGCGCAGGCGTCATCGACCCCGAACGCCAGTCCACTATTCCGCTGCAGCAGGTCGGAAAATTACAGGACGATTTGATTTCCACCCGTGTGCAGATTGCCCAAATGGAGCGGCTGTCTCCCGCCAATCCGGGACTGCCGACTTTGCGGGATCGCGCCAAGTTGCTGCAACAAGCGATCGATCAGGTGAACCAGCATGTCGCCGGCGCTCCAGGAGCCTCGTTGGCCAGCAAGGCCGCGGAATTTCAACGCCTGACGTTGGAGAAGGACGTTGCCGACAAGATACTTGCTGGCGCTATAACGTTGCTGGATCAGGCTCGTGTCGAGGCTGAGCGAAAGCAGCTCTACCTCGAGCGGATCTCCGAACCCAGCTTGCCGGACCATGCCATGAGCCCACGCCGCGCGCGCGCGATTCTCGCGACGTTCCTTCTTGGCCTGGTTTTGTGGGGCGTGTTGACCATCGTTATCGGTGGAGTGAAAGAACACTATGACCGCTGATCACCGTTCCCCGACATTTTGGGATCAATTGCGTATCCAGGTCAGAGTAATCTGGGCGCTGGTGATGCGCGAGATGATCACGCGCTTTGGCCGAGAGGGGCTCGGCGTGTTGTGGATAATGGCCGAGCCGGCCATGTTCGTTGTCGGGGTGATGGTTATTTTCAGTCATACCGAAACGACGACCAGGTATTCGGTGGCTGAATATCTGGCTGTTAGTTATCCCACCTTGCTTCTTTGGCGGAATACTACGGGTCGGGTGATGAAGGCCATCGAATTCAATCGTGCATTGTTGCATCACAAGCCGATTCGGCCGATGGATATATTGTATTCGCGAATCATTCTCGAGTTCGCGGGAGCGGCTGCTTCGTTCCTTGTGCTGTACGTAGTATTGGTCGTAATTGGTATTTGCCAATTTCCGGCTGATTTGCTTAGCATGATTATTGGGTATTTTCTAGTGGTCTGGTTTTCGTTCAATTTTGTCATAACTATGGCGGCATTGTCGGAATTGAGTGAGGCGATAGAGAGGGTTTCGCACATCATTCTGTATCTGATGATTCCGTTTTCGGGGGTCTTTATACCTACGTATGTTCTGCCTCCGAAAATAGGTGAGTTGATGACATATTTTCCTTTGATTGATGCCGTTGAGTATTTTCACTACGGATATTACGGGGATCGTATGCCGACGATGTTTTACCTTGACTATACCGTAGCCGTGTTGACGTTTTTTACCCTCTTTGCGCTTTCAATTGCCCATGTCGCTATCCGGCGTGTGCAGCTGAACTGAGGTGGAACATGATTGAACTGCGCAATGTCACCAAACGTTACTCGATCCATCACGGGCGTTCGCACCGGGAAGTGCTCAGAGGTGTCAACCTGCGTGTGCGGGCGGGAGAGCGGTGGGGTATTCTTGGACGCAATGGTGCCGGGAAATCGACGTTGATTCGTATTATCAGCGGCTCGGACAAACCGCATTCGGGTGAGGTCGTCAAGACGATGTCCGTATCATGGCCACTGGCATTTGGCGGCACGTTCCAGGGCAGCCTGACGGGTAAGGACAATGTACGTCTGATCTCTCGTGTATATAACGTCGATTATCGAAAGGCACTCGATCTGGTCGAGGATTTTGCCGAACTCGGTGCGTATCTCGATGAACCAGTCAAATCATATTCTTCAGGTATGGCTTCGAGGCTGGCTTTTGCTATCTCGATGTCGATCGAATTCGATTGTTTCTTGATCGATGAAGGGATGTCCGTCGGCGATCATCGCTTTCATCAGAAGTGTAATGTCGAGTTGTTCGAGAAGCGTGGTGATCGGGCGATGATTATCGTTGCACACCAAACCGATCTTATTCGGAATCACTGCAGCCATGCTGCGGTGCTTGATGATGGTGTGCTTAAAATTTGTGGAACGGTTGACGAGGCGATTCAAATTTACGAATCGCTTTAATGTCGTGGCAGAGTGGTTCTCTTTAGGCGGCTGCCTAAAATGTGCCCACTGATTCTTGCGAGAGAGCAGTGCGTCACATAAGGTGCAGAATTTTGCTGGATATTTCATGGATGCAGCCTGGATATTTGTGAAGGTATCGATTTGACATCGCAGTGCTGCATTCGATTTGTAATCGATCGTTCAGTGCGGGAGACCTTTCCGTACGGAAACTGGAACGAGTGCGACACCGTAGGGCGGGCTGCCTCGAAAATAACGAGAGAGGTGCCCTGTCGCTATCTCAGGTTTTTATAATTAAATTGCGGGAGTAAAATTCGTGAAGCGAGTGGATTTTGAATTTTATCGTGATTGGTATCCGGAAATCAAAGGTCTGAGCGATGGTGAGATTGTCAATCACTGGCGCGCCAGTAATAACCTCACGAGACACGTCCGCAATATTTTTGGGGTTCGACATCGTAGCGTTGGGAAAAAAACGCACCCGTCGTTCTCGGATCTGACTGAGTCGCTCAATCTGAATGTTTCGAACATTCCGAATGATTTTGATTGGCAGAAATACATCATGCTGAACCGCGATCTGCCTCAATCGTGGAGTCGCTGGCATGCGATGCTGCATTATTTGCAATATGGCATCGCGGAACAGAGACGCTACAGAGAACAAGGGTTCTCCGAGGTAAGTGCTTTTGTCGAGTTCAATGCAGATTGGTATGCCAAGGTTTATCATCTGGGCGCCGACCAGCAACCTATTCAGCATTATCAGGAGATTGGCAGGGCTAACTTGCTTGCTCCAAACACTGAATTTTCTGCAATTAGTTACTGGAAATGCAACCCGGACGTCGCTCACACGTTGACCGACCCGGTGCTGCATTATGTATCGCACGGTTATGCGGAGCAGCGGGAGTTTTACCGGGCAGATGTCTCATTCGAAAAATCGCGGAAAATTTATTCCCCGGAAGAGATTGGTGCTGCTCGAAAATTCTTTCAATTCGATTCTGATTTCTATTTCGAAAATAGGCCGGATCTGAAGGGCGCCGGGGTCGATCCATTTGAGCACTATGTGTTGTTCGGAGAGTCCGAACATGCTCAACCGTCCAGATTTTTCGATCCAGCTTATTACAAGGAAAAATATTCGTCGAGCCTGGAGCGTTGGCCACATTCCGCGTTTGAGCATTTTCTTTCAATTGGTATGTTGATGGGACATTTCCCGTCGCAAGAGGTTTCCGCGGGGGCGAGACGGCTGAACTATCACTCGGCGATCGAATGGGTCCGGCATTGGTTGGGACTGAGCGAGCCAGTTCAGGACAAAAAAGAGTTACGTCTGATCGAAGGCGAAACTGATTACGCGGAAGCCAAGTATGAAAAATCCGCGAAATCTGCCGGCAAGAAAACATTAAACTGGGTAATTCCTCTGTTCTCGAAGGGTGGCGGCGGGCACACGACCATTTTCAGATGTGCCAGGACGTTGGCGCGCTTGGGGTGGAAGTCGGTGTTTTGGGTCGATGATGCTACCAATAGCGCCCAAATCGATGCGCTGTATTCGGAATATATCGGTCATTTTCCGAGTACGAATGTCTCCTTCCGTTTGATGGAGAGCGGGTTTAAGTCGATCGAGAATGAATTCTTGATCGCCACGGCTTGGACAACCGTATATAGCGTCGCCGAGAACGTTCAGTCGAACGTCAGACTGTATTTTCTCCAGGATAGAGAAAGTCTTTTCTTGCCGGCTGGAACGGATGCGCTTCGCGCCGAATACACGTTCAAGATGGGGTTGGACTTTGTATGCGCGGGAAATTGGCTCGAATCGTTGATTTCCGATCAGGAAGGGGATCATACGCATTTTGAATTGTGCGCAGAGTCAGTTTTCCAGAAAAAAGATCCGAAGCTGGAAGAGCGCGATATCTTGGCCGTCATATACGTTCGCGGGCATACGAATCGGCGTTGCTCGGATTTGATGATCGACGTGGCAAATCGACTCTCCAGGTTGGGAATGGGGGAGGTTGTAATTTTTGGCGACGACGAGCCCGGGCCTCGTGTGTCGTCGGCCGTCACGAATGCAGGGATACTGAGCGTTCAACAGATGGCAGAGCTGTTTCAGCGAGCGAAATTTGGTCTTGCAGCTTCGGCGACTAACTATTCGATATTGCCAGTGGAGTTGGCAGCGGCCGGAACAATTGTCATTCAGCCGAGATCCGAGTCGACGCAGAAAACTACCGATATTCACGGTGCGATATCCGTAGCGCCTACGAGTGAGGCAATCGTAGGGAAAATTCTCTCGCTGGCTAAAGATCTTGATCAATCGAAATTCGATGAACTCCGAAGGGAGTACACGGACTTCGCGCGTTCAATTTCTTGGGAAAGTGAGTTCGAGAAATTGTCGGGCTGGCTCGATGAAAAATTGAACCCGAATCATCGTGGTGGTCCGGCTGTTGTTGTGAAAAAGAACGTTGGTGTCGTCATACCTACGTATTACCCGGATATGGACTTTGAGGGGGTAATTGAGGCGATACACGGTCAGTTGACGTCTTACAACACCGAAATTCAAATTGTCGATACTCGAAAGGGCGGGGAGGTATCTCCGATTATCGAAAAAATCGAGCGCCTTGGCTTGGCGAAGGTTCACGCGATCGACGTGGCGCAGTTCCAGCATGGAGGCACCCGCAATCTGGGCGCGGAGCTGCATTATGCAGATTATTACGCTTATCTGACCCAGGATGCGCTCCCGGCAACGGAATATTGGTTGGAATCACTGGTGTCTCCGCTTGCAATGTTGCCGGACTGCGGGTACTCATTTGGAGCGCATCGTGCTTATCCGCAGCATCATCCGATTTACGATTATGATCTTTCCCAGCATTTCGGGAACATTGGAATGCAGTTTGGCATTTTGACGGATAGAAGGCGTTGGGGGGATCGATACCAAAATGATCAATTCTTCAGGGCTGGACTTTGTTTTAATAGTGACAACAACGCTGCTTATCGGGGCGATTTGTTGAGGCACTACCGCTTTCCGAGCGTCGAGTTTGCGGAAGATCAGGGGATCGCGAAACGATTGCTTGATGCCGGATATTCCCGAGCGTACTGCCCGAGTGCTGTCGTGTTCCATTCCCACGACTACACGAGTAACCCCGCGGAGTCGTTCAAGAGAGGGACGGAGGAAGCAGAAGCTTTGTTCCAGAATTTCCGAATCGTAAGGTTTTCTTCTGTAAAGGACTATCTGTATTCGATTCGACACGTCGAAAAGGCTGTCATGACGGATGCCGCTCGACTTGGTCTGGCTCAATCTGATTGCGCTGGAATTATCGAAGCGAAGAAAAAATATGTCGATGGACTGTGGTTTGTTTCGAGGAATCTTCTCGAAAAAGCCGACGCTGTAAAGGTGTGATTTGAATGATTTCGTGCGCGAGGTATGTGCCTCGTGCGCGAAATTAATGTCCATCCGATATATCGTTTAATTCAATTTGGGGAAGGGCTGAGCGGTAAGTCAATAGGCAGCGTGCAAATGAAATAGCATCGGGTCTTGTGGGTGACACGGTGAAGCGACGATCATTGTGGTCATTCCGGCTCGAAAGCGGGCCTCGTTTCTTGTGCTTTTCACTCGTGTGACGAATTGCCTCCATGAGCCGACTGCAGCAGATTTCTCGCGATTGCCGGGTTTGCCCGGGGAACAGGTGGAGCAAGTGCGCAGCGTCCTTGGCCAAACCCTCGCGTCGTGTCATGCGATGGCGAGGCGGATTCTTGACGATATGAAACGGGGCTCGATCTACGATCGGATCTTCACCTCGGTCCGTCGGACGGCGAGCATTAGGTTCTCCCACGAATTTTTTCGTACCGCCTTGAGCTCTTGGTGCCTGATAGCCGGACGCCACTTTTCCGGCGCATTTCTCATCCAGTCGCTTTCGCGTGTCCTGGCGCGGGTCACATTGCAACGGCCGACGGCTCGTTATGTGCCCTTTGGGCTTCCGCAAAGCTCATTTGCCATTTCATCGTGGCAGGTTCTTCCGGTGAATGCCTTCTACAATGCCCGCGCCTGCGTCGGAGGCGATCGCTCCAAAATGAACGAATCGGCGTTTGCCACGTGCTCCGTCCCGGACAAGTTTGTATTGCTCTACGGTCGTCTCATGGCGCCGCGGGCGATAGGGCGCGGGAAGGGCGCCGAGGTTGTGGTTTCGGAACTGGAGCGGGAACCATTGTTGTCAACGAGCCGCTTGCGTCCGCTGCGTCATTCTCGGGTCCGCTGGCCAAAGGCCGCCGTGATGGCGGTTGACAGCGAGGCAGCCGTGACAGAACTGCCGGCGAAGGTTCCGCATGAGAAGCGGGATGCGGCAACACGCCGGAGCGTGCATTCCGCGGCGGTGCCGATTCGTATTTCAACGCATTCGGTGGCCCGACAGCTACCGCTGTTCGGAGGGCGACATCGCCGCTCGAAAGGCCCCAATGTGTCTGCTGATCCGTACATCATCGGGAAAGTGTGCGAGATTGTCGGACGATACCTGAGCATGCTGTCCAATGCGCTTACGCAGTGCGTCGGCGAGACGAGCCTGGGCCGGACCTCGAGCGTATACGGCCGGCGCTTGACAGCGGGTCGGTACAGTCACGTGGAACGCCGGTTTGATCTGTTCAGGCAGCAGGGTATGCGGCTCGGTTTATTCGGAAGTACGCGCCAGTTGATGGCCGGGGCGAGGCGCGATATCGAGCGACGCGATCAGCATGAACGTTCGCTCGGCGGAGCGAAAATCTACGTCGCTGTTCGTTGGGTTGCGAGTTGACCGCGGAAATATTGGTTTAGATGCATTTCGGTGGATTGCAAATTTTTGTTGATTCAATTTAATGGAAATGTTAGGTGGCTAAGATGAGTGGCGCGGGCGATGAAGGATATTTCGTCTCAATAGATCATCTAATGGAGGCGCGTGACGAGCTCTTTGTCGGCCTCGCATTCAAGTTGTTGTTCAAGCGGGCAGTGGATGCGGCCGGCTTGGCATATTATTCCGGTCGTCTGCGCCAGGGCCATTCTCGTATATCGATCCTGGATCAGTTGATTCGATCAGCGGAGGCGAGGCCGGATTGGGAGCGCGTACCCGGTCTTTCGGTCGCGGTTGCCCGTTTTCGCAAATCGCGTCGTCTCGGCGGGTGGCGGCTCGCGCTATTCGATCCTGAACTTGGCGTGACGCCTGCTCATCGAAAGGCGCGGGTGCGAGCCAATCATGTCGGCAGGCAGCATGGGGCGCAGCCTAATCTCGCGAATTCCGTGTCACGTGGTTCTGAAGAAAAGGAAGAGTTGGCAGGTTGGTTGGGTGTTGGTGAGGAAGAGATCCGGAGCGAACGAAACAAGGTCGAAGGAATATTTGACCCTGATTGGTATTGCATGACGTACCCTGATGTACGGGAGGGTGGGGTTGATCCGTTATTGCATTATGTGGTCAATGGATGCCATGAAAATAGAAATCCCGGCCCGAAATTTGATACGGATTTCTACCTTTCCACGTATCCTGACGTATCCGGTTCCGGATTGAATCCTCTTGTTCACTACATAAAACTTGGGCGACAGGAAGGACGGGCAACCAATGCGCGCCAGCTTTACGGTGGACTGGTGGCGGAAGCACGAAGCGTAATCGTGAAGGAAATGCGCCTGGCGTCTCAAGGCGAGGCAGCGATTCTTGTGACTCATGCCCCGGCGGGGCGGTTGAAGCCACATGTGCTGCCGTATATTCAGCAGTTGCGAGGGGCAGGTTTGTCTGTCCAGCTTGTCGTTGTCGTCTATCGACCGCTGGAATTGCGCGATGAGGAGATTGCAGCTGCGGATGGCATCATCGTTCGTGACAATGTCGGTTACGACTTCGGTGCCTGGGCTCATGCCTTTCAACTTTGTCCCAGCCTGTTTGGCGCCAGTTTGCTGGTAATGACCAACGACAGCGTTGTCCCTGCCGCTGATAGGACAACCTTTCTCGAAATGATGGACCGCGTCCGCTCTTGCCCGTCCGATATCGTCGGTCTTACTGCCAGTCATGAATATGGTTGGCACGTACAGAGCTATTTTATGGGTATCAAACCCAGGGCGCTCAGTTCGTGGGTTTTTCAGCACTTTATACGTGACATCCGACGGATCGATCACAAAGACGATGCGATTCGTGCCTATGAAATGCCACTCGCGACACAGATGCGAAAGGCCGGGCTAACGGTGAGTGCACTGTTCGCGGGATCCTTTCCGGTCAATCCGACGCTTTTCAATTGGCGTGAACTGATCGACCAGGGCTTTCCATTCATCAAGGTCGAGATGTTGCTCAAACGGTTTGCCGAAGCGACCGACCAGCCTGAAATGCTTCAGGAGATACATGAGAACTGGCCGCAAGTCCTCGAGAGCGCCGGCTTTGATGTCAATCTTGTTCGTGCGTCACTCCGTGCTGCGGACATAGCGTATCTGCCTGCCGGATCCGACGATTCGTTGCTCGTTAACGCCAAGGAGTATGAAGCGATTAGCAACGACCATCCCCTGCGTGTGGCTTATTTCGGTCCCTGGAACTATGAGAATGGTCTGGGGGCAGCGAGCCGGGAAATGCTCTGTACGTTGAGGCACACGAATATTCAACTCAACGCCTATCCGGTGACCAAGCCTTTTCATGTTCACAGGCTCATTTGCCCGGCTGTCGAGACGCTGGATTTCGTGGGAAATCCTGATATTGCCGTCGTTCATTTGAACCCGGACTCTTGGGAAGTGCTGACGGCCGAACAGCTCGAAATCATCCAGTCTGCCAAGCAAAGGATCGGGTACTGGGTCTGGGAAACAGATCGTATTCCACCGGCGTGGCAAAAGGAGTTGCACTCGGTCGATCGCATCTGGGCGCCAAGCCGTTATTGTGCCGAAATCTTTTCTGCTGAAGCCAAGGTGCCCGTCGACGTAATTCATCATCCGGTTCGCGTGCCGACGCGTATTGCTTCGGATCGGGATTCGATTCTTCGGCGGTTTGGGATCGATCCTGCGAATCGTGTGATTCTTTATATTTTTGATGCGGCCAGCTATTTGGTGCGAAAAAATCCGGAAGGATTAATACGAGCCTTTGCGGAATCCGGCTTGGCAAAGCAAGGCTGGAATCTCGTTCTCAAGACAAAGCATCTTTACGACCGCCCGGACGCTGGCAAGATGCTTTATGCATTGGCCACGGGCACTCCCGGAGTGAAACTGTTGGAAGTGTCGCTTCACGCGGATGAAGTTACCAGCCTGATGGCTGCCGCTGACCTCTATGCATCGCCCCATTGTTCGGAAGGGTTCGGTCTGACGGTTGCGGAAGCTATGGCGCTCGGCAAGTCCGTGGTCGCGACGGATTTTGGCGGTACACGGGACTTCGTCAATTCGGACTGCGGCTATCCCGTGCAGGCCACGCCCTGGGTATTGAAAGAAGACCACGGCCATTATCTGGCCGGGCATGGTTGGGGCAAGGTAGATGAAAGTGCTCTGGCCGCAGCGCTTGTCAAGGCCGCGACGGCCATTGCGAAGGGTGATCGCACGATAAACGAGGCAGCTAAACGAAATATCGCTCGGCTTCTGTCGTATGACACCGTGGCACGCGCGGTTGAAGCGAGCTTTGCTGCGTCGATCGCCGCTTCTGCGGCTAACGCTGCCAGCCTGTCCAGTCAATTGGTTGTAAACATCCCACCGGCGCCGCCGGCAATTTCCGTCGACCTTGCCGGCGCTCAACGTTTCGCGGACTTTGCTCCAGGCGACGGTTTTGTGCCTGTCCTTTTGGCTAACGACCTTTCATGGACCGGGGCGTCGCTTGCCGATGGTGATCCCAATGACTGGCTGATTTTCGCCCCGGGTGAGGCCCGCATTTCTCCCGATGCCAAACATGCCTTTCTGAGTGCTGCCACCAACCGCCCCGATGTCGTCCTGTTCTATGCCGACGATGTCGCCGGGGGCGAAGATCCGCTGGATCGTGTTCGGTTGAAGCCGGACTTCAACTCGACGCTGCTTGTCGCGCAGGACTATATCGGCGCACCGGTCTCGATCCGACGTAAAACGCTAACGGCCATTGGAGGGTTGAATGCGCGGCGCGGAACGGCGGTACTTTATGACGTAGTGCTACGTGTAGCTGAAGCCGGTGGTGCAATCAGTCGCATCCCGAAGGTCCTGCTCGGCTTCGAGGCACGGCGTCCAGTCGCGGACAACCGTTCGCGGCTCGCTGCGCTTTCGTCGCTCGAGGGGTTTGCAGGCATCGCGCTTTCTAACGAACCTGCGAGTAATTTGCTGTTCCAGCGCCGCCGCTTCGCGGATATCGGCTATCCCCCGGTGACCATCGTCATTCCCACTTGCCGAACCGCTCGGGTCGGAGGGGATGGGAGCTACATCGAGCAATTGCTGGAGGGGATTTCCGAGGTTCGGTGGGCCATGGACCGTCTGACGGTTATCGTTGGAGACGACATCGCTGGGCATCCTGACTGGATGAGTCGGAAATGGCCGTTTCAGTTAAAACGAATCGAAACGGTCCGTGATGCCAGTGAGCCGTTCAACTACGCAACAAAGATGAATCAGCTTTGGCGTGCGGCAACGGACGAACAGATCATTTTCATGAATGATGACGTCGTTCCGGGCGGCACGGATTGGCTTGCTGCGCTACTTACCTTCGCCGTTGACGAACGTGTCGGCGGTGTCGGTGCGCGTCTCTATTTCGAGAATGGCCATATCCAGCACGCCGGCATGTTCCCGACACTTCGCACCATAGCGCACGCGTGGCTCGGATGGCCTGCCGATGCCAAAACCTATCAGAATTGGGCCGTGGCACAGCGAGAATGGTCGGTCGTTACAGGAGCCGTGTTCGCGACACGGCGATCTATTCTTAGCCAACTAAATGGCTTCGACGAACGATTCAGTCTTGAATTCAACGACGTCGACCTTTGTTTGCGGGTCCGAAACCTCGGCTACCGTATCGTTTACAATCCGGACGCTCAATTCACTCATGCCGAGAAGGCGTCGCGTGGTGAAACCATTCCGAATGGTGTGGAGGTAGCGTTGTTCCTTTCGAGGTGGGCTCGGTGGCTCGATAACGATCCTGCATCCCATCCAGGGCTGGCGAAGAACAGAATGGATTTGGTTGCTGACCCTGTGTCCGGGTCATGGTACTTTTGACTTCGATTTATGATTCTCCGCGAATCGCTTTAGGGTGCGATGCCGGGGGGATTTTTTTAAATCATTGTGATTGTTGTTTTGCCCACAATTATTTGGTTACGCTGGTATGGCATCTAAATCTATGGCGCAATTGACTGCTTATAATTCCGGCGATTCCCGTCCGCCGACTCTTATCGTCGTTCTCGGCATGCACCGGAGTGGTACCAGTACCCTGACGCGGGCTACCGCCGTGCTGGGAGCGGAATTCGGAAGTAACCTGATGCCCGCTCTTCCTGGCAACAATGACAAGGGATTTTTCGAGGATCTCGATGTAGTGGCGCTCAATGTTGAGTTGCTGCATGCGGCTGGTGGGGATTGGCATTCGATGGCCCCCATTGATCTCAGTGTCCTTCAGCCCGAGCAGCTCGACCGGTTTCGGATTCAGGCAATCGATTTGTTGCGCGCGAAATGCCGAGAGAACCAGATTTTGTCTGTTAAGGATCCTCGTCTGGCCCGGCTGCTGCCATTCTGGAAACCGGTCTTCGCTTGTATCGGTGTACGGGTTTTTTATCTAATAGCCGTGCGAAATCCAATCAGTGTTGTGCAGTCGCTTGCGCGAAGAGATGGTTTTTCGGTAGAAAAATCTTATATTCTTTGGCTTGCATATGTCGTGTCGGCACTCGAAATGACCCAGGACGTGCGGCGTGTACTGATCGATTACGATCGCCTCATGGACATGCCGCGCCAAGAACTTGAAAACATATCGGATTTTTTCGATTTGCCATTGATTGAGTCCAGGCTTGAAGAATTTGAATCTGCTTTCCTCGACGACAATCTGCGGCATACTCGCTATACCGTTGAGGATCTTCAGTTGGTAAATTCTGCGCCTCGGCAGGTCAAGGAATTGTATTCGGCACTCAGTGAGGCAGCATCTGGATTCCCGGATTCGCCGGCCTGGCATAGTGCCTTTCTGGAAGCAAGGACCTATCTCGAGGACATCGCGCCGCTCTTGCGCTACGAGTGGCGTTTGGAGCAGGAAGTGAACGATCTCCGTGCAGCAAGGGCGGAATAAGCTGAAGCGAAAAACACAGCTAGGAAGACGCGTCCCGATCTCCGGACTTTGATATTTTAAAGAGTGCTCTTTGTAGTCTTGTAGGCGATACGGAATGGGACTTCGCGCGACCTCTGCTGTTGTGCGACTTGTGACCTCAAGGGTGTGGAAATGAGGTGGTCGCTAGCTGAATTTGAAATGCTTTTTTAGAATTGTGCGGAGTATATATGCTTCTCGTTACGGGTGGGGCTGGCTTCATCGGCGGAAATTTTATCCTTGACTGGTTTGCCGGTTCCGATGAACCCGTCATCAACCTCGATAAATTGACTTACGCTGGAAACCTTGACACGCTGAAATCGCTGGAAGGTGATTCGCGGCATCACATTGTTCGGGGCGATATCGGTGACCGGCAGCTCGTTTCAAAGCTGCTTTCCGAACATCGGCCGCGTGCGGTGATCAATTTCGCAGCCGAGTCACATGTCGATCGCTCGATTCACGGCCCTGGCGATTTCATCCAGACGAATATTGTCGGGACGTTCAACCTTCTCGAGTCGGTGCGCGCTTACTGGTCGGATCTCGTGGAAGAAGAACGTCGCGCATTTCGTTTCCTGCATGTTTCCACCGACGAAGTGTTCGGCACGCTCGGCGCGAATGATCCGCCATTTACCGAAACCAATACGTACGAGCCGAACAGCCCGTATTCCGCGAGCAAGGCTGCCTCGGATCATCTGGTGCGCGCCTGGCACCATACATACGGGTTGCCGGTGGTGACCACCAATTGCTCGAACAACTATGGTCCGTATCATTTCCCCGAGAAACTGATTCCACTGATCATCCTGAACGCGCTCGCCGGCAAGCCACTGCCGATCTATGGCGATGGTCAGCAGATCCGTGACTGGCTCTACGTCAAGGATCACTGCTCGGCGATCCGCACGGTCCTGGCGAATGGTGCGCTTGGCGAGACCTATAACGTCGGTGGCTGGAACGAAAAACCGAACATCGAAGTCGTGCATACGATCTGCGCGATCCTCGATGAACTGCAGCCGCGTGATGACGGTAAGTCGTATGTGGAGCAGATCAGCTTTGTACAGGACCGACCGGGCCATGATCGCCGTTATGCAATCGACGCTCGCAAGCTCGAGCGCGAACTCGGCTGGAAGCCCGCTGAAACCTTTGATACCGGTATCCGAAAGACTGTCGAGTGGTACCTGACGAATCAGGCCTGGGTGAAGAACGTCACAAGCGGCCAGTATCGTACGTGGATCGAACGCCACTACGGAGAATAATGATGCCGCGCATCCTGATTACGGGTTCGAACGGACAGGTCGGCTTCGAATTGCGACGCGCGCTTGCTCCGCTCGGAGAGGTGATTGCCCTGACTCGCCGCGACGTGGACCTGGGTGATCCTGCGAGCCTTGTTGCAGCGTTGGATCGTCATCAACCTGACCTGATCGTAAATCCTGCCGCCTACACGGCAGTGGACAAGGCCGAGAGCGAGCCGGAGCAGGCCCGAGCGGTCAATGCGGAGGCGCCCGGCGTGATGGCACGATGGGGGGCGGTGCGAAATGTACCGCTCGTTCACTACTCGACCGATTATGTATTCGAAGGCACCGGTGCGACGCCGTACCGCGAAGACGCACCGGTTAATCCTCAATCGATCTACGGGGCTACCAAGTGCGAAGGCGAAAATGCGGTTCGGCAGGCCTTCGCGCAGCACCTGATCCTTCGAACGAGCTGGGTCGTGGGTGCGCATGGCGGCAATTTTCTCAAGACGATCTTGCGCCTCGCCAGGGAGCGCGACCAGCTTCGCATCGTGGCCGATCAGACTGGGGCACCCACTTCGGCTGCGTTGATCGCCGATGTAACCGCGCACCTCATTGCCCGTTATTTCGCGGATCGCGAACACTTTGCGTTCGGCACATACCACCTCGCGGCCTCCGGCGAGACGAATTGGTGCGAGTATGCGCGTCATGTCGTGGCGCTTGCGGAAGCGCGAGGCCTTGATCTAAAGTTGCGCTCGACCGATATCGTGCCAATTGCGACACATGAGTATCCGCTTCCGGCAAAGCGGCCCATGAACTCGCGTCTCGATTGCAGCAAGTTGATGTCGACGTTCGGGATATCGCTCCCCGATTGGCGAAATGGCGTTGATTACGTCTTTGAGCAACTGCATGACTGACACGGGAAAAACAAGCATGAAGCGCAAAGGCATTATTCTCGCCGGAGGGTCGGGTACCCGTCTCTATCCGGCGACACAGGCAGTCAGCAAGCAACTGCTGCCGATTTACGACAAGCCGATGATCTATTATCCGTTGAGCACGCTGATGCTGGCGGGGATTCAGGATATTCTGATCATTTCGACGCCCCAGGACACGCCGCGCTTCGAGCAGTTGCTGGGCGACGGATCGCAGTGGGGGATCCGTCTGCAGTACAAGGTGCAGCCCAGCCCGGACGGGCTTGCCCAGGCGTTCCTGCTGGGTGAGTCCTTCATCGATGGCGACCCTTCGGCGCTGATTCTTGGCGATAACATCTTCTATGGCCATGATCTTGGCGGTCTGTTGAAGGGGGCGGCCAACAAGACCTCGGGTGCGCAGGTCTTCGCCTATCATGTCCAGGATCCGGAAAGGTATGGCGTTGTCGAATTCGACTCGGCCGGCAAAGCGATCAGTATCGAAGAAAAACCCGAGGTTCCGAAATCGCATTACGCGGTTACCGGACTCTATTTCTACGATGACCAAGTGGTGGACTTTGCGAAATCGTTGAAGCCGTCGCGGCGCGGCGAGCTGGAGATCACCGATCTTAACGCCCTGTACCTGAAGGATGGCTTGCTCAACGTGCAAACCATGGGGCGGGGTTTTGCATGGCTCGATACCGGCACGCACGATTCGATGCTGGAGGCCTCGCACTTTATCGCAACGATGGAGCATCGGCAGGGGTTGAAGATCGCGTGCGTTGAAGAGATTGCATATCGGTTCGGCTATATCGACGATGAACAACTTGAACGTCTCGCGCAACCGCTCAGCAAAAACGGCTATGGCCGGTACCTGCAGAACATTCTGAAAGAAGGAAAAGCCCGGTGAACGTAATAGCGACTGCCATTCCCGACGTAAAGATTTTCGAACCGAAAGTATTCGGTGATACGCGTGGTTTCTTTTACGAGAGTTTTAACCATCGCGTGTTCGAAGAAGCGATTGGACATTCCGTCGAGTTTGTGCAGGACAATCATTCGAAATCCGCGAAGAACGTCGTTCGAGGCCTGCACTATCAAATCAATCACGCACAGGGAAAGCTGGTTCGGGTAGTCGCCGGGGAAGTGTTCGATGTGGCGGTCGATATTCGTCGCGATTCGCCGACGTTCGGTCGCTGGGTCGGTGTGGTGCTGTCTGCTGAGAACAAGCGGCAGCTGTGGATTCCGGAAGGTTTTGCGCATGGTTTTGTTGTCGTTTCCGACACGGCGGAGTTCTTGTACAAGACTACCGATTACTGGTATCCGGATGCCGAACGAGCGATCCGCTGGGACGATCCGACGCTCGCGATCGAATGGCCCATCTCCGGCGAAGCGTTGGTATCCGGTAAGGATGGAGCGGCGCCTGCTTTCAAGGATGCCGAGTACTTTTGAGTCGCTTCCCGCGCAAGTCCATGTTTGACTTCAATGCCCTCCGCCTGACGTGGGGGATGCCTTTCTTGGTTGATCTGCCCGATGCCGCAACGCACTTGTCGGAAGATCAGCCGAGGTTCCGGGCGTATCTGGTCAACGTCCAGTTGCTGCCGGGCTGGTACATGATCGAGCTTCGTACGAGCGGCGATGCGGCGCAGGTGCGAGCCCGGTTACGGCTGCCCGGTGGGTCATCGTCTGCAACGCTTGCGATGGAGCTCAGCGCACGGCAGGTGAGCAAGCGGCTTGTACATCTTCCGGCGCGTGGAAGGATCGAAATCGAGATTGATTGCGACGATCAGTTGGTCGATCGAATCGAGACGTTCCGCCTTGTCAGGGTCACGACGCGATTTGCGCATTCGCGCATCATGACCAAGCTCGGTGCGCTGCATCCAAGATACAAGCCATGCGGCGATGATTACGACCTGACGGACGTCCGACGCAGTCGCATCGACATGGCGCAAGCATGGCGCGATTACTGCTGCCTGTTCGACGAATCGGAACTACTGGTTGGATACGCGGACTGGGTTCGTCACTTCGATACACCGAGTCCTGATACGTACCGCGTTATGCGGGACAATCTGCGCTACTTCGTCGGCGGCCCGGTGTTCGCGATCGGCGTGGAGGTGTCCGGTGCACCGTCACCGCACTGGGAAACGGCAATCCGTTCGATCGCCGCGCAGATTTACCCGCACTGGCAACTCCTGATCGTCGATCGACGTTCTGGCTCCGATCGCACCGCATTGATTCCTCGGGACCTTGGTGCCGATACGCGCATCCGTGTCATTTCGGATCGCTCGCCAGCCGAAGCACATTCGACGCTTGATCGGGCGCTCGCCGAAAGCGGTCATTGGGTCATGTTCATCGGGCAGCACGACGTGCTTCCGCAGCATGGCCTTTATGTCGTGGCTGACGAGATCAACCGGCGCCCTGATGTTGACTTGATCTATGCAGATGAGGACGGCATTGACGTCGACGGCGCTCGACACAGCCCGCGCTTCAAGAGCGACTGGAGCGAGGATCTGATGCTCTCATCGGATCTGTTTACCGGTCTTGGCGTTTACCGACCGGACGTTTTCAGGACATCCGGCGGGCGGGACCATCGCCATGGGGCAGCGTCGTGTTATGACATGACGCTTCGCTGTCTCGCGCATACCAGTCGGGACAGGATCCTGCACATTCCGCGTGTGCTTTACCACACCCGCGCCCAAGTCGAATCAATTCAAGATCCGGGTGTTCAACACGATGCGCGCGATGCAGGCCGGATGGCAGTCGTACGTCACTTGTCGCGGACCGGAGTTCGAGCAACGGTCTTGTCAACGGAGCATGGCCGTTACATACAGTATCCGTTGCCGGAAAACGCGCCGCTCGTCACACTCGTCATTCCGACTCGCAACGGGTTTGCGCTACTCAGTCGTTGCGTCAATTCGATTATCGAGAAGACTCGCTATCGCGCCTTCGAAATCATCATCGTCGACAATGGGTCTGACGACCCGGAAACACTCGACTACATGGAGCGGCTTTCGGTTGAGCACGGCGTACGCATCCTCAGGGACGATCGTCCGTTCAATTACTCCGCTCTCAACAACCGCGCGGTCGATATCGCGCGGGGCGAGTTCGTCGCACTCGTCAATAACGATGTGGAAATCATCGACGGCGACTGGCTCGACGAAATGATGGGACACGCGTTGCGTCCGGAGGTCGGCGTTGTCGGTGTCAAACTGCTCTATTCGAACGGAACCGTTCAGCATGCGGGTGTCATCGTCGGGCTTAGCGGCTGCGCCGATCACCTGCATCGCGGGTTGGGGCGCGACGAGCCGGGATATCTGGCACGCGCGGTAACGACGCAGTCCTTGTCTGCAGTAACCGGTGCATGCCTCGTCGTCCGGCGATCCCTGTATCGGCAACTGGGTGGATTGAACGAACGCGATCTCGCAGTTGCATTCAACGACGTCGATTTTTGCCTTCGCGTTCGGCAAGCCGGCTATACGGTGGTCTGGACGCCGCATGCCGTGCTGTATCACCACGAATCCGCCACGCGAGGCCGGGACGATACCGCGGAGAAGATAGCCCGGGCCACTCGAGAGATTGAGTACATGCGCGATCAATGGCGTGACCTGATCGCGAATGACCCGGCTTATAACCCGAACCTGTCCCTCGATCGATTCGATTGTCAGCTCGCGTGGCCGCCGCGTGTCGCGTCTCTCAGGCGTCTCGCGCTCCATGCGCCCGGAGCGACGACATCTTGATGTGTAGATTCTGACCAGAGACTTGTCAATGCTTGCCCTGAGCTGATTCAAATGTTCGTCGACCGCTCCTGCAAGACGGATACGGGGAATGATTGCATGACAGTGCGTGTACGCTAGCGAGTGGTGTCTCAGGGTGCGCTGCCCCCACTGTTTGGGGGGGGGCGACTCAAGTCTTTGCCGGCAGCCAGTTTGCACGGGTCGTCTTGCCCCTCCGCCAAGAATTTTCTCTGTGGGGCGGGCCGGTTTCTTGTGTTGGCTCGTCATGTCGTCGATCCGGTTTTATCTATTTTCGATCAATATGAAAGATTTTTTCCTGTCGATAGTTCGTCGAACCGTTCGATTCAAGGTCAATCCGGTCCGGGATTTGGTTTTGTCGGGGGCGACGTCTGTCGACTGGACGTCGACGGGAGGCCATCCTGTTTTTGACCTGGAGCCGGAGGGTGGGGGCAAGGTTGTTCCATCCGGCTGGGTCTATGTCGAGTCCAGAATGATTCGACGGGGCGCGCACCTGGTGGCTCGGCTTTACGTGGATACTGGCTCGGGCTTTTCGGATGCGGAATCCTTTGTCATTCCCGCAGCGCGCTCGGGAAATATCAAGCAGATCATCAAGATTCCGCGCAATACCCGCCATTTGCGTCTGTCGCCAATGCGAGGTGAGGGCATAGTTAGGTTGGAGTTTCTACGGATAACAAAAATATCAAGCGTGGAAAGAATTGCCAGAATGATTGAGTGGGCAATTGGAGATATAATAAAATTCAAAAACACCAGTCGGGCGAGAAAATACAATATCACCTTGGGGCGTTTGTTGGTTGACTTGAATGGGGTGTACGCTGATTGCGCAAAATTGCGATTCCATTCTGCTCCTCTGGATTACAAATCGTACGTAGAAAAATTCGATACTCTGCGTGAGTCCGATGTTGCCTCGATCCGGCGGCACATGGGTTCGTTTGCGAAGCGACCGTTGATTTCCATTCTGGTTCCGGTGTGTGGAGCGTCCCTGGACTATCTGGAATCCACCGTTCAGTCGGTTTTGGGGCAGATTTACGAGAACTGGGAATTGTGCATTGCTGTTGACGGGATCGATGCTTCAAAAGTTGCTTCATATTTGAAGTCTGTTTCTGAAGAGGATGATCGGGTAAAGGTGGTTTTTGTGAATTCGGGCGGTCACGTATCGACTGCGGTGAATCGTGCTCTGGAGTTGGCGGCTGGAGAGTTTGTCACAATTCTCGGTAAAAATGATGTTCTTTCACCTCATGCGCTTTATCTCGTTGCTTTGAAGGCCAATGAGATTGACGGGTTGAATATAATATATTCTGATAGCGATGAAATCGACGAGGGTGGAATTCGGGGTAACGTTTTTTTCAAGAGCTCGTGGAATCCGGATTTGTTCTTTTCTCGTGACATGATTTCTCGTTCGGCTGCCTATAGGACATCGCTCCTGCGCGAGATTGGTGGGTTCAGAGTCGAGTATGAGGGCGGGCAGGATTGCGATCTTACGCTCAGATGTGTGAAAAACAGCACGCCGTCCCAGATTTGCCATATTCCGCGCGTGCTCTATCATTTTCGTCGGTGCAGTGAGCCTGGTTTGATCGATTCGGAGACAGAAAATGATGCGTCCAAGGCGAAAGAAAGGGCGCTTTCCGAATTTTTCAAAGATCAGCCCGGAGTGAGTGTTTCCCGGGGGAAACTGGCTGGAACCTATCGGGTGCGATATCCGATACCAACACCCGTCCCCAAGGTCACTGTAATCATACCGACTCGAGACGGTGGTCCATTGCTGAAAAAATGTATTCTCAGCATATTTGATGGAACTGTCTATGATAATCTGGAAGTCGTTGTTGTAGACAATCAAAGCACGGACCGGGAGACAGTCGATTTTCTGCAATCGTTGTCTCTGAGAAGCAACGTCACCGTGTTGAGATATGATTTTCCTTTCAATTATTCGTCAATAAATAATTTTGCGGAAAAACATGCCTCCGGTGATGTGTTGTGCTTTCTTAATGACGATGTGGAGGCAATCGAGCCGGAATGGCTGAAGGAGATGGTTTCGCATGCGCTGCGCCCGGATATTGGCGCCGTGGGGGCAAAGCTCCTTTATGCCGATGGGTTCATCCAGCATGCAGGCGTCGTGATGGGGATTGGGGGCTTCGCGAGCCATGTGCACCGGTTATATCCCTCGACGCACCCGGGGTACGCTGGAAGAGCGGCTCTCGTGCAAAATTTTTCGGCGGTCACAGGGGCATGCCTGGTCATGCGTCGGGATGTATTTCGTGCTGTCGGTGGTTTTGATGAAGAAAATCTTCCGGTTGCATTTAATGATGTGGATTTGTGCCTCCGTGTACGAGAGGCGGGCTACAGGATATTGTGGACGCCATATGCAGTCCTGCATCACTTTGAGTCCTACAGCAGGGGAGACGATCAAATGTCTCCTGAGAAGCGTGCCAGGTTTAACAGGGAAAAGAATTTCATGATTTCCCGGTGGAGTACCGATCAATTGAATGATCCGTATTACAATCAAAATTTGACGCTTGATCGAGAAGATTTTACTATCGCCGATTTTCCGAGGATGTATGATCCCTGGAGCGCTTGGGCGGTATGAATTGTTTTGACTCTATTGTTCCTCCCCTTTTGAAGGGGCATCGCGCTTCATGGGGTTGTATGGGATCGGGTTGTTCCGTGGCCTCTCTGGAGCGTCTCGGGGTGGATTGAACAAAGTAACGCGGAAGGAATATTCATGGATGTAAAAGAGCGCCTGCTGCCTGGCATTCCACTGATTGAGTCGCCACTTTTCGATGCCGAGATTGCCCAGGCGGAGTTGACGCCTGACGAGCGCGAGATTGCAGTTGCGCTGAATCGTAACGGCTATGTGGTGATCGACTTTCCCGATCCTGAGCTCGACGTACGGATTGCGCGTATTCGGGAACGCCTGACCTCGCGGTTTGCTGACACGGGATTAAGCAGCGATGGCGCGTTCTATGCCGCCGGTCGTATTCAGGATGCGTGGATAAACGATCCGGATGTCAAGGCGATTGCCACCAACTGTCAGATGCTGGATTTGCTCGGACGCTTGTATGGCCGAGCTGCATTTCCGTTCCAGACGCTCAATTTCCGGGTCGGCACGCAGCAAAAAATGCATACCGATGCGGTGCATTTTTCGTCAATTCCTCAGCGCTTCATGTGTGGGGTGTGGGTCGCGCTGGAAGATATTTCCCCGGAGGCTGGACCGCTCCAGTTGGTTCCCGGATCGCATAGCTGGCCCATGATAGATAACGCAATGGCCGGTCGGCGTGGGTTTGGGGTGTCCAGTGAGTCGGCGCAATTGCCGTATCAGGAAATCTGGGATGCCATGGTGGAGGCAAAGGGCGCCGGTACCAAGACCTTCGAGGCACGGAAAGGGCAGGCGTTGATCTGGTGCGCCAATCTGCTGCACGGGGGGAGCCCACAAATCAACCCTGCCATGACGCGCTGGTCACAGGTGACGCATTATTTCTTTGACGATTGTGTTTACTATACCCCCGCGTTTTCTGACGAATACTTGGGGCGTCTGCAGCTTCGCGATCTGGTCAACATAGCCGATGGCTCGCGAAAGCGTAATTCCTATCTCGGTGAGGAGGTCATGTCGCCTGCTCGAACCGCGCCGCGTGAGTCGCGAACCCTGACGGGAATGTTGCGCAAGTGGATGAGTTCCTCTTGAACCCATTTATATGATCGTCTTATTGAAAAGGTTTCTCGCAACCGGCAAAAGACCCCGAATTTGACGAAGAGCGCATGAAAAAGGCGGTCACTAAGCTTCAGCGGATGAACTGGCGTATGCGCGGACGCCTATTCCTTGGCGCAGTGGCGCCTATGGCGCAACGGCGGCATGTGTGCGTCGCGATTGCGAGGCGCCCGACGACGTGTCGTTGTGCCGCCTGTTCTTGGCCTGGGTGGCTTGAGTCGTAATCGATGCCGTATTGATTTTCGTGCCTGACTTGTCAAAGAGCGACGGCCGCGAGCTCGTGACCCCGAGGGGCGGCTGACTTCGACGATTCGCCGCAAAGTGGGTCAGATTTCAATCGAGGTTGGCATCGTCTCTGGTGTCCGCCCGAAGCCTTTGCCCGCTTGGGCGAGCACTGCCATGGGGCGAGCGAATTAGCCAGTTCCCTGGCGTGCCCAACTCCTGCGATCCCACCTGCCTCGCGATCCGCGACATGCACCAGCCGCATGTGCAGCGGTTCAATGCCGTTTCCGCTACCCCCTCGTACCCTCGTATCCAGCGCAAACGTTCCTTCACGCCACCGGGTCTGCCCGAGTGCACCTTTCGGCTCGCGCGCCCACATCCGCGCATCGGGCGCACTCGGGGCACTCGCTCGTGCGTTACCGCGTAGATCGGACGCAAGTACATTCTGCGTTGCGCCTCGTAAGGCGATGGTCCAAGCCCAATTGACTGCACGCCATTGAAATCCAGTTCCGTGGTGTCTTGCAGGCACAGCGCGACCGGCCGCATCGCCATCGTCTAGCTCCAACCCCGACACGCCATTCGTATGGCCGCGAATCGTTTCATCAATGTCCGCAGTCGCTTGTCTAGGCGCACGTCGCTATGGTCCAGGTCGGCAAATTCGGTTTCCATCCAGCAGGGATCCTTCAGGGACACGGCGTTCACGCAAAAAGCGAGAGTAAATGCGATCCGCGCGAGAGCGCTACAAGCGCGGCGCTATGTAACTGAACGTAAAAACAGGGGGCTTCTGTGATCGACACTAGACGCGCGAAGGTATGTATAAGCCGATGGACTATACAGGGGCAATCCCGAATTTGATTGTGCTCGTCTCGATATCGGATTGACTAGTGCATGTCAAGCAGCGTGGCTGGCATTTCGTCGCGACGTAGCTGGATTGCAACAACTGGGCCGTACCTTGTTACGTTTTTTTTCTTTTTGTAGAGAAGAATTTCATTGTTGTGTAAATGTATGTAAATTGTAATATTATGTGCATTGAAAACGTAAGTCTGTAGATAACCGGGTTCGTCGGACGGTCGGATTGCTACAGCAACCGAACGGGGACGAAATCGTAGTGCGCTGCTTCGGCCTGCGCGATCGCGACAATCAAGAGATCATGAGCATCAGCGAAATTTTTCGAGTGGTTGGAACCGACATCACCGAGGGCGGGCGGGTTCCAGTCTCGGCTTTGCGAAAGCCAAAAATTATGAGCATCGGAGGGTGCGTTACTGAAGTCCTCGCTGGAAGAATGAATCGGCTTGCGAATGTCACGCATCTGTGGCGCGTAAGCGTGCCTTGCTTGATGTCGAAGAAAATGGATGGGCGCACTTATTTCGAGTCGCATGACCACCAATTGTCTGAGCGAATAAATTTTGAGTTGACGAAGCAGGCGTTGCGGAAACTCAAAACGGGTGGGTACGAATTTTTGATTTTCGATCCAACTAGCGATTTCAACAACGATTATTACGAGAAAGACGGTTGCATTATTTCCGACATGGAGTCGGTAGGGTTGGCGCCGAACTGGAGGTGGCCCGACGGGTTCGTGGATGCTGGGTGGGTCAGGATTTCACCGGCGAGCTATCAATATTTGGAGATTTATTTTCATTATCTAAAAGAACTAATTGAGCTGTCTGAAGAGATTGGTGTCCCGCTTATTATTATGAAGCGGCGAACGTGCATCAACAAAATCACTCATGACGGTGTAACCGGGTTGGGTGATCCCAGTTCAATAGAAATCAATTGGTGGGTTGACCTGCTCTGGAAGAAGATTGACAGCTTGCTGGGGAGGTTGAATGTTCTCGATTTAAATGGTCGTTTTTCGATCACTTCTTTTGACGTGCCGTATGGTGAGGGGAAATTCCACCCGATTGACGAATTTTATGACTATGCGGCTTACAAGTTAATGGGGCTGATGAGGTTGGGCGATGATCTGATCTCGGAAGTCATGTTCAATGTATACAGGGAAAGAGCAAGTCGCCGTCTGGCAATTCATTCCGAGCGAGATGGGCTGGTACACGAGCGTGATGGCTTGATTCGCGAGCGTGACGAATTGGTTCACGAGCGAGGTGGGCTGGCTCAAGAGCGGGACGGTTTGGTGCATGACCGGGATACTCTTCGTTTGTCTCTCGATAACCTCGCGGCGGAGCGAGATTTCATACTGGCTCGCGAGGTCGAAAAAGCACGTATTACGAGCGAGTGCCATAGGCAGGAACTGACGATGCTCTCGGAAGCTCGAGATGCGGCTCTCGCCGAAAACGCTGCCAACGTCCTGGCGCTAGGAGAATTGCAGAAGGTTTACGGGGACCTCTCACGTAAACATGATGAGCTGTGTGCTCAACAGAGCCGTCTTTTTAACGAGTTACGGTTGGAGGGAGGGCCAATGGCTTTGCGCGATGTGCTTCCGCTGGCCAGGGCATGGCGGCCAATAATCAAGGGGGTCGGGAAGATCAAGCGATTCTGTCGCCGATTGATGGCGTGTAGCAATAATGGGGCGACGCATCGCGATGGGCTCCATGGGCAGTAAGACGTCGTACGTAATGTAAGATGTCGGTGCTGGGGCGGCCAACTGGGCACGCGCATACGGTCCGATTGGAAATGGTGCTTGCAACCGACGAAATGCCTCGGATTTGTCGCGGAAGTTGCGACGAATGGTGGGCGCATGAAACAGCGCCCACTGAGCTTCGACGGATGAACTGGCGTACGCGCAGGCGCGTATTCCTCGGCGCGGAGGAGCCTATGGCGTAGCGGTGGCGTGTGAGCGCTGCGGTGACGAAGCGCTCTACGACGTGCCGTGGTACCGCCGGTTGTTGGTCTGAATGGCTTGAGTCGTAGTCGATGCGGTCTTGATTTTCGTGCCCGATTCAGCAAAGAGCGAGGGCCGCAAGCGCGTGGCCATGCGATGCGTCAGGCGACGAAGGGGCGCGCGACATGGCGGCGTGGAGGCGCGACTAGTGTGGATGTCGGCCCGATGTCGAGCAGGTTCACTCGCAAAAATGTGACGCGAGTACGAATCGGTTATGACGAGTAACAGATGTCGTTTTTTTGTCGACGACAGATATTTCGCATTTGTAATGCAATGCGGTATCCTCCACACCTCCGGCGGCCAATGTCGCCTCATTCAGCCATTGAGTCTGGCGCGAAAGGCTAGGTTCATTGCGCTAGCCCTACTATCACATTACACCGATATTTCGTGTCTCTTCGGGCTTCCATTCAATAACCTAGATGCCGCGCTCGTTTCTCGTGCTGCAAGGCACTGCTTCGCTTTTTTTCTATCGCCTCTCACGCGCGCTCCGGGACAAGGGGTTTGCCGTCTATCGCGTCAATTTTTGCGGTGGCGACTTGCTGTATGGTGGGGCAGGGACTGTTTTGAATTATAGCGGCGGGGTTGGGAATTTGCCGCAATGGTATGACGATATTGTGCGGCGAGAAAGGATCACCGACGTCATCATGTTTGGCGACTGCCGCGACATACATCGCGAGATGCTGGCAGTCTCGACGGCGCATGGCCTGCGTGTTCACGTATTCGAAGAAGGTTACATTCGACCGCACTGGATAACGCTGGAGCACCACGGCGTCAACGGGCGCTCGTTGCTGCCGCGCGACCCCGCATGGTATCTGGAGCAACGCAGCGTGACGCCGCCCGCCAGGCAGTGGCAGGCCACGGGCTATAACCTGTACGAGCGTGCGTTCCATGACATCACGTATCGTTTTGCGAACACGCTATGCTGGCCGCGGTTTCCGAGGTATCGCAGCCACCGACCGAAGAACGGATTTCTCGAGTACTCGGGGCTCGCCGTTCGCATGCTTCTGCAGCGTAAGCACCGACGTGAAGCAGAGATGGTCACGCGGGAATTGCTCGACAGCGGACATACCTACTACCTGTTTCCGCTGCAATTGAATTCGGATGCACAAATCGTCGTGCATTCGTCTTTCGATGGAATTCGAGCGGCGATCAGCCATGTTTTGGAGTCTTTTGCACGATACGCGCCGCGAGATGCGCTGTTGGTCATCAAAAATCACCCGCTGGATACAG
The DNA here is from genome assembly GCF_018417535.1 of Burkholderia pyrrocinia. NCBI lineage: Bacteria > Pseudomonadati > Pseudomonadota > Betaproteobacteria > Burkholderiales > Burkholderiaceae > Burkholderia > Burkholderia pyrrocinia. The sequence continues at coordinate 2,279,020 of NZ_CP070977.1, read as the reverse complement.
GGCTGATCGAATATCGCAATTTTTCGCTTAAAATTGCGCGTGCCGCGGGCATGGAAGATCGGATCCGTTTCATCGATGCCGGCCATCTTCCGACGTTGCTTGAACACGCACGCGGGGTCGTGGTGATCAATAGCACGGTCGGTTTGTCTGCGTTGCATCACAAACGGCCGCTGGTTGCGCTTGGCTCGGCTATCTACAATTTCAGTGGCCTGACCTGGCAAGGTGATCTCGATGACTTTTGGCTTGGAGGCGTGCCGCCTGATATGGATCTCTATCACGCGTTCCTCGACTACGTGATGCATCACACCCAGATCAACGGCGATTTCTATACTCGGACCGGTATCGCGATGGCCATTTCGGGCGCGGTTGCACGGCTAGAGCATGCGGATGACTAGGGCGTCGGTCCGGCACGTCGTTGTCACTGGTGCAAGCTCGGGCATCGGCCGCTCTCTTGCGCTCGCGTACGCGCAAGCCGATGCCGTACTCGGCATCGTTGGCCGGAACGAAGCACAACTCGAATCGACCGCGGCGGCTTGCCGCGCGCGCGGCGCGAAAGTAATCGTCGGCATCGTCGACGTCCGGGAGTCCGATCCGATTCGCGCGTGGCTGCATCGTTTCGACGATCAGTATCCGATCGACCTGCTCATCGCCAACGCCGGCGTCGCGAGCACGCTGTCCTCCGCATCCGACTGGGAAGACCTCGACCGTATCACTACCGTCGTCGACACGAATTTCTACGGTGCGATGCACACGGTCCTCCCGGTTGTCGAGCGCATGCGCACCCGCAAGCATGGTCGCATCGCCGCAGTCAGCTCTCTGGCTGCCCTTCGCGGCATGGCTATCTCGCCCGCGTACTGCGCGAGTAAATCGGCGATCAAGGCCTACGCCGATTCGGTGCGTCCGCTTCTGAAGCGCGATGGTGTCGGTGTCTCGGTCATCCTTCCCGGCTTCGTCAAAACGTCGATGAGCGATGTTTTCCCCGGCGACAAGCCGTTCATGTGGACTGCCGATCAGGCTGCCGCATACATTCGCAGAAAGCTCGATGTCGGGCGCGCGGAAATCGCGTTCCCGGGTCTGCTTGCATTCGGCATGCGCATCCTGACCTTGTTGCCCATCACGCTGGCCGATGCGATCCTCGACAAGCTTTCGTATCTGCCCGGCAAGGAAGACGTAAATTGACGGGCACAATCTGGCTCACGTTCGCCATTGCGGCCGGCGTGTCGTTCCTGCCGGACCGCATCGCCGTCCCGCGCGTACAGTTGCGGCGTCGCGTCGATGCGCTGCTTCTGCACGTGCTTGCCGTCGTGTTCCTCGCGTCGCTGATGTTGCTTGTCACCGCGCGTCCGATCTTCTCTTCGGCCGTCGCGGTGGCGCTGGTCGGGCTCGTCGCGGTCGTCAGCAACGCCAAATACGAATCCCTGCGCGAGCCGTTTGTTTTCACCGATCTCAGCCTCTTCAGCCAGCTTTTCTCGCATCCGCGGCTCTATCTGCCGTTCCTGAGCGCGGGCAAGGTCGTCGCGATCGGCGTGGGCATCGTGCTTGTCATCGCGGGCTATCTCGCCGAGGCGCCTGTCACACCGCGTCCGACACTCGCGGCGTCGGTTGTCATGGTGTTGACATTCTTACTGGCTAGGTACGCTGCAGCACGCCTGCCGCTGGCGCTCGACGCCGAGAAGGATCAGCGCCGTCACGGTTTTTTCGCTGTCTTCATCGCATACTTGCTGAACGGCATGCGCCCCGCGACGTTCGAAGCGTTCCGGCGCGCGGTCGAAGCGGGACCGTTCGTAACCGGCACGCCGGGGCAGTGCCCGGACGTCGTCGTGATCCAGAGTGAATCGTTGTTCGACGTGCGGCGCATTTCACCGGCGATCGCGCCCGCCGTGCTTGCCCATTTTGATCGGGCGAGAAGCGAAGCGGTCTGTCACGGTGAGCTTTCTGTACCGGCATGGGGCGCAAACACGATGCGCACCGAATTCGCGATGCTGACTGGCCTGCCGTTCGAGCAACTCGGTTATGCGCGCTTTTATCCGTATGCATTCGTGCGCCGTGCATGCGCATCGATCGCGAACTGGTTCGGGCGTGGCGGTTACGACACGCTGGCGATTCACCCGTACTATGCCGATTTCTTTGGCCGCAACCGTGTCTTTCCGTTGCTCGGATTCAACACATTCATCGACATCGAACACTTTGCCGACGCGCCGCGCGCCGGTCCGTATGTCTCTGACGCAGCAGTGCTGGATGCCGTGATCGCCGCGCTGGAAAGCGAGCGGGACAAACCGCGCTTCATCTTCGCGATGACGATGGAAAACCACGGCCCACTGCACCTCGAGCAGGTTTTACCCGGAGAATCGACTTCACGGCATACTCTTGGCGAGGATGCGTGCTGGCGCGACCTGACAGCGTATTTGCGGCACATTGAAAATGCGGACGCAATGATTGGGCGATTACTCGATCATTTGCGTACCAGCGATCGTGAAACGGTCGTTTGCTTCTACGGCGACCACGTTCCCGCTCTGCCTCATGTGTTCGATAAACTGGACGTAAATCCGCAACACAGCGACTACTTCATTTGGCGGAATTACGGCGCAGTTGCTCCCGAATGCCGGAACTTGGCGGCCGAGGAGTTAGGGGCGGTACTGCTGCGTGTGGTAAAAGATGACGGAAATCGTGCGGAAGAGCCGTGCGCATCCGAGAAAGCGACATAAAAGATGAACAGTAAGATTGCAATAATTGGGATGGCGTGTCGGTTTCCCGGGGGCGCAAACAACCTTGGCGACTTCTGGCAACTGCTGCGCGACGAACGCGACGCAGTGACCGAAATCCCCGCCGACCGTTTCGGCACCGATTTCTACCAGCACCCGTCCAAACGCGAACCGGGCAAGAGCTATACGTTCTCGGCCGGCGTCGTCGACAACGTCGTCGGCTTCGACGCCGCGTTCTTCGGCATCTCCCCGCGCGAAGCGGCCCAGATGGATCCGCAGCAGCGTCTGCTGCTCGAACTCGCGTGGGAAGCGTTCGAGGACGCGGGCGTGCGCCCGGCCGACATGCGCGGCAGCAACTGCGGCGTCTTCGTCGGTGTCGCCAGCATGGACTACGGCAACCGCAACATGGACGATCTGAACGTGATCGATCCGTATTCGGCGACCGGCAACACGCTGAGCATCGCGTCGAACCGCGTGTCCTACCTGTTCGACCTGCGCGGCCCGAGCATGTCCGTCGACACGGCCTGCTCGTCGTCGCTCGTCGCACTCCATCAGGCCGTCCGGGCGTTGCAGTCCGGCGAAGCCGACATGGCGCTCGCCGGCGGCGTCAACCTGCTGCTGCACCCGTTCGGCTTCGTCAGCTTCTCCAAGGCGTCGATGCTGTCGCCGCGCGGCCGCTGCCGCGCGTTCGATGCGACCGGCGACGGCTACGTCCGCTCGGAAGGCGGCGCGTTCGTGCTGCTCAAGCCGCTCGAGCGCGCGCTCGCCGACGGCGACACGATCCATGCGGTGATCGCCGGCTCCGGCGTGAACTCGGTCGGCCACTCGCCAGGCGGCATCAGCGTGCCGGGCGCGGCCGCGCAGGCGTCGCTGCTGCGCAGCGTATACGCGCGCGCGGGTATCGATCCGCAGTCGCTGGCGTACCTCGAGGCGCATGGCACCGGCACGGCAGTCGGCGATCCGATCGAAGCGCGTGCGCTGATCGACGTCGTGTCGGGCGGGCGCCCGGCGGACCGTCCTCTGCTCATCGGTTCGGTGAAGACCAACATCGGCCATCTCGAGACGGCGTCCGGCATGGCCGGCCTGCTGAAGGCCGTGCTGTGCCTGAAGCATCGTGCGGTGCCGCGCTCGCTGCATTTCGTCACGCCCAATCCGGGCATCGATTTCGACGGCGGGCGTCTGCGCGTCGTCGATCGCTACATGCTGCTCGACGCGGGCGACGCGCCGCTGACGGTCGGCGTCAACTCGTTCGGCTTCGGCGGAACGAACGCACACGTCGTGCTGACCGAGGCGCCGGCGGCGGTCGCAAAGAATGCGTCGACGACCGCCGCGGAATCGACCCAAGCACCGTCCCCGCTCGTGCTGACTGCGCGCAGCGCAAATGCGCTCGGCGCGCTCGCGAGCCGCTATCTGGCGGTGCTCGACAACGGCGGTGACTGGCAGGCGCTTGCCGCCGCGGCCGCACGTCGCCGCCAATGGCTCGAGCATCGCGCGATCGTCGCACCGGCCGATGTGGTCGAAGGCCGCGCGGCGCTCGCGGCGCTGGCCCAGCCGGCGCCGGAAGGGCTGCCTGCCTGCGTGGCAACCGGCCAGGCACCCGCCGACGCGCTGCGCACCGCGCTCGTTTTCTCGGGCAACGGTTGCCAGTGGGTCGGGATGGGCAACGAGCTCTATGCCGAGAACGCGGTCTTCCGTGCGGCGCTCGACGAAGTCGACGCGCTGTGGTGCGCGGACGGCAGCCCGTCGCTGGTCGACGTGATGCGCGGCGGTCCGGGCGCGGAATGGCTGGTCGGCGCGGGCGCCGAATGGCTCGCCGCGACGGAAAACGCGCAGCCGCTGCTGTTCGCGATCCAGGTCGGCATGATCCGCGTGATCGACGCGCGCGGCATGCGCTACGACGCAGCGATCGGCCATAGCGTCGGCGAAATTGCTGCAGCCTGGGTGACAGGCGCACTGTCGCTCGCCGACGCGGTTCGCGTGATCAAGATTCGCAGCCGCGCGCAGGCGATGACGCGCGGCAGCGGCCGGATGGCGGCCGTCGGCATCGGCGACGCGGCGGCACGCGAACTGATCGCGCGCCACGGGCTCGCGCGCCGCGTCGAGATCGCCGGCATCAACAGCCCCGATGCGGTAACGCTCGCGGGCGAGCTGCAGGGATTGCAGGCGCTGGAGGCTGCGCTGCGCGGCAGCGGCAAGTTCTTCCAGATGCTGGATCTCGACTATGCGTTCCACAGCAGCCACATGGACCGCATCGAGCCGGTCGTGCTGGCCGAACTGGCCAGCCTGCGGCCGCAACCGGGCAACGGCGCTTTCGTGTCGACGGTGACCGGCGGCGCGCTCGCCGGCAGCGAGCTCGATGCCCGCTACTGGTGGCGCAACATCCGCGAGCCCGTGCGCTTCGGCGACGGCATCGCGCATCTGATCGAGCAGGGCGTCCGGCTGTTCGTCGAGGTTTCGCCGCATTCGATCCTGCGCATGTACGTGAAGCAGGCGTTCGCTGCGGCCGGCGCGACCGGCGTGGTGCTGCCGACGCTCAAGCGCGATCACGGCAGCGCGGTGACGCTGCGGCAGGCGATTCTCGTGGCGATCGCACATGGCGCGAACGTCGATCCCGACCGCTTTGCGCCGGGCACGTCGCGTGCGGCATTGCCGTCCTATCCGTGGCAGCGCGACCGTTATTGGCTGACGCCGACCGTCGAAGGCTACGGCCTCGTCAACCGCCGCCGCGAGCATCCGCTGCTCGGCTATCGCCTGCACGAACACGCATTCGCGTGGGAAAACCAGCTCGATCCGGCGAAGCTGCCGATGCTGGCCGATCATGTCGTCGATGGCGGCGTGGCGTTCCCGGGGGCGGGATACGTGGAAATGGCGCTCGCCGCGGCGCGCACCTTCTTCGATACGCCGGATGCGGCGCTCGAAAACGTCGAGATTCGCACGCCGGTCGTGTTCCAGCCGCAGCAGGCGAAGCTGTTCCGCCTCGTGATCGAGCCGCGCACCGCGACCTTCACGATCGAGACGCGCGACCGGATGTCCGAAGGCGCATGGACGCTGAACGTGACGGGGCGGATGCTGGAAAGCGGCAACGCACTCGGCGCCGCGAGCATCGTGCCGTCCGACACGCTCGATCGCCTGCTCGCGCTGCCGGCCGCCGACGGCGACACGCTGTACGCGAACACGGCGGCCATCGGCCTCGGCTACGGGCCGGCATTCCGCTGGGTCCGCACCGTGCGGGTTGCCGCGGACGACGACGCGGCGCTGGCCGACGTCGCCGCGCCTGCCGCCTGCGGGGACGCGCGGGCGCTGTCCGCCTATCTGCTGCATCCAGCGCTGATGGACAGCGGGTTTCATCCGCTGTTCGCGTTGCTTGCCGCGCACGCACGCGACGGCGAGCATCCGGCTTACGTGCCGGTGCAGATCGGCCGGGTCGACTATCTGCGCGGCGATACGGTCGAGCGCGTGCTCGCGCGGATCGACCGGCGCAGCCCGCATTCGATCGTCGCGCATTTCGAATTCCTCGATGCGCAGGGCGCGATCGTCGCGCGGCTCGGCGGTTGCCGGTTCCGGCGTGTCGATCTCGTCGGCCGCCGGCAGAACCTGCCCGCGCGCTTCGTCTACCGCCTCGAAGAGATACCGCTGCCGAACGAAGTCGACGCAGCCGGTTTGCCGGCGCCCGATGCACTGCTCGCACAGGCTGTCGCGCAGCTCGATGGCGCCGAAGACGACGGCCGCCGTACGCAACATCTGACTGAAATTCTGCCGCTGCTCGACGTGCTGGCGAGCCTCTACGTGTTGCGGGCATTCGATGCGCTAGGCGCATTCGACGGCACATGGCAGCCGCGGCCGGAGCGTGCGGCGCTGGCGGCACGTCTTGCCGATATGCTCGTCGAGGACGGTCTTGCCGATCGCGACGGTGCTCGTCTCGTGCGCGACGATGCCGCGTGCGCGGCGTTGCCGCCGCTCGACGAGCTGTGGCGCGGGCTGCTGGCCGAATCGCCGGGGCACGTGGCCGAGCTGACGCTGCTCGCGCATTGCGGCGCGGCGTTGCCCGACGTGCTGAGCGGCGCGAAGGATGGCGCACGTTTGCTGTCGCCGACCGGGCACAGTCTGGTCGAGCAACTCCTTGCCGCATCGCCGACCTGGCAGCACGTGCACGCGCTGCAGGCGGCGAGCGTCGAGCAGGCGGTCGATGCATGGCGTCCGGCGCGCCGGTTGCGCGTGCTCGAACTGGGCGCGACGGACGGCGACGTGCTGCAAACGCTCGGCCTGCATCTCGCGGCCGCGCGCTGCGATCACACGATCGCCGCGACGGCCGGCCAACTGGCCGGGTTCGACGCGGATGCGGAATCGGCGGTGCGCACGGTTGCGCTGCAGCCGGGCGAACGGCTGTCGCTGTCGGCCGATGAAGCCGGGCCTTACGACCTGATCGTCGCGAATCGTGCATTGAACGGCCGTCGCGATGTGGCCGATGCGCTGAGCGCGATCCGGTCGTGGCTGGCGCCGGGTGGATTACTGCTGCTGGCCGAGTCGCGCCGCGGTCGCTTCTCCGACATCGTGTTCGGCCCGCAGGCGTCGTCGACGGAAGCCGACGCACCTGTGCTGCTGGCACCGGCGGATCTCGATGCGGCACTGGATCGTGCCGGCTACGTCGACGTCGTGCGGCATGTCGAGCAGTCGCTCGATCTGGACGGCACGCCGACGTTCGTGATCGCGCGCAACCCCGCGAGCGCCGTTGCCGCGCAACGCGGCGACGGCCAGAGCGATCTCGATACGCTTGCACGCACTGAACAATGGCTCGTGGTGCACGCGCCGGATGCCGCTGGCAGTCTCGGTGGGCAACTGGCCGATGCGCTGGCGCAAGCTGGCTTTCCGGCCGATATCGTGGACATCACGCATGCGGCCGATGCGATCGCGTCGTTGCCGGCCGGGCAGCCGGCGCATGTCGTGTTCTGCGCGCCGGAAACGCCGCTGGCCGAAACGGCGACGGGCGACAGCCTGATGGCCGCGCAGCGCAACGGCGTGATCGCGCTTGCGGCGCTGGTCCGCGCGCTCGGCGCGCAGCCGAACGCCGCCACGCGGCTGACCATCGTCACGCGCGGCGGCGCGCCATTCGCCGGGACCGCGAATGCGCATCCGGAACAGGCGACGCTGTGGGGCCTCGGTCGCGTGCTGGCGAACGAGCATCCCGAACTCGCGTCGCGCCTGATCGACGTCGATCGCGCGGCGGACCGGATACCCGACGCGCTGATTCGCGAGCTGACCGGCGCGGCGGTCGAGGAAGAAGTGATCCTCACCGCACACGGGCGGCTGGTGCCGCGCATGCTGACGGCTGCGCAGGCCGCGGCCCGCAACGACGGCGCGATCGCGCGCGCGGCCGTGCTCGCGTTCGACGCGCCGGGTTCGTTGCGCAATCTCGAATGGTTTGCGTTGCCCGAAAGCGCGCTGGGCGCGGACGAGGTGGAAATCGAGCCCGTTGCAACCGGCCTCAATTTCCGCGACGTGATGTATGCGATGGGCCTGCTGTCCGATGAAGCGGTCGAGACCGGCTTCGCGGGCGCGACGATCGGCATGGAACTGTCCGGCCGCGTCGTCCGGGTGGGCACCGGCGTGACGGCATTCGCGCCGGGCGACGCGGTCCTCGGGTTCGCGCCGGCCTCGTTCGCGACGCGCGTCAGGACGCGCGCGCAAGCGATCGCGCTGAAACCCGAGCGCCTGTCGTTCGAGGAAGCGGCGACGGTGCCGACCACGTTCTTCACCGCGTATTACGCGCTCGTCGAACTCGCGCGACTGTGCCGCGGCGAGCGCGTGCTCGTGCACGGCGGTGCGGGTGGCGTCGGGATCGCCGCGATCCAGCTCGCACGCCACTTCGGCGCGGAAGTGTTCGCGACGGCCGGCAGCGACGAGAAGCGCGAGTTCGTGCGCCTGCTTGGCGCCGACCACGTGCTCGATTCGCGCAGCCTTGCGTTCGCGGACGAGATCCGCGCGATGACGGGCGGCCAGGGCGTCGACATCGTGCTGAATTCGCTCGCCGGCGAGGCGATGGTGCGCAGCATCGATACGCTGCGTCCGTTCGGTCGTTTCCTCGAGCTCGGCAAGCGCGACTTCTACGAAAACAGCCATATCGGGCTCAGGCCGTTCCGCAACAACATCAGCTATTTCGGCATCGATGCCGACCAGTTGATGGGCGCGTTGCCGGAGCTGACGGCACGCCTGTTCGGCGAAGTGATGGCGCTGTTCGCGGCTGCGTCGCTGCATCCGCTGCCGTACCGCGCGTTCCCCGCCGAACGGGCCGAGGACGCGTTCCGCTACATGCAGCAGGCGCGCCAGATCGGCAAGGTACTCGTGACCTATCCGTCCGGCACGCCGGCACCGACGCGCGGCATCACCGGCGCGGGTTCGCTCGCGCTCGATCCGCATGGCGTGTATCTGGTGGTCGGCGGCACGGGCGGGCTCGGCTTCGCGAGCGCGCGCTGGATGGTCGAGCGCGGCGCACGCCGGCTGACGCTGGCAAGTCGCTCCGGCGAACTCGCGGCCGCGGCGCGCGACGAAGTCGAGCGCTGGCGCGCAACGCTTGGTGTGACGGTCGACGTCGTCTCGTGCGATGTGACCGACGCCGCGGCGGTCGATGCGATGGTTGCCGCGCATGTCCGGCGCGACATCCCGCTCAAGGGCGTACTGCATTCCGCGATGTCGATCGACGACGGCCTCGTGCGTAATCTCGACGACGCACGCATGGCCGCGGTGCTCGCCCCGAAGGTGGCCGGCGCGTGGAACCTGCATCGCGCGACGCGCGCGCTGCCGCTCGATTTGTTCGTCGTCTATTCGTCGGCGACGACCTATCTCGGCAATCCGGGGCAGTCGAATTACGTCGCGGCCAACAGTTTCCTCGAGGCGCTCGTCGAACATCGCCGCGCGGCAGGCTTGCCCGGCACGTTCATGGCCTGGGGGCCGCTCGAGGACGTCGGTTTCCTCGCACGCCATGCGGATACGCGTGAGGCGTTGCAGTCGCGGATCGGCGGCGCGTCGATCACGTCCGACGAGGCGATGATCGCGCTCGAGCGGGCGCTGGTCGCGGGCGCGGCCGGCGAAGCCGTGGTGCGGCTCGACTGGCACGCCGTGGCGCGCGGGATGCCGGCCGCGAAGGCGCGCCGGTATTCGCTGCTGCAATCGCATGCGAACGGCGGCGATGCGCGCGATGGCGGCACGCAGCTGCGCGAAGAGGTGCTCGCGTTGCCGCGCGACGAAGCGATCGCGCTGGTTGCCGGGACGCTGCAGGCGCAGATCGCGCGGATTCTCCACATGACGCCCGATCGCATCGCGCTCGACAAGTCGGTGCTCGACATGGGCATGGATTCGTTGATGGGGATGGAGCTCGGCCTCGCGGTCGAGGAGGCGTTCGAGGTCAAGCTGTCGGTGATGGCGATCGCCGAGGGCGCGTCCGTGACGACGCTGGCCGGCCGCATCGTCGATTCGATCGGTGCGTCGGCCGATGCCGACGCCGGCCCGGCGACCGATGCGGCGCAAGAGGCGGTCGCGGCGCTCGCCGCGAAGCATGCGATCGAAGGCGAAGCACGCGCGATGCTCGACGGCCAGCCGGCATCCGTTGCGGGTCATGGATCGCCGACGCTGGAGGTCACTCGATGAGCGCGCCGACCGGCTGGGCGACGCGCCAGGGTACGCTGGCACGCACGTTGACGATCGACGGTCACGGGCTGCACACGGGGCGCCGGGTGGGCGTGCGGATCCTGCCCGCGCGTCCGGAAGACGGTGTGACAGGTATCGCGTTCCGTCGCGTCGCGCAAGGGCGCACGCTCGCGACGCTGCCGGTCGGCCCCGCGCTGCGCCGCGCGCAGCCGCTCTGCACGATGCTGCGCAATGCCGACGGCGTCGGCGTTCGCACGGTCGAGCATCTGCTTGCCGCGCTGCTCGCGTGCGAGATCGATCACGCGATCGTCGAACTCGATGCGGAGGAAGTGCCGATTCTCGACGGCAGCGCAACGCCATGGGTGGACGCGATCCGCGCATGCGGCCGCGTCGCGCTCGATGCGCCGAAGCGCTTCATTCGCGTGCTGCGGCCTATCGTCGTCACCGAAGGCGATGGCGACCAGCGGCGCGAAATGCGGATCGAGCCGGCGCCGCGCTACGAGTTGAGCGTGCGCAACGACCTGCGCGGCTTCGGCGACATGCACTGGGACGGTGCGCTGACGCCGGCTGCGTTCGCGACCGAAATCGCGCCGTCGCGCTCGTACGGGCGCGTGAAGTGGGCCGTGCCCGCGATCGTCGCCGGCTATCTGCGCGGCGTGCCGATCCTGCGCGGCGCGCGGCCGTCGTGTACCGCGTCCATCGTCGGCAATCGCGTGCTGGGCGGGATGCGGCTGCCGGAGGAGTTCGTCCGGCATCGCGTGCTCGATCTGGTCGGCGATCTCGCGCTGGCCGGCGCGCCGCTGCTGGCGCGCGTGAGTGCATGGCGGCCGAGCCACGAGATGAATTTCAGGCTGGTCGACGCGTTGCTGGCCGACAGCGACGCCTGGCAGTGGGCCGAGTTTCCCGACGCGTGACACCACGCCTTTTAAAAATTCGCGGCGTAACATAGCGCCTTTTCGAGATAAAGCGAAGGAAGCAATGGCACTGGGAGAGCATCTTCGCCAACAACTGGCGGCGAAAGCGCTGAAACGGCAACTGGAGCGCGCGACGGATGCAGCCGCGGCGCCGGGCGTGCCCGGCACGCCGGCTGCGCAGACCGCATCGGCGCGCAGCCGCTTCGAATCGATGCCGCAGTATCAGCAGGTCCGGATCATGCGCGAGATGGGCGAGAAGCTGCGCGTCGACTCGCCGTTCTTTCGCGTGCATGACGGCGTGGCCGGTGCGACGACGCAGATCGGCGGCCGCGAGTACCTGAACTTCGCGAACTACAACTACCTTGGGCTTGCCGGCGACCCGGCCGTGTCCGCGCGCGCGAAAGCCGCGATCGATCGCTACGGCACGTCGGCATCCGCGAGCCGCATGGTTGCGGGCGAGCGTCCGGTGCAGCGCGATCTCGAACGCGCGCTGGCCGCGTTCTACGAGACCGACGACTGCGTCGCGTTCGTGAGCGGGCATGCGACGAACGTGACCGTGATCGGCGCGTTGTTCGGCCCGGGCGATCTGATCGTCCACGATGCGCTCGCGCACAACAGCATCGTGCAGGGCGCGCAGCTGAGCGGCGCGAAGCGGCTGAGCTTCGCGCATAACGACTGGCAGGCGCTCGACGAACTGCTTTCGCGCGTGCGCCGCGAATACCGGCACGTGCTGATCGCGATCGAAGGGCTGTACAGCATGGACGGCGATTTCCCCGACCTGCAGCGCTTCGTCGACGTGAAGACGCGCCATGGCGCATTCCTGCTGGTCGACGAGGCGCATTCGCTCGGCGTGCTGGGCGCGACCGGCAAAGGCATCCGCGAGCATTGCGGCGTCGCGCCCGACCAGGTCGACATGTGGATGGGCACGATGAGCAAGACGCTGGCCGGCTGCGGCGGCTTCATCGCCGGCTGCCAGCCGCTCGTCGACATGCTGCGCCATCTGGCGCCGGGCTTCCTGTACAGCGTCGGGCTCGCGCCGACGCTCGCCGAAGCGTCGCTGGCTGCGCTCGAGCGCCTGCAGGCCGAGCCGGAGCGCGTCGCGCAGTTGCAGGCGCGCGGGCGACAGTTCCTGACCGAGGCGCGGGCCGCCGGGCTGAACACGGGCACGAGTGCCGGGTATGCGGTCGTGCCGGTGATCACCGGGAGTTCGCTGAAGGCCGCGCAGTGGGCGAATGCGATGTTCGACGAAGGGATCAACGTGCAGCCGATCTTCTATCCGGCCGTCGAGGAAAAGGCCGCGCGCCTGCGCTTCTTCATCTGCTCGACGCACGAGCCCGAGCAGATCAGCAGGACGGTCGCCGTGTTGTCGCGGCTCGCTGGGCGCACCGCATGACGGTGGCCGCCGCGTTCGCGCAAGCGGTTCCGCGTGCCGACGGGCACACGCGGTTTCGCGCGGCCGATGCGGACGACGCGGCGTCGTGTGCGCCGCTCGTGTTTGCGTCCGGCGTTGCCGAATTCGGCTTCTTTCTCGGCGAAAGCGATGCACGCTGCATCGCTTTCCTGCAGCAAGCGTTCCGGTCGCGTCATGGCCGCTTCTCGTGGCGCCGCCATCGCGTCGCGGTTGCCGACGACGGCGCCGTGCTCGCCGTGATGGCGATTCACGACGGGCAGCGGACGATGTTCGACGACGTGCATGTCGTGTGGGCACTCGCGCGCTTCTTCGGCGTGCGCCGCACGATCGGCCAGTTGCTGCGCGGGCTGATCCTCGAAACGGAAATCCCGGCGCCGAAGCGTTCGCAGATCCTCGTCGCGCATTGCGCGACGGACGAGCGCCAGCGCGGCGCGGGCATCTTCAGTGCGTTGTTCCGCGACGCGCTGGACGCCGGCGCACTGCCGGCCGACGGCAGCCGCGATGTCGTGCTCGACGTGCTGACCCGCAACGTGCGCGCCCGCGCGCTGTACGAACGGCTCGGGTTCGCCGTGCTGCCGCGACCGCGTGCCCGCTCGCGCCGGCTGCCCGCCGAACTCGATTCGGCCCGGATGCGGTTCTCGTGCCGCGCCTGACGGCGCGAACGGTTCCGGCGGCTACTTGTGCCGCGGGCTGAACGGCCGCTGCTGCACGTCCGCTCCCTGCGCGACGATCGCCATGCCCTCCGGCACTTCCTCCCACGCGCCGCGCAGGTCGACGAGCGGCCCGGCACGACCATGAACGCGTCGTCGCCCGCTTCGGCGATGCGCGGGTTATGCGGGTACAACTCGTGCAGGTGCTTGAACGACGGGCTGTGGAACAACCATCGAGATTGCCGGTTGCCGCGAGTCGCGAACCTATGCGCGTGGGATGATCGTCGATCGCGATGCCGTCAGCCTGGCAGCGGTAGCTTCCGGATGATCGCGTCTACGCACGCCGACGGACCGGCCTCGGCCGTCCTGACGTGTACGTCGGGAGACTGCGGTCGCTCATAGGCGGAATCGATGCCGGTAAACTGACGGATGGTTCCTTGCCGGGCCAACGCATAGAGTCCCTTTGGGTCGCGTGCCTCGGCGACGTCCAACGCGACGTCGACGAAGACCTCGATAAACGTGCCTGCGTCAAAGCGCGCGCGAGCCTTGTCGCGCGCCTCCTGAAATGGCGAGATCAGTGCCGCGATGACGACGAATCCGGCATCCACCAGCAGCCTGGCCACTTCGGCGGTTCGTCGGATATTTTCATGGCGATCTGCATCGCTGAACCCGAGATCCCGGTTCAGCCCCTCACGCAGACGGTCGGCGTCCAGCAGGTAGGTGCGAAGTCCGCGCGCATCGAGTTGTTCCTTGAGCAGATTCGCCAGCGTCGATTTGCCGGCGCCGGAGATCCCGGTCAGCCACACCACGAAGGCTCGATTCTGTTTCAGATGAGGACGTGCGGATTCACTGTCCGTCGGCGGGACGGGGGGCCAATTTTTGAAATCTTGAATCATTTCCGATTTGAGGTGCGGACGTCGCGCCGTTACTTGTTTTGAGTTTCGTTGACTTCTGTTGATAATTGTAACGTGCCGGAAAGTTTGTAATCCGTTCCTTTTTTAACGAATTGTTTCCTCCGCATACGTTTGGCGCCCCCTCCCGATGCCGTCGACTGTGTCAATCGGCTATTTGCGCCGCGGCCCGAACGGCCGCTGCTGCACGTCCGCCCCCTGCGCGACGATCGCCATGCCCTCCGGCACTTCCTCCCACGCGCCGCGCAGGTCGACGAGCGGCTCGGACACGACCATGAACGCGTCGTCGCCGGCTTCGGCGATGCGCGGGTTATGCGGATACAGCTCGTGCAGGTGCTTGAACGACGTGCTGTGGAACAACGAACGCGATTGCCGCTCGCTCGAGTAGCGCACCGCGATGATCCGTTCGCCATCGGTCGCGCAGATCGTCATGTTGAGCGGGTCGGCCACGCGATGCCGCGCGGCGGTTTCCTCGACCACGCCGACCATCCGTTCGAGCGCCTGCAGCGGCGTCTGCTCGAGGCCGTACGTCAGCGCGAGGCGGAACATCAGCTCGGAGTCGGTCGAGCCTTCGAGCGTCGGGAACAGCGCGGGATCGACCTTCATCGTCAGGTCGCGGCGCAGCTTGTGGAAGTCGCGGATCAGCCCGTTGTGCGCGAACAGCCAGCGGCCGTGGCGGAACGGGTGGCAGTTGGTTTCCTGCACGGGCGTGTCGGTCGCCGCGCGGATATGCGCGATGAACATCCGCGAGCGGATCGCGCGCGCGGCTTCGCGCAGGTTGCGGTCGTTCCACGCGGGATGCACGGAGCGGTAGCGGAACGGCAGTTCGTCGGGGTGCCCGTACCAGCCGATGCCGAAGCCGTCGCCATTGGTGGTCGTGGCGCCGAGTTCCGAATGCAGGCTCTGGTCGATCAGTGAATGCTTCGCGCGGAACAGCACGGTCTCGAGATGGATCGGATTACCCGTATAGGCGAGCCAGCGGCACATGGAGCGCTCCTTCACGATGGATCGTTCGCGCATGGTAGCGGACTTCGCGGGGCGGTTGCGCCTGCGCGTGCCGGGGCGGCCGCCCGGGCGAGCACGCCGCCCAATCCTCATACATGCCGCATCCGTATGCGCGATTCGCAACCGCCCGGCCAGGCGGCCGGGCGCCACGCAGCGGGGCGGCCCGCGACGGTGCCGCCGCGGCCGTCTCGCTCAGTCGCCGAGCGCGTCCATCACGCGCGCCGAATAGACGAGCGCCGCGCCCGCATTCAGCGCAATCGCGACGCCGAGTGCTTCCGCCACTTCCTCCCTGGTCGCGCCATGCTTCGCCGCTTCGGCCGTGTGAACGGCGATACAGCCGTCGCAGCGCGTCGTGACGGCCACCGCGAGCGCGATCAGCTCGCGCGTCTTCGCGTCGAGATGGCCCGTCTTCGCGCCGGCGCCGGACAGCGCCTTGTAGCCGGCCAGCGTATCGGGCGACAGCTTGGCGATGTCGCCGATGCGCGTCGAGAGTTCCTTCCGGTATTCGTTCCAGTTCAGCATGATGCGTCCTTTTCGAGAAGAGGTGAGGAGGGCGGCGGGCGCCGCGATCTCGGGCGATGCAGGGCTATTCTGATCGTTCGCGCTGAGGGTTTCGATACGCTAGAGTGTCAATTTTTAGCGCGATCGTCTCATGGATGCATTGAGTCAACTGCTGTCGCTGGGCCGCAGCCATGTCGAACTCGACGTGCGCTGCCTGCTCGACGGACCGTTCGCGATGCCGCACGACCCGCTGCCGCCCGGCGAGGCGGCGTTCCATCTGGTGCTGGCCGGAACGTGCCGGCTGCGTACCGCCGACGGGCGCACGCTGCAACTCGACGATGGCGATTTCGTGCTGCTGCCCGCGGGTGGCGCGCACGACCTGCTCGATGCGGGGGCCGGCCGGTCGCGGCCCGTCGCGCCGCTGCGCGAACCGGGCGCCGGCGGCGGCGCAGTGCTGCCGGTCAAGTCGAATCTCGATCCGGCCGAACCGGGCGGCGCGAGCGTGGACCTGCTTTGCGGGCGGTTCGTCTATGCGCGCGGCGCGGGCGAGTTGCTGATGCGCACGCTGCCGCAGGTGTTGCACGTCGGGTTGCGCGAGGCCTCGGGGTTCGCGCCGCTGCAACTGCTGACGAGCGTGCTGCGCACCGAGGCATCGAATGTGCAGCCGGGCGCCGGCGCGATCGTGAACGCGCTCGGCCAGGCGCTGCTCGCTTATGCGTTGCGCGCGTACGGCCGCGACGCGCGCGTGCCGTCCGGTTGGCTCGCGCTCGCAGCCGATACGCGGCTCGGTCCGTCGGTCCAGGCCGTGCTGCAGGCACCGGAGCACCCGTGGACGGTCGAGTCGCTCGGCGACGCCGCGGCGATGTCGCGCGCGACCTATGCGCGGCATTTCCGCGAGAAGGCCGGGATGAGCGTCGGCGCGTTCGTCGGGCAGATCCGGATGATGCACGCATGCGTGCTGCTGCAGGACACGCAGCGCGGGCAGGCGGAGATCGGCCAGGCGGTCGGCTATCAGTCCGAGGCGGCCTTCGGCAAGGCGTTTCGTGCGGTGCTCGGCACGACGCCGGGGCGCTGGCGGCGCGCGCAGCGCGAAATGTAAGACTGCAAGCACGGCCGTCTTGGCACTCGCCAAAGCTGCTACCATGCGCGAAATGCAGTTCAACGAAAACGATTCCGAACAAGAAGAAAGAGAGGGCAAAGCAATGAACCAGACCACCATCCAGCAGCCGTCGTTCGCGTTCGTGGCCGCGTCGTGGGCCGCGCTGCTCGCCGGTTTCGCGGCATTCCTGATTGGGCTCTGGAACGCCGGCATGCAGCTCAACGAGAAGGGCTACTACTTCACCGTGCTGGTGTTCGGCCTCTATGCGGCGATCTCGCTGCAAAAGAGCGTCCGCGACCGCGCGGAAGGTATTCCCGTCACGGGCATCTACTACGGCCTCAGTTGGATCGCGCTGCTGCTGTCGATTGCATTGCTGATCGTCGGCCTCTTCAACGCAACGCTGCAACTGAGCGAGAAGGGCTTCTACGCGATGTCGTTCGTGCTTGCGCTGTTCGGCGCGGTGGCCGTGCAGAAGAACACGCGCGACCTGCAGAGCGCGAAACCGCGTTATACCGACGCCGATTCCGCACCGCCCATCCAGGAGTAACGGCACGCGCGGCGGGCGCCCGCCGGGGGCGCCCGTTTCGCGACGACGTCCGCGGCGCCCCGCATTCGCCGGCGCGCCGCACGCTCCCCGCCTTTCGTTTCATCCATGCCGCTGCGCATGACGATGGAGATATTCAGGATGCCAGACCTCACAGATACCGCACCGTGCACGCGCGCGGCCGCCCGTGCCGTGGCGGCGAAAGCCGCGCTCGTGCTGGAGACGAACAACCTGCGCGGCGGCGCCGGCCTCGCACAGGCCGTCGACAGCCTGAAGCGCCTCGTGTCGGCGCTGTCGAAGCAGACCGTGCCGCCCGCGGCACTCGCGCAATGGATCATCACGCATGACGGCCTGCCTGCCGATGCGTGCGCGCGGATTGCCGCGCTGGCCGGCCGCCCGATCGACTTCGTCGAGATCGGCGCGAGCACCGGCTACTACGATGCGAAGAACGACGGTTTCGATCGCGTCGACGCGGCCCGCTGCGACATCGTCGTGTTCGGCGATGCCGATTGCCGGCCGGCCGACGACTGGCTCGAGCATCTGCTCGCGCCGTTCGCGCGCGATGCGGACGACGCGCCCGTCGCGGTGGCGGGGCGGACCAGCTATGCGCCGAACGTGCTCGGCATCGCGCTGACGTCGATCGATTTCATGTATTTCCCGAGCCCGCTGCGCGACGGCGCGACGCGCAACTTCTACGCGAACAACGTCGCGTTCCGGCGCGACGTGTTCGCGCAATTCCGCTACGAGCCGCTCGACGGCGTCTATCGCGCGCATTGCCAGGTGATGGGGCTGCGGATGCAGGCAGCCGGCGTGGCTGTCGAGTTCGCACCCGCCGCGCATACCGAGCATCGGCTGCCGGATACGCATCGCGAATCGCTGAAGCTGCGCTGGATGCGCGGCGAGGACAGCGTCGGGCTGACGCCGTATCTCGTGAACGCGTACCTGCCGCGCCAATGGCAGTGGCTTGGCCGCAGCGGCCCGCTCGGCCCGTTCTGCGTGATGGCGATGCGGCTCGGCTACAGCCTGCGCGCGCTCGATCGCCAGCAACTGCCGCGGCTTGGCGCCGTGCGCTATCTCGCGGCCGTCGGCGTCACGATCGCCGCGTCCGCCGTCGATACGCTCGGCGCGCTCGCGCGCGGTTTCGGTCTCGCGGGACGCGCGTCGGCCCGGCGCGATCTCGAAGCGCTGTCCTATCACCGTCATTGAAACGGCGCCGCACATCGCGGCGCTGCCACGTCACTCCGACACGCTGCATCCATCCCGACGACGACCATGCCTTCATTCGCCACCCGTGTTGCCTGCCTCGCCCTGTTTGCCGCCAGCGCCGGCGCCCATGCCGCGCCGGTCGATCACGCGGGGCGCGGGATCTTCCACTTCGCGTCGCAAAGCGGCTGCCCGTTCGCGAACGCGGCCGCGACGGACTGCAATCGCGTCGCGCTCGATGCGTCCGACGTTCACGCGAGCATCGATACCGACGCGCACGCGATCGTCTTTTCGAGCGATGCGAATCGCCGCACGAAGGACGTGCTCGGCGACGTGCTGCTGCAGGGCACGGGCGTCGACGGCGACGGCCGGCGCGTGCCGTTGAGCGTGCACCTGCTGCTGCGTCGCGACGGTGCGAAATGGGATCGCGACGTGTATGTCCATGCGCCGGTGCACGGCAAGTTCACCGATGTCCGGATCGATCCGTATCGTGTGCGCGTGAAGGAGAGCGACGGCGAGCGCGACGTGCTGACGCCGGACGAAACGCTTGCGCTGTTCGCGCATCCGTCGCTGGCATCGCGGCTCGCGCGACATCTCGTGAAGGTGAGTGCGACCGATCCGAGGCAGCCATCTGCCGACGACATCACGATCGCGCTCGGCGTCGGCGGCCTGACGAAGTCGGTCGCGCGTGCGAGCTTCACGTCGAACGCGCCGCGCGATGCGGACGTCGATTGCGCACTCGCGTCCGGCACGTGGTCGATTCGTTTCGATGCGCTGAGCAATCACATTCCGGTGTGGGTCGCGCAGCGCGAACTGTTCCTGTTCGGTCTCGACGGCAGTGCGCTTTTGAAAGAGGTGCGCGAGCGCGGCTTCAGGAAGAACGACCGGATCGAATTCGGCGCGCGCGACGGCAACGGCTATCTGCGCGTAAACGGCCGCGAGGAGGCATTCGCGGGGGCGGCCGCGTCCGCGCATGCGTTCATTCAGGAAAGCTTCGTCGGCCTGATCCTCGGCTGGCGTCGCGATCCGGCTGCTGCTGCGGCATCCGCGACGAAATCCGCGTCCGCGCGGGGCGTGCCGGCATGACCGCGGCAGGCGAACTGCCCGCGTCGCCGCAGGCGGCGCACGGCGAGCGCTTCGATTGTCTCGACGCGCCCGTGCCGCACGGCGCGGCGCGGGTGCGCGCGTATCTCGTCGATCGCATCAAGCGGGCGGCGATCCGGCAGCTTCATCGCAGCACGCATGGAGAGTGCTGGATGCTGCGCATGTACCTGATCGGCGAAGAAGCGACCGAGTGTGCGTTGCACGAGGACTGGACCGGACAGCCGCCGGACTGGCTCGCGCCGCGGATCGAGCAGCATCTCGCGGACGAGCGCCGCCACGCAGCCGCGTTTGCCGATGCACTGCGCCTGCGCGGTGTCGCGGCTTTGACGGCGCCGCACGAGCCCGACTGGCTGAGCCGGCGCAAGATCCTGCGATGGCGACGGCTCGCGCAGCGCTACGCGCCGCAGTTCGCGCAAGGCGTGCTCGTGCCGGCCTATGCGACCGGGCTGTGCGCGGAGCAGATGGCGATGCGCGTGCTCGCGCGTCACTGCGCGACGATCGGCGATACGCATCCGCTGTATCCGCTGCTCGCGCGTGTGCTCGCCGACGAGACGCGGCACGTCCGGCTCTGTTCGGATACGCTGCGCCGTCTCGTCGCACCGTCGGAGGCTACGCATCTCGCCGCGTTGCTGGACGAGATCCGCGCGATCGAAGCCGGTTTCGGCGTGACGGGTGCGCTGGCAATGTACGCGGCCGGATGGATCCAGTCGCTTCGTCCGCGCGCATGATGCCGCGGATCGTCTATCTCGCGACGGCCGACGCGCGCGGCCACCTGATGCGCGCGCAACTGCTCGTGCATGCGTTGCGCACGGCAGGCGTGCAGGTCGACGTGCTGACGACGTCCGATGCGGGGCAGGCATTCCTGTCCGCATTCGGCATCGATGCGGACGTGCTGTCTCGTCACTACGCGGTGCAGTTCGACGAACGGCAGAACATGCTGCGCGATGCGACCGATCGCAATGTCGCGCACTACGTGTTCAGGCCGACGCGCATGCTGTGCGATATCGCGCGGCTGCGTGCGATCGTTCGCGATGCCGATCTCGTGATCAACGACTCGTTTCATCCGGCGCTGCTGTTCATGGGCGCAATGCCGGGATGGCGGCGCCGGATCGTTCATGTGTATGGCGGGAGCCTGCGCCGCGCGCTGACTGCGAATTTTGATGCGCGGCTGCCGCGCGCGCTGGCGCGTGCGTTTGCGCGGATAGTCGACTGGCAGATCGATTCGGCGCGGTGCTGCATCGAGCACGATTTTGCGTACGAGGTGACCGACGATGGGCAGCGATCGAGCGGGCATTGCCGGTTGCCGACGCCGGTGCCGGTCGTCGCCGAACTGCCGGCTTCGGAGCCGGCGGCCGCCGCCGTTTATCTGAATCCGCACTTCCGTGATGTCGTGCTCGCCGATGCGCTGTCGGCCGGCATGCGCGACGCGGGGCTCGCCGCGCACCGCGCGGGCGAGGGTTACGTCGGGCACGACGGCTGGACCGGTGTCGACGCCGACTGGGCGACCCGTGCCGCACATGCGCCGCTGATCGTATCGGCACCCGGAATGGCCGCGCTGTCGATCGCCCGCGTGTATCGACGCCCGATCCTGCTTGTGCTGTCCGATCAACCCGAGCAGGCGAGCAACGCCGCGCGCGCGGCACGGCTGCAACTCGTCCATCGCATCGTCACGTGGCGCGGCGATGCGGCCGCGTTCCGGCAGGACGTCGGGCAGGCGGCAGCCGACCTGATGCGCAATCCGGGCACGCCGGCAGGAACGATTGCCGGCCGCGAGCATGCGCGTGCGCGCGTCGATGCGTGGACGTCGCGCATCCTCGCGCTGCGTCCGCATGCGCGGACGATCGATGCGGATCCCCGATGCGAAGCGCCGGCGCCGCGATGAATACATTGTTGCTTCGTGACGATCGCCGGCCCGATATCCGGCAGATGCTGGCCGCGACGTTCGGCATGGCCGCGGGCCTCGCGATCTTCTTTCTGCTGGAGCGCAGCGTCATCCCGCGCTACGTGTTGGCCACGGCGCTCGATGCGCGGATTCCGTTCATCGCATGGTCGTGGTTCGTCTATGTCGGCTTCTTTCCATTCGTGATTGCGCTTGCCGCATATGCTCGACCGTCCGCGTTCGCCGCGTTCAAGGAGGCCGTGCCGATCGCGTTCGTGCTCGGTGTCGTCTGCTTCCTGCTGTTTCCGGAAGCGGTGCCGCGGCCGGACGTCGCGGAGATCGGCAATACGTTCGTGCGTCACCGTCTCGCGCGCATGTGGCAGCTCGATCTCGCGGCCAACGGCTTTCCGAGCCTGCATGTCGCGGTGACGTGCCTCGCCTGCCGGATGCTCGCGGACCGACGCCGGATCGTGGCGACAGCGATCGGTCTGCTGATCTGTGTGTCGACGCTGACGCTCAAGCAGCATACGGTCGCCGACGTGCTGGGCGGCGTGGCGCTCGCAATGGTCAGTGCGCTGTGGGTGGGGCGGCGTTCGCTGCGCAGGAGGCTCGCGTGATGACGGATGCTCATGTTCATCATGGCGACCAGAACGCCGGGCTTGCGCAGTTCGTGCCCGATCCCGCGCTGTTTCGCGTGAGTGCGTCGCGAGTCGGCGCGGCGCTGGCCGGCGACTGGCTGATGATTGCCGCTGCGTTCGCGGTGGCGATCGCGTTTCCGCATCCGCTCGTGTACGCGTTTGCCGCGATCGTGATCGCGCGCAGCCAGCTTGCGCTCGCGGTCATGATGCACGAAGGTGCGCACGGGTTGCTGGCACGGAACCGGCGCGTCAACGACGTGCTGGGCCAGTTGTTCGCGGCCGGCCCGCTGTGGCTGTCGCTGCGCACGTATCGTGCGGGCCATCTGAAGCATCATCGCGCGCCGATGCAGCCGGACGACCCCGTCGCGTTACTGTTCGGCGTGCACGACTATCCGGTGACGCGTGGGCGCTTGATCGGCCGCCTGCTTGCGTACGCGTGCGGGATCGGCTACGTGACGAGCGTCGTGAAGCTCGCGCGCGGCGAGTTTGCGCATGCGTTGCCGAAGGTCCGGAAATCGCGTGCGTATGCGGCGTGGGAAGTCGCGTCGATGCTGGCCGGCAACGGCTTGCTGTTCGGTGCGCTCGCGCTGGCCGGACATCCGCTGCTGTACATCGGGTTGTGGGTCGTGCCGTCCGTCACGCTGTTGCCGCTCGCCGGGCAGGTGCGCGCGATCTTCGAGCACGCGGGGCTGCCGGCCTGCGAGGACCAGAGCCGCAACGCGCGCACGATCGTCCGGCGGTCGTGGCAGACGTTCCTGTTCGGTCCGCACGCGATTCATTTTCATATCGAACATCACCTGTTCATGCGGATGCCGTTCCATAACTTGCCGGTCGTGCATCGGCAACTCGCGCAGCGGCAGTTGTTGCCCGACGGCAATCTGTACGCGGGATACGGTGCGGTGCTGCGCGACGTGAGCGTGTGATGACTTGCGGGCGGGGATTGTGCAGCGAGACGCGCTACCGCTACAGCGCCCGATGGTAGCGGTAGCCTCTTGGGGCGCGCACTGTTTGAGTCTGAGCCAGATGCTTGCTTACTCAACCGGATACAGGAGGGGGAATTTTCGAGCCGGGCTCGGCAAGAAGCAGACGCAAAAAAGCCTCCACGCGGGAGGCTTCAATTGCAACTATCAAAAAGATAGATGGTAGGGTGGGAGGGACTCGAACCCTCGACTCTCTGATTAAAAGTCAGATACTCTAACCAACTGAGTTACCACCCCACGTCCTCAAAAACTGCTCGAGAACGAGAAAAACGGCTTCAGGCTGTAGCCGATGCGGACTGAGCTAACGACCCAAAGAGCAAAAGATTATAGCGGCGGGTTGTCGACCCGTCAACAACCCGACACGATAATTATTTGATCGTTTCGAGCTTGCCCTGCGCCGTCTGCGCCGCGTTCGACCCGGCGTACTGCGACACGACCTGCTCGAACGTCTTCTTCGCGGCCGCCTTCTGGCCTTGTTCGAGCTGGTTCGTACCGATCGCCACGAGGGCGTCGGCCGCGCGCGGGTGCTGCGGGAACTTGCTCACGATCCCTTGCCACGTCGCAGTCGAGCCGCGGTAGTCGCGCAGCGCGTATTGCGCATTGCCGAGCCAGTACTGCGCGGTCGGCTGGTACGGGCTCTGCGGATACTTCGCGATGAAACTGCGGAACGAAGCCGCCGCCGCCTTGAAGTTGCCGTTGCGGAACTGCTGCTGCGCCGCGCTGAGCGCATCCGTTTCACCCGGCTGCACGGTGCCTTCGACACCGTCGATCGTCGCCTGCTGCGGCTCGAACTTCTTGAGCCGCGTGTCGAGATCCTGGTAGTACTCCTTCTGCTGCCGCTCGAGCGTCGTCAGCCGGTTCGTCAGATCCTCGTTCTCGCCACGCAGCGTCGCGACCTGCTGGTTAAGCTGGTCGAGACGGCCGGATTGATCGAGGATCGTACGCTGGGCGGCGGACAACTGGCTCGCCAGGTTGTCGGTCTTGCTGCGCAGGTCGAGCACGGCGCGGCGCGCTTCGTTGTCGTCGAACACGCCGGCGTGCGCCGGCGCGGCCGACCACGCCGCGCCGACGACGCAGAAGGTTGCGGCTGCACGCAGCCAGGTTACACGGTGCGTCATACGGCGATTCTTCCGTTACTTACTGTTGGTAGACGAGGTCGGCGCGACGGTTCTGCGCCCACGAAGCTTCGTCGTGACCCGTTGCCTGCGGCTTTTCCTTGCCGAGGCTCACGGCTTCCATCTGCGAATCGTTCACGCCGAGCAGTGCCATTGCGCGACGAACGGCTTCCGCACGCTTCTGGCCCAGCGCGAGGTTGTACTCGCTCGTGCCGCGTTCGTCGGTGTTGCCCTGGATCAGCACGTGGCGCTGCGGATGGCTCTTCAGGTACTGGGCGTGCTGCTGCATCAGCGGCTGGTACTCGTCCTTCACCGAATAGCTGTCGAAGTCGAAGTAGATGCTGCGCTTCGCGAGCGGGCTGTTCGGGTCGTTCAGCGGATCGACGTTCACTTGCGCGACGTTGTCGGCGCTCGGTTGCGTGCTGACCGCACCCGCGTTTGCCTTGTCGTCGAGCTTAACGCCCGACTTGCACGCTGCGAGCGCGCTGATCATCATCACGGCCAGGGCCAGACGAGCCTTATTCGACATCATGGTTACTCTCCTTGTGGTCATTGCATGAAGGGCCCCCACGACGGCTCACGAACGGAGCCGCCCTGGACGGACAGGATTTGCGGCGGCGCGCTGCCGTCGGAGGGCACTGCAGCCAGAACGTTGCGACCACCCGACTGGGTAGCGTACAGAAGGTACTGGCCGTTTGCCGCGAAGCTCGGCGATTCGTCGCGATTCGTATTCGTGATGGCGTTCGCCGCGCCCGATTGCAGATCCTGAACGTACAGCTTGAAGCCCCCGCCGGTGCGGGAGATGTAGGCGAGCAGCTTGCCGTCCGGGCTCACACGCGGACTCGTGTTGTAGCTGCCGGTGAAGGTCACGCGCTGCGCGGCACCGGCGCTTTCGCCCTGTGCGGGCATCCGGTAGATCTGCGGCGCACCGCCGCGATCGCTCGTGAAGTAGATCCAGCGGCCGTCCGGCGAGTAGAACGGCTCGGTGTCGATCGAACTGCTCTGCGTGAGACGGCGCAGGCCGCCGCCGGTCGAGTTGACCGTATAGATTTGCGTATTGCCCGTCAGTGACAGCGCGACGGCGAGCGTGTTGCTGTCGGGCGACCAGGCCGGTGCGCTGTTGTTGCCCTTCTGGTCGGAGACGATGTAGCGGCGGCCGGTCGGCAGGTCGTGGATGTAGACGATCGGCTTCTTGCGCTCGAACGACACGTACGCGACCTTCGTGCCGTTCGGCGACCACGCCGGCGAGATGATCGGCTCGGTGCTCGACAGCGCGATGCGCGCGTTCTGGCCGTCCGAGTCGGAAATCTGCAACTGGTAGCGGTTACCGGTCTTGATCACGTACGACAGGCGCGTGGCGAATACGCCGCGCACGCCGAGCAGCTTCTGGTAGATGTAGTCGGCGATCTTGTGGCCGGCCGTGCGCAGCGTGGTGTCGGTGGCCGTCAACGACAGGCCGCCGAGGCTTTGTTGCTTCACGGTGTCGTACAGGATGAAGTTGACCTTGTACTGGCCGCTCGCTTCGCGGTTCACGCTGCCGGCGACGAACGCGTTCGCGCCCTTGGCCTTCCAGGCGCCGAGATCGACCGATGCGGTCTCGGGCACGGGCGTGCTGCCCGCGTCGATGTTGGTGAATTTGCCGCTGCGGGCGAGGTCGGCGCGGACGATCGACGTGACCTGCTGCGGCAGGCCTGCCTCGTTCGCGAAATTCGCGGTGGCGATGGGGAACTGGGTCGAACCGACACCGGTGATCAGCACGTTGACCTGGGCGTTAGCGGCGCTGCCCGCCGCAATCAGACACGAGGCCACGAGTGCCCTGAAACCTAGCTTTGTCATCAAACTCATGCTTCTTGCTTCCCGTATGACTTGGATCGCTGCGCAACCGCAGAGAGACAGTAAAAATACCCGATTCGTTCCCGTCTGACAGCGACGCCCGGAGTGTAAGCGTATTTCCTTTCACTCCGCCGCCTTGAAGGTAATCGTAATGTCCGACGGGGTACGACCGTTAGAATCGGGCGGCAACGGGACCGATGCGTGGATCGCATTGACCACGGCTTGATCCCACCCCGAATTCCCGCTGGAGCGGGAGACCGATGCGCTCAATACGTCACCGGACGGCGTGCACCGAATCTTGACGACGGTGGTCAGGCCTGCTCGCTCG
This sequence comes from Burkholderia pyrrocinia, assembly GCF_018417535.1. NCBI lineage: Bacteria > Pseudomonadati > Pseudomonadota > Betaproteobacteria > Burkholderiales > Burkholderiaceae > Burkholderia > Burkholderia pyrrocinia. The sequence goes on along the minus strand of NZ_CP070977.1, from coordinate 2,252,562 downwards.
CCGCCCCAAACGATGTTCGGCTTGACGCGGCGGCGCACCTTGTCAGCATAGCCGGGTGTTGCGGCATTGCCGCCGGAGCCCGTGCCCGTGCCGCTCTTCGCGAGGCCTTCGCCGCCGCCTTCGCCGGCGCCGGACAGGCCCTGCATCTGCGCAAGACGCGCGCTGCGTTCGCGGTCGAGCTTCGCGTTCGCCGCCGCATCGGCCTTCGCGCGCGCCGTGGCTTCGGCCTTCGCCTTGGCCTGCGCTTCAGCCTTTGCCTTCGCGGCCGCGTCGGACTTCGCCTTCGCCGCCCGCTGCGCGTCGAGCTGCGCCTGCTTCTGCTGCTGGAGTTTCTGCTGTTCGAGCTTCTGCTGCTCGGCGAGCTGCTGTTGCTTGAGCTTGTCGGCCTGCTTCTGCTTGTCGCGTTCCGCGGCCTTCTGCGCGGCGAGCGCGGCAGCCTGCTGCGCCGCGAGCTGCGCGCGCCGGGCGTCCTCTTCCTGCTGCGTTTTCAGTTGCTGCGCGCGGCGCTGCTGCTCGAGCAGCGCTTCGCGCGCGGCCGCTTCCTGCTGCCGCTTCTTCTGCTGCAGCGCGATGTCGGCCTGCTCGTCGCGCACCGGGGGAGGGGGCGGCGCGACCTTCGCAGGCGGCGTCACGACGGGCCGCGGCGCGGCGACGTCGGGTACCTCGGTCCACAGCTCGGCTTCGGCGCCGGCCGGCGTGCTGTTTTGCCACTGCACGCCGTGATAGAGAAACAGCGCGAGCAGCACGTGCATCAGCGCGGCGAGCGCGAATGCGCGCCAGGTGCCGCGCTCGCGAGGAGGCTGAGACGGGTAGCCGGTGCTGCGCGGGGATTGCTGCCGGTTCATTGCGATTTGACGAGGAGGCCGACGCGCTTGACGCCGCGCGCCTTCAGGTCCGACATCACGGTCATGACCGCATCGTACTGCACGGTCTTGTCGGCCGCGATCACGACCGGCTGATCGGGATGATCGGCCTGCCGGGCCGCGATGAAGCTGTCGAGCTCGGCCTTCGTCATCGTGTCTTCCTGGGTCGCGCCCGAGTCGCCCTTGTACTTGACGCTCATCGTGCGGTTGGCCTTGATGTTGACGACGACGGGCGGTGTCTGCTCCTGCGGCGCGGCATTGCCGACGGTCGGCAGGTTGATGATCGACGGGGCGACGAGCGGTGCGGTGACCATGAAGATCACGAGCAGCACCAGCATCACGTCGATGTACGGCACGACGTTGATGTCGGCCATTGCGCGGCGCGAGCGGCCGCCGCGCATGCTGGATCGGATGGGACTTCCTGCCATGGCGTGCTCCTTACTGGGCCTGACGCTGCAGGATGTTCGAGAACTCTTCGATGAAGGTCTCGAAGCGGATCGCGAGGCGGTCGATGTCGTGCGCGTAGCGGTTGTACGCGACCACCGCCGGAATCGCGGCGAACAGGCCGATCGCGGTGGCGACGAGCGCCTCGGCGATGCCCGGCGCGACGTTCGCGAGCGTTGCCTGCTGCACGTTCGCGAGGCCGCGGAACGAGTTCATGATCCCCCAGACCGTGCCGAACAGACCGATGTACGGGCTGACCGAACCGACCGATGCAAGGAACGCGAGGTTCGCTTCGAGCACGTCCATTTCACGCTGGAACGACGCGCGCATCGCGCGGCGCGCACCGTCGAGCACGAGGCCCGGGTCGCTGATGCGCTTTTCCTTCCCCTTCAGGAATTCGCGCATCCCCGATTCGAAGATCCGCTCGAGCGCGCCGATCGTGTGGCGGTTGTTGGCCGCGCTCTGGTACAGCGCCTGCAGGTCGCCGCCCGACCAGAAATCCCTCTCGAAGCGTTCGGTCTGCGCGCGTGCGCGGCGGATCGCAAACCACTTGCGGAAGATGAAGGTCCACGACATCAGCGACAGCAGCAGCAGCAGCCCCATCACGGCCTGGGCCAGCACGCTCGCGTTGAGGACGAGGGAAATGATCGACAGGTCTTGAGAAGTGTTCATAGAGGTTTGAGTAACGTCCCTTCGGGGCGTCCGGTATGCGTGCGGCGCGGCGCGCCGGCCATGCCTGGCGCCGAACCTTGCTTAGTATCGAATCAGGAAGGCAAGTTCATAGGCTTTGTCTAAACGGCGCTCATGCGAGCTTCGTTGACAATACAGTCCGCCCGGCATCGATGACGGGCCCGCGTTGCAGCGCGTCGAGCACGGCCGGCGGGATGGCCGCGGGCCGGATACCGTTGCGGTCGACGCAGCCGAGGCGGATATGTCCGGCCACGAGCAGCGTGTCGCCGCACCAGGCTTCCTGCGTGAATTCCACCGATGCGCGGCCGATGCGTCCGGGCCGGCTCGTGATCGCCAGCGTGTCGTCGAGTCGCGCCGGCGCGCGGTAGTCGAGCGACGTGCTGCGGACGATGAAGATCGCGCCCGTGTCGTCGGCAAGGCGACGTTGATCGACGCCGCATGCGCGCAGCCACTCGGTGCGCGCGCGCTCGAAGAACTTCAGGTAGTTGGCATAGAAGACGATGCCGCCTGCATCGGTGTCCTCGTAGTACACGCGCACCGGCCAGGTAAAGCCGGAGGGCGCTTCCGGGGAGCGGGTAGGCTGAGTCATGGCGCGCATTTTACCGGAAGGCAGCGACCGGATTCGTAACCGATTCGTAACGGAATGTAGTACGCCGTAGCGCACCGCGGGCCGGCCGGAGGCGGGCCGCGGTGCGCAATGTGTCAGCCGCGATGGATCGTGAGGCCGGCCGGTGCCTGGGCGACCGGCATCATCTCGATCGTGTTGATGTTCACGTGTGCCGGGCGCGTCGCGATCCAGTAGATCGTGTCGGCGATGTCCTCGGGCGTGAGCGGCTGGACGTTCTGGTAGACGTTCGCCGCCTTCGTGTCGTCGCCGCGGAAGCGGACGTTCGAGAATTCCGTGCCGCCGCACAGGCCCGGTTCGATGTCGGTCACGCGCAACGGCGTGCCGATCAGGTCGGCGCGCAGGTTCAGGCTGAATTGTCGGACAAAAGCCTTGGTTGCGCCGTATACGTTCCCGCCCGGATACGGATAGGTGCCGGCAACCGAACCGAGATTGAAGATATGGCCGCGGCCCCGCGCGATCATGCCGGGCAGCAGCGCGTGCGTGACGGTTACGAGGCCCGAGCAGTTCGTGTCGATCATGGTCTGCCACTCGTCGAGGCTGGCCTTCTGGGCCGGCTCGACGCCGAGCGCGAGGCCGGCGTTGTTGACGAGCACGTCGAGCGCCGCGAATTCGGCGGGAAGGGCGGCCGGCACGGCTTCGACGGCCGCGCGGTCGCGCACGTCGAGCTCGAGCGGCAGAAGGGCATCGCCGAGTTCGGCGGCGAGCGCATCGAGACGATCCTTGCGGCGCGCGGTCGCGACGACGCGGTGGCCTCCGTTGACGAAGGCACGGGCGATGGCGGCGCCGAAGCCGGCGGACGCGCCTGTGACGAACACGATCATTGCTGCTCCTGGTCGATGACAAATTAGCGGGCGATATCCCGCAAGCCTACTGAGATTGCCGCACCGCGGCAAGGCGGCAAAGCGTTTCGGCACGGGCGCGCAGAGTCTGGCCCCAATTGCTTCCGGCGCGCTGCCGTGCGGTTGCCTATTCATGACGCATCCAATACACTAACGCGCTCATCACCCCTGCGTGACTGGCGATAGAACCCTTCGGGTTCAAGGTGGAGCATCCCACCGTGAAGCGCGGGGCGCCGTTTTTGCCGTTCGCCTGGGCAGCCGTTGTGCGCCGTCGCGTGCATCGCCGGTGGCTGTCCTGCCTCGCGTCACACGGATTCTTCCGCCACGTCGAGCTGGTCCCGCCAGCAGCGCACCGTACTCGGCCACCCCGGTCAACCTGTACACACTTAACGGAAACCGTATGTTTGACAGAGCCCAAAGCACCATCGCGAACGTCGATCCCGAAGTCTTTGCAGCGATCGAGCACGAAAACCGCCGCCAGGAAGATCACATCGAGCTGATCGCGTCGGAAAACTACACGAGCCCGGCCGTGATGGCCGCACAAGGCTCGCAGCTCACGAACAAGTACGCGGAAGGTTATCCGGGCAAGCGCTACTACGGCGGTTGCGAGTACGTCGACGTCGTCGAGCAACTGGCGATCGACCGCGTGAAGCAACTGTTCGGCGCGGAAGCCGCGAACGTGCAGCCGAACTCGGGTTCGCAGGCGAACCAGGGCGTGTTCTTCGCGATGCTCAAGCCGGGCGACACGATCATGGGCATGAGCCTCGCGCACGGTGGCCACCTGACGCACGGTTCGCCGGTGAACATGTCGGGCAAGTGGTTCAACGTCGTGAGCTACGGCCTGAACGAGAACGAAGACATCGACTACGAAGCGGCCGAGAAGCTTGCGCAGGAACACAAGCCGAAGCTGATCGTCGCGGGCGCATCGGCGTTCTCGCTGAAGATCGATTTCGAACGTATGGCGAAGATCGCGAAGTCGGTGGGCGCGTACCTGATGGTCGACATGGCGCACTACGCAGGCCTGATCGCGGCCGGTGTGTACCCGAACCCGGTGCCGCACGCGGATTTCGTGACGACGACGACGCACAAGAGCCTGCGCGGCCCGCGCGGCGGCGTGATCCTGATGAAGGCCGAGTACGAGAAGCCGATCAACTCGGCGATCTTCCCGGGCATCCAGGGCGGCCCGCTGATGCACGTGATCGCGGCGAAGGCGGTGGCGTTCAAGGAAGCGCTGTCGCCGGACTTCAAGGCGTACCAGGAGAAGGTGGTCGAGAACGCGCGCGTGCTGGCCGAAACGCTGGTGAAGCGCGGGCTGCGGATCGTGTCGGGCCGCACGGAAAGCCACGTGATGCTGGTCGACCTGCGCGCGAAGAACATCACGGGCAAGGCAGCGGAAGCGGCGCTCGGCGCGGCACACATCACGGTGAACAAGAACGCGATCCCGAACGATCCGGAAAAGCCGTTCGTGACGAGCGGCGTGCGCCTGGGTTCGCCGGCGATGACGACGCGCGGTTTCGGGCCGGTGGAAGCGGAGCAGGTGGGCAACCTGATCGCCGACGTGCTGGAGAACCCGGAAGATGCAGCGACGATCGAGCGCGTGCGTGTGCAGGTCGCCGAGCTGACCAAGCGTTTCCCGGTCTATCGCTGATCGACGATGCGCTGCCCGTTCTGCCGGCATGACGACACGCAGGTCGTTGACTCGCGCGTGTCCGAAGATGGCGCCGCGATTCGGCGGCGCCGTCGCTGCTCGGCTTGCGACAAGCGCTTCACGACGTACGAGCGGGTCGAGCTGTCCCTGCCGTTCGTCGTGAAGAAGGACGGCAGCCGCACGGAATTCGACCGTCGGAAGATCGTCGCCAGCATGCAACTCGCGCTGCGCAAGCGGCCGGTTGCTGCCGACGCGATCGACGCGGCGGTTGCCCGCATCGAGTATCAACTGCTCGCGACAGGCGAGCGTGAAGTGCGTAGCGAGAAGCTCGGCGAACTCGTGATGAACGAGTTGCGCGGCCTCGATACGATCGCCTATGTCCGCTTCGCATCGGTGTATCGCCGGTTCGAGGACGTTTCCGAATTTGCCGACGTGATCGAAGAGTTCCGTCGCGCCTCTCCCGCCAAGACTCCGCGTAAGCGCTGACGCGCTGCGTCCGTTCATCGTCTTCTCCGTTGGTTCAGTTCGCGCCGATTGTGTCGGTCGCGATCGCATGTCGCCAGTCGGCCGTTCGGCAAATGGCGTGCGTCCGCACGCATCGCTAAAGTCGTCGCATCACCTTGGCGGAGGACGACTGCGATGGGACTGCGCTATCCATCCTTGAAAAACGTGGTGCAACGCTCGGGCGGGTTCACGCTCGTCGAGTTGATGGTCGCCATCGCGCTGGCGGCCGGGCTCGCGCTCCATGCGGCACCTGCGTTCGACCAGTGGCGCATGCGCGAACGCGTGGAGGCGCGCTCGCTTGCGCTGCTCGGGGCGCTGTCGTTTGCGCGTGCCGAGGCGACGCGTCTCGGTGTGCGCGTCACGCTGTGTCGGGCCGGGAACGACGGCGTTTGCCTGCGTGCCGGCGAGCGGTGCGATCCGGCCGAATGGTCGTGCGACTGGCTCGTCAGCGGGCAATTCGACGGGCAGTCGCGCGTGCTGCGGCGCTATCCGCGCGATGCCGAAGTGGCCGTCGCGGGCGCCGCGCACGATCTGGCTTTTGCGCCGCCGGTGGGGCAGGCGATCGGCGGAATCCGGCGTTTCGAAGTGCGTCCGCGACGTGGCCCGTCCGGGGCTGATGACGCACGTGCGTCGCGTTGCGTGCGGATTGCGGCCGGTGGCCGCGCGCGTGTTGTCGCCGGCCGTTGCGACGCGGCGTGATGGCCATGCGCAACACCATGCACGGCACGTCGCTGATCGAAGCGATGCTGGCTATCGCGCTGCTCGCGACCGTGATGCTGGCGGTGGCCGGCAGCCAGCTCGCGATGGCGCGCACGCAGCGGGCGACGATCTGGCGTGAACGCGCGCTGTGGCTGGCCGATGCGCGTATCGAGCGCTCGCGCGCTGGCGGAGGAGCCGACGACGGTCTCGCGGCGCTGGCGGCTGCATCGTTGCCCAATGGCGCGATGACGCTCGACGACGGGCCGGGCGGCGTCCGGTACGCGATTGTCGGCTGGCGTGGCGGCAATGCGGCGGTTTCGCCGCGATGCGAAGCTGCGGGTGCGTTGGCACGGCCGCCGTCATGTGTCCGGATTCCGTTTCGGGAGGCTGGCGCCGATGAACGCTGATCGCCGCATGCGTGCGCACACGCTGCTCGAAGTACTGATCGCGATGACCGTCGGTCTCCTCGTGCTCGCGGCGGCCGGTGCGCTATACCACGCGCAGCGCGTTGCGCAGCGGCGCGCGGAGGACGGGTTCCGGATGCGCGATGCGGCCGGCACCGCGCTGATGCTGATCGGTCAGCAGCTCCAGATGGCAGGATTCCGGCCGCTCGATGCCGAAGGCGTGTCATCGTTGCCGCCGATGTTCGGCTGTTCGATGGCGCGCGTGCGGGGCGACGGCGCACAGGTGCGGTGCGAGCCCGTACGCGCTTCGTCGGACGCGTTGCTGATCCGGTATGTCGGCGATGACGTGTCGACGTGGCCGACGGTGAGCGGTCAGGTGTCGGATTGCCTCGGGCAGGGTGTCGGCGTGCCGGGCGAACGGGTGCAGGTGGAGAACCGCTTCGATGCGCATGTCAGCCCGTCGACGGGCGAGCCCGAACTGTATTGCGAAGGAAGTGGCCGTCCAGGCACGCCACAGCCCGTCGTGGCGGGAATCGATCAGTTGCGCGCGCGTTATCTACGTCGCGGCGGCACGCAGTTCGTCGACGCCGATGCGATGCGTACCGACGACTGGCGCGATGTCGTGGCCGTGCATGTGTGCGTGCGGGCGCGCGGCGAGCTGATGCGCGAGGCGGCCCGTCACGTCGATTGCGACGGTCGTGCTGCGGTTGCTCGGGACGGTCGTGCGCGATTGACGCTGTATCGCGTCGTCGCGTTGAGGAATTCGGCGATCGCATTCGACGACACGTTGCGTGATGCAACGCACGCAACGTACACACGCGAGGTGTTGCGATGAGCGGAGCAGGGCGGTGTGCTCGGGAGATATCGCGATGCGTTGCGGCAGGCAACACGCACGGGCGCATCGCTGCGAACAGCGACGAATCGCGGCAGGCTGCGCGCACGGGAGCCCTGGCGACGAGCCTGCGCGCGCCGCGCATACGCTTCCGGTCGGCCGGTCGCGATTGGCGTCGCGACGCGGGCCTTGCATTGCCCGCGGTGATCGCGGTCGGTGCGGCCATCGCGGCGCTGACGGGCACGTGGTTCGAATCCGCGCTGACGGAATCGCGCCGTACGCGTGCGTTGTCGGATCGGCTGATCGCATTCCACGCGGCCGATGCCGCGCTCGCTGCGTGCACCGCGCGATTGCTCCGTGGCTCGGCGCCGTACGTGAACGAAGGTGAAGCGCACGCGGAGCCCGACGCGTGGCGGCGCACGCCGGCGCTGGCGGCCGCCGAAGCGTTCGCACCGTTCGCCGGGTGGCCGATGGCCGCGCAGCCGCCGCGATGCCTGATCGAGGCGTGGCGCGGGGCGGGGCCGGCCGGTGGCCGCGCCTACCTCGTCACCGCGCGTGGCGTCGGCGCGCATGCGTCGAGTGCCGTCTGGTTGCAACACCAGGTCGCGATCCGCGACGGACGCATCGTCGCGCGGCGCTGGCGTCGCGTCGCGGTGGTGCATCGATGATCGGGCGTGCGTCAGCGTATCGATCGGCGGGATTCACGCTGCTCGAGCTGATGATCGTGCTCGCGGTCGTCGCGGTACTGGCCGGATGGGGCATCCCGTCGTATCGCGAGCATGCAGTGCGGGTCCATCGCGTGTCGGCGGTGTCCGCGCTGTACCGGGCGGCCCAATATCTCGAAACGCTGGACGGTGCGTCGCCGCCGGCGTTGCCGGACGCGTTCGCGCAGGCGCCGCCGGACGGGCAGGCGGTCTATCGATTGACGCTCAGGCGACCGGACGGCGGCGACTCGCCGGTGAGCTACGAACTGGAAGCATGCCCGCTCGACACGGGCCCGATGCACGACGATGCCTGCGGCGCCTTCACGCTGCGTTCGGACGGGACGAAGGGCAATGCGCGGCGGGATGGTGCCGACGTACAGGGCCCTGCTTGCTGGGGTGTGCGTTGAGTGCGGACGAAAGGCGCGCAACGGTGCATGGCCGTGCGCGCAGGTCGCCGAGTATCAGTCGTCGTGCGCGTCGAGCCCGCGCTCGTCGCGCGACTGCTTCCAGATCCGGTAGACCTCCCATGCGGCGAAGCCGAGCGTGCCCCACTTCAGCGCGGGGCCCGCGCTCGCGCGCAGCAGCGAGCGAACGGGTTTCGCGAGCACGAGCGATGCAAGCGAACTCAGCATCGGATACTGGTTGACGAGGTGGCCGAGGCTCGCGTTCAGGTTTTTTGCGGACTGGCTGAACTTGTTGGTGGAAAGGCCGGGGACGAACACCTTGAGCCAACTGAAGCGCGTGACGGCCTGGCGCATTTCGCCGGCGGCTTCCGCGAGTTCGAGCCGCTCGACTTCGGATCGCAGGATCAGCAATTCCTTGCGGAGCGCGCGATGCTGCGAGGCGCTCCAGTTCGATCGCGACGAATGGGGGCGGGGTGAATTGCCCGTGACGTTCTGGCTCATGGCGCGTCGGCGAAGTAGGTGGGAAGGGTGAACACGACTGCGTTCACGGCTTGCCGCGGAACAGTTCGCGGTCTTTCTCGAGTTCGGCGAGCGTCGCTTCGAACACGGTCGGCGCATCGCGGAAGCCCGAGCGCGCCTTCAGCGCGCATACGATGCCGCCTGCGGCATACAGCGCGGTGATCGCCGCGAGCGACTGCCAGCGATAGGTATCCCAGAACGCGATCGCGACGAGCACGGTCAGGCTGATGAGCGCCATCGTCGCGAGCATCATTGCGGCGAGCCCGAGGAACAGCACGCCCATCAGGCGTTCCTTCTCCTCGGCAAGCTCGATGCCCACCAGTTCGAGGCGCGTTTGCAGAAGCCCGATCGCGGAGCCGACGAGGCGGCGCAGCGGTCCTTGGCCGGACGGCTGCGAGGTGGTGTCTGTCGTCATGGGTGAGATGCTTGCGCGTGCAGTGAGCAGCTATGGCAAAGCCGGCCGGCGGCAGACCGCCGGCTGGCTTCGACGCCCGTGCGCCGCGCGACGCGGCCCACGGGACGGAACGGCGCAGCGCGCGTTACTTGCGGTTGATCAGCAGACCGACCAGCACGCCGACGCCGGCTGCAACGCCGATCGACGTCCACGGATGCTCGTGCACGTAATCGTCGGTCGCGCGAGCGGCCTTCTTGCCTTTCTCGACGACCACGACCTGGACGTCGGCGGCCTTGTCCTTGGCCTGCTTCAGGCGCGACATGGCCTTCTCGCGCAGCTCGGCCGCACGGTCGCCCGTGCTGCTGGCGGCTTGCTTGAGCAGGTCTTCGGCGTCCGCGAGAACGGTTTTGATATCCGACATCAGTTTCTCCTTGTTGATTTCCGACATTGCAACTCCCTTCATGCTGTCATGCTGCAGGTTCATATCGTAGCGAAACGCCTGCTTGCTGGCGAGCCGGGAAGACACACGGCGGCAGTGCAAGACCGCATGGTAAACGACTTGTAATCATGAACAGAGCGGCAAACGGGGTGAAAAGTTTCCGTCATGGTCGTCCGTCCTGCCCCGACACCGGGCAAAAATGACAAAAAAGTATGAATATCAAACGGAATAATCGTTCGCACCGCCCATTGCTTCCCGTAAGCTGACGGACTGTCCCGCGCTGTCCAGCGCGCGATTTCAACCAGCATCGTTCGAGGAGGGAACATCATGAGTCTGCGTCTTGGCGACATCGCACCGGATTTCGAGCAGGAATCGAGCCTGGGCTCCATCAAGTTTCACGAGTGGCTCGGCGACAGCTGGGGCGTTCTGTTCTCTCACCCGGCCGACTACACGCCGGTGTGCACGACGGAGCTCGGGCTGACCTCGAAGCTGAAGGGCGAATTCGAGAAACGCAACGTGAAGGTCATCGCGCTGTCGGTCGACGACGTCGAATCGCACAAGGGCTGGATCAACGACATCAACGAAACGCAGTCGACGGTCGTCGGCTTCCCGATCATCGCCGATGGGGACCGCAAGGTTTCGCAGTTGTACGACATGATCCACCCGAATGCGAACGAAACGCTGACGGTGCGCTCGCTGTTCGTGATCGACCCGAACAAGAAGGTGCGGCTCACCATCACCTATCCGGCCAGCACGGGGCGCAACTTCGACGAAGTGCTGCGCGTGATCGACTCGCTGCAACTGACCGACAACTACAAGGTCGCGACGCCCGGCAACTGGAAGGACGGCGACGACGTCGTGATCGTGCCGTCGCTGCAGGATCCGGAAGAGCTGAAGAAGCGTTTCCCGAAGGGCTTCAACGCGGTGCGTCCGTATCTGCGCCTCACGCCGCAGCCGAACAAGTAAGCAACGGCTGCGTGAGAACGCGGGTCCGGGCCGGCGGCCCGGATCGCGGACCGATGAAAAAGCGGCCCGCCCGGCAGTCGTGCCGGGCGGGCCGTCTCTTTTTGCGCGTGCGCGGCGTCGCTGCCGGGCGCGCTGTATCCGGACGATCAGAAGAATGCCTGGATGCCCGTCTGCGCGCGGCCGAGGATCAGCGCGTGGATGTCGTGCGTGCCTTCGTACGTGTTGACCACTTCGAGGTTCACGAGGTGGCGCGCGACGCCGAATTCGTCGGAGATGCCGTTGCCGCCGAGCATGTCGCGCGCGAGCCGTGCGATGTCGAGCGCCTTGCCGCACGAATTGCGCTTCATGATCGACGTGATCTCGACGGCCGCCGTGCCTTCGTCCTTCATCCGGCCGAGGCGCAGCACGCCTTGCAGGCCGAGCGTGATTTCGGTCTGCATGTCGGCGAGCTTCTTCTGGATCAACTGGTTCGCGGCAAGCGGCCGGCCGAACTGCTGACGGTCGAGCACGTACTGGCGCGCGGTGTGCCAGCACGATTCGGCGGCGCCGAGCGCGCCCCATGCGATCCCGTAGCGCGCCGAGTTCAGGCACGTGAACGGGCCGCGCAGGCCGCTCACGTTCGGCATCAGGTTTTCTTCGGGCACGAACACCTCGTCGAGGACGATCTCGCCGGTGATCGATGCGCGCAGCCCGACCTTGCCGTGGATCGCGGGCGCCGACAGGCCCTTCCAGCCCTTCTCGAGGATGAAGCCGCGGATCGCGTCCTTGCCGTTTTCTTCGAGCTTTGCCCACACGACGAACACGTCGGCGATCGGCGAGTTCGTGATCCACATCTTCGCGCCGGACAGCGAGTAGCCGCCGGGCACCTTCTTCGCGCGCGTGACCATGCTGCCCGGATCGGAGCCGTGGTTCGGCTCGGTCAGCCCGAAGCAGCCGATCCATTCGCCGGTCACGAGCTTCGGCAGGTATTTCTGCTTCTGCGCGTCCGAGCCGAATTCGTAAATCGGCACCATCACGAGCGACGACTGCACGGACATCATCGACCGGTAGCCCGAATCGACGCGCTCGACTTCGCGCGCGATCAGGCCGTAGCTCACGTAATTGAGGCCGGGGCCGCCGTATTCCTCCGGAATCGTCGGGCCGAGCAGGCCGACTTCGCCCATCTCGCGGAAGATCGCTGCGTCGGTGCGCTCGTGGCGGAACGCTTCGGTGACGCGCGGTGCGAGCTTGTCCTGCGCGTAAGCCTGCGCGGCATCGCGCACCATCCGTTCTTCTTCGGTCAGTTGCTGGTCGAGCAGCAGCGGATCGTCCCAATGAAAAGTTGCAGCACCCATCGTCTCATCTCCTGTCGGTCAGCGTTAGCGCTTCAGCGCTTACGCGGACCCCATGCTTTGCGGTCGGTCAGCGTTAGCGCTTCAGCGCTTACGCGGACCCCATGCCTTTGCGGTCGGTCAGCGTTGACGCTTCAGCGCTTACTCTGATCCCATGCCTTGCGGTCGTCCCCGGTTTAGCCGGGCCTCATGCCAACGATTCGCTTGACTTGAGTTCCGCTGTGCGGAACAATGTTTTGCAAATCGAACCCAGTGTAGCACCAGATGACACTTTCAACCATCGACGAAACCACGATCGACGAACGCAAGTTCGTCGTCGCGCTCGCGCGCGGGCTCGACCTGCTGCGCGCATTCCGGCCCGGCGAGACGATGCTCGGCAACCGCGACTTCGCGGAGCGCACGGGGCTGCCGAAGGCGACCGTGAACCGGCTCGCCTATACGCTGACCGTGCTCGGCTACCTGCGCTACGACGAGACGCTCGGAAAGTATGCGCTCGACGCCGGCGTGCTGTCGCTCGGCTACGCGCTGCTGTCGGGCTCGGGGACGATCGACCTCGCGCGGCCGCACATGCAGGCGCTCGCGCGCGAGATCGGCGCGGCCGTGTCGCTCGGCTGCCGCGACGGGCTCGACATGATCTATCTGGAGACGATCCGCAGCGAGACCGCGCTGACGCTCGGGCTTGCGCCCGGTTCGCGGCTGTCGATGCTGACGAGCTCGATGGGGCGCGCGTACCTAGCCGTGCAGCCGGAGGACGTGCGCCGCGCGCTCTATGCGGAACTGCACCGCGCGGCCGGCGGCGCGGCCGACGCCGATGCGCTGGTCGCCGCCGCGCAGCACGCGGTGGCCGAGTTCTCGGCGGGCGGTTGCTGCTATTCGTTTCGCGCGTGGCACATGGACGTGAACGCGGCGGCCGTGCCGTTTCGCGAGCCGCGCGAGGGGCGCTGGCTGATCCTGAGTTGCAGCGGCCCCGCATCGTCGATGGACGAGGACGTGTTCCGTACGCAGGTCGGGCCGAAGCTGAAGGCGCTCGCGCAGCGGCTCGGGCCGACGGCCTGAACAAGGCGGCGCGCGGCTATTGCCCTCGCGCCGCAGCCGTTGCGTCTCCGGTGCGGGTGAGCGCGGGCGACGGCGCGGCCACGGTCTCTTGTGCCGCGGTCGAACCGCGCTCATCATCGTTCGTCAGTTTCCCGACGACGAGGTTTGCGATGTCTCACCCGGAACCGATGGAAGGCGGATGCGCGTGCGGTGCGATCCGCTACCGTATCGCCCACGTTCCGACCGACACCGGTTTCTGCCACTGCCGGCTCTGCCAGCGCACGACCGGCGCGGCGGTCGTCGCATCGGCATCGGTGCCGATCGATGCGTTCGAATACCTGCAGGGCGAGCCGACCGTCTACGCGTCGAGCGCGTGGGGCGAGCGGCGCTTCTGCGGCCGTTGCGGCGCGCAGCTCGAATACCGGCTGATCGACGCGCCGAAGACGGTCGAGATCAATAGCGCGACGCTCGACGAGCCGTCGCGGCTGCGTCCGGCGTGGCACGTCTGGTATGGGGATCGTTTCCCGGGCATCGAGATCGGTGACGAGTTGCCCAAGTACGACGATGGCGGAAGGGCGTAAGCGGTAACCATCGGCACTGACGGACAGGTGTCGGGCAGCGGGTCACGCCTGGCGACCTGATTCCCCCATCCCGCAAGCACCACAACACCCGCGACCGGCATCCGGCGCGCCGCTCCCCGCGCGCGCCGGCTACCTTATCCATTCAGGCCGTCACGACCTTCGCAAACACGGGCCCCTGCATGAACCGCACGTCGTGCTGGCGCAGCAGCTCGCACTGCGTTTCGTCGACGACGCCGTCGAAAATCAGCGGAATCCGCACGCGCTGCGCATACGCGACGAGCGCCTTGACCATCCCGTCGCGCAACGCGATGCCGGCATCCATCTTGATGTAGTCGGGCCGCGCCATGTCCGATTCGACCGCGAGGATGCGGCCCGGATCGGGCAGCTTGTCCGCGACCTTGAAGCCGTGATGCTGGTAGCTGCGCGTCAGGTAGCCGAGGAAGGTCTTGTGCGCGACCGCGACCGCCGGCAGCTCGATCACGACCCGCTCGGTCGGTAGCCCGAAGCGCTGCAGCACCGACGAGAAATGCTTGCCGTGGTCGTACTTCACACTCTTCAGCAGCCGTTCGTGCACGCGCAGGAACAGCAGCCCGTGGCGCTGCGCGCCGAAGAAGTTGATCGCGTGCAGCGCGCGCGACAGGCGGTCGATCGCGACGAGCGTCTGGTCGTCGACGGCCGAGTCGACCGGATCGTGCGGCGCACCGGTGACGAGCGTGACGGCCTGGAAGCCGAGTTCGTCGCCGTAGCGCTCGATCGTATCGGCGAACGACGTCGATTGCGGCGCGCCGGGCATCGTCACGTCGTAGATCGGTTCGTAGGCGCTGCCGAGCGTGCGCTCGGGCAGATTCGCGCTCGCGATGCCGCCTTCGGCAAGCGCGAGGTGATCCCGCAGATACGGCAGTTGCCCGGCACGGGCGACCAGCTCGGGAATGGTGGGCGGAATCATCGGCGTGAGAAGGAAAAACGGCGGCCGAACGGGCCGCCTCGTATCTGGATATTAGCAGCGCGCGCCACGCTCGGCTTGGCGTTTCGCTCATATGGTTATCCCGTTCTGGAACTGGCGCCTAGGGTTTACGTTGATTTCACTATTCGTAATTGGTTTTACTATTCGTAAATCCAGGATTTGTCGCCGATCAAGAAATGCGGCATTCGGGCGCCGCTCGACGGCGCCGTTCGCGAATCAACAGGAAGCAAGGAGCGAGACGTGGCGGTTGACAGGAAAGGCGGGCGGGCGCGCCGGCAGGCGACGGGCGCGCCGGCGCACGCACGGCAGGGTTGAGGAGCGGATGGCGACCATGAGCATCGATTACCAGACGCTGAAGTTCGGGTACCGTCCGCATGCGCAAGACGCGGCCATTCACCCGGTGATCGTCGTCGGCGCGGGTCCGGTGGGCCTGTCCGCGGCGATCGACCTCGCGCAGCAGGGCGTGCCCGTGGTGCTGCTCGACGACGACGACACGCTGTCGACCGGCTCGCGCGCGATCTGCTTCGCGAAGCGCACGCTCGAGATCTTCGACCGGCTCGGCTGCGGCGAGCGCTTCGTCGACAAGGGCGTGAGCTGGCATGTCGGCAAGGTGTTCCTGCAGGACGAACAGCTTTACGCATTCGACCTGCTGCCCGAGGAAGGGCATGCGCGCCCCGCGTTCATCAACCTGCAGCAGTACTACGTCGAAGGCTATCTGGCCGATCGCGCGTTCGAGCTGCCGAACATCGACATCCGCTGGAAGCACAAGGTGACGGGCGTCGAGCAGTCGGACGAACATGCGGTGCTGACGATCGAGACGCCGGAGGGCGTCGCGACGCTGCGCGCGCAGTACGTGATCGCGGCCGACGGCTCGCGCAGCCCGATGCGCACGATGATGGGCCTCGAAAGCCACGGCCGCACGTTCAAGGACCGCTTCCTGATCGCCGACGTGAAGATGAAGGCGGAGTTTCCGACCGAGCGCTGGTTCTGGTTCGATCCGCCGTTCCACCGCAACCAGTCGGTGCTGCTGCATCGCCAGCCCGACAACGTGTGGCGCATCGACTTCCAGCTCGGCTGGGACGCCGATCCCGTCGCCGAGAAGCAGCCGGAGCGCGTGATCCCGCGCGTGCGTGCGCTGCTCGGGCCGGACGTCGAGTTCGAGCTCGAATGGGTGAGCGTCTATACGTTCCGCTGCCAGCGGATGGACACGTTCCGTCACGGCCGCGTGCTGTTCGCGGGCGACTCCGCGCACGGCGTGTCGCCGTTCGGCGCGCGCGGCGCGAACAGCGGCGTGCAGGACGCGGACAACCTCGCATGGAAGCTGAAGCTCGTGCTCGACGGCCGCTCGACCGACCGCCTGCTCGATACGTACGCGAGCGAGCGCGAGTTCGCGGCCGACGAGAACATCCGCAACTCGACGCGCTCGACCGATTTCATCACGCCGAAGAGCCCGGTGTCGCGCGTGTTCCGCGACGCGACGCTGAAGCTCGCGCGTGATTGCGAATTCGCGCGCAAGCTCGTGAACAGCGGCCGCCTGTCGGTGCCGGCCGTGCTGGCCGATTCGCCGCTGAACACGCCGGACCGCGGCGGCGACGCATTCGCGGGCGCGATGCGGCCGGGTGCGGCGGCAGCCGATGCGCCGGTGCGCGCGCAGGGGGCGTCGGGCTGGCTGCTGCAGCACCTGCGCGGCGGCTTCACCGGCATGCTGTTCGGGTTGCCGGGAGACGCGGCCGCGCTCGCGCAGGCCGTCGACGGCCTCGCGCTGCCGGTGCGGCCGGTGCTCGTCGTGCCGGCCGGGCACGCGCAGCCGGTGGCCGGCGTCGACGTCGTGGAGGACGTCGACGGTTTCGCCGCGCAACGCTATGACGCGAAGCCCGGCACGTTCTACCTGCTGCGTCCCGACCAGCATGTCTGCGCACGCACGCGCGCGCTCGACCGTCAGGCGATTGCCGACGCACTGGCGCGCGCGACCTGCGCACGCTGAATACGATAACGACACCGGAGACCCCGTCATGCCCCGACTCGACACCCGCCCGCGCCTGGCCGATCCGGACGCGTTCTACGAAGCGCTGATCGACATGCATCGCGACCTGTCCGACGGCGACAGCCAGCTCGTCAACGCGAAGCTGATCCTGCTGCTCGCGAACCAGATCGGCGACGCCGACGTGCTGCGCGAAGCGATGGCGCTCGCGCGCCAGGGCGTGACGCCGCCCGTGCATCCGGCCGCCGAGGTGGCGCAATGAGCGCGGCGCCGGCCGACGTGCGCGTGCTCGAAGTCGAGCGCGTGATCGACGAGACCCATCGCCCGGGCTTTCACTGGATGCTGCTGGTGTTGTGCGGGCTGTGCCTCGTGATCGACGGTTTCGATGCGCAGGCGATGGGCTACGTCGCACCGAGCGTGATCGCCGAATGGGGCGTGCCGAAGCAGGCGCTCGGCCCGGTATTCAGCGCGAGCCTGTTCGGGATGCTGCTCGGCGCGCTCGGGCTGTCGGTGCTGGCCGACCGGATCGGGCGGCGCCCGGTGCTGATCGGCTCGACGCTGTTCTTCGCGGTGACGATGCTCGCGACGCCGTTCGCGAGCTCGATTCCCGTGCTGATGGCACTGCGCTTCGTCACGGGCCTCGGCCTCGGCTGCATCATGCCGAACGCGATGGCGCTGGTCGGCGAGTTCAGCCCGGCCGCGCACCGCGTGAAGCGGATGATGATGGTGTCGTGCGGTTTCACGCTTGGCGCTGCGATCGGCGGCTTCATCAGCGCCGTGCTGATTCCGTCGTTCGGCTGGCGCTCGGTGTTCTTCGTCGGAGGCGCGGTGCCGCTCGTGCTCACGATCGCGATGGTCGCGCGGCTGCCCGAGTCGCTGCAGTTCCTGGTGCTGAAAGGGCGCGTCGCGCAGGCGCGCGACTGGCTCGCGCGCTTCGCGCCGCAGGCCGGCATCGATGCGGACACGCGGCTCGTCGTGCGCGAGCGCGCCGCGACGGGCGCACCGGTCGCCGAGCTGTTCCGCCACGGCCGCCTGCCGGTCACGCTGCTGCTGTGGGCGATCAGCTTCATGAACCTGATCGATCTGTACTTCCTGTCGAACTGGCTGCCGACCGTGATGCGCGACGCGGGTTATTCGCCGGGCACCGCGGTGATCGTCGGCACGGTGCTGCAGACGGGCGGCGTGATCGGCACGCTGTCGCTCGGCTGGTTCATCGAACGCCACGGCTTCGTACGCGTGCTGTTCGCCTGCTTCGCGTGCGCGGCCGTGTCGGTGGGGCTGATCGGCTCGGTCGCGCATGCGCTGCCGTGGCTGCTGGTCGTCGTGTTCGCGGGCGGGTTCTGCGTGGTCGGCGGGCAGCCGGCCGTGAATGCGCTCGCGGGCCAGTATTACCCGACGTCGCTGCGCTCGACGGGCATCGGCTGGAGCCTCGGCATCGGCCGGATCGGCTCGGTGCTCGGGCCGCTCGTCGGCGGACAACTGATTGCGCTCAACTGGTCGAACGGTGCGCTGTTCCACGCGGCCGCGGTGCCGGTGCTGTGCTCGGCGCTGTTCGTCCTTGGCCTGGCGGGCGTAACGCGGCGCAACGGCGCGCAGGCGCCGAAGGCCGCCTTGAATTGATGGAGAAAGGAAACGATGACGCTTGACTTGTCGAAACCGGCGACCGCTGGCTACCTGAGCGGTTTCGCGAATGAATTCGCGACCGAGGCACTGCCCGGCGCGCTGCCGCACGGCCGCAACTCGCCGCAGCGCGCGCCGTACGGGCTGTATGCGGAGCAGCTGTCGGGCACCGCGTTTACCGCGCCGCGCGGCCACAACCGCCGCTCGTGGCTGTACCGTATCCGCCCGGCCGCCGTGCACCGGCCGTTCGAGCCGTATGCGGGCCTGCAGCGGCTCGTGTCGGAATTCGGCGATTCGGCCGACGTGCCGCCGACGCCGCCGAACCAGTTGCGCTGGGATCCGCTGCCGATGCCGGTCGAGCCGACCGATTTCGTCGACGCTCTGGTGACGATGGCCGGCAACGGCTCGGCGGCCGCGATGAACGGCTGCGCGATTCACCTGTACGCGGCGAACCGCTCGATGCAGGACCGCTTCTTCTACAGCGCGGACGGCGAACTGCTGATCGTTCCGCAGCAGGGGCGGCTCTTCATCGCGACCGAATTCGGCCGGCTCGACGTCGAGCCGTTCGAGATCGCGGTGATTCCGCGCGGCGTGCGTTTTTCCGTTGCGCTGCCGGACGGCGACGCGCGCGGCTACATCTGCGAAAACTTCGGCGCGCAGCTGCGCCTGCCGGATCTCGGCCCGATCGGCTCGAACGGTCTCGCGAACCCGCGCGACTTCCTGACGCCGCAGGCCGCGTACGAAGACCGCGAAGGCGCGTTCGAGCTGATCGCGAAGCTGAACGGCCGGCTGTGGCGCGCGGACATCGGCCATTCGCCGCTCGACGTCGTCGCGTGGCACGGCAACTACGCGCCGTACAAATACGATCTGCGCCTGTTCAACACGATCGGCTCGATCAGCTTCGACCATCCCGATCCGTCGATCTTCCTCGTGCTGCAGTCGCAGAGCGACACGCCGGGCGTCGACACGATCGACTTCGTGATCTTCCCGCCGCGCTGGCTCGCGGCCGAGGATACGTTCCGCCCGCCATGGTTCCACCGCAATGTCGCGAGCGAGTTCATGGGGCTCGTGCACGGCGCATACGACGCGAAGGCCGAAGGCTTCGTGCCGGGCGGCGCGAGCCTGCACAACTGCATGTCGGGCCACGGGCCCGACGCGGACACGTTCGAGAAGGCGTCCGCGAGCGACACGACGAAGCCGCACAAGGTCGACGCGACGATGGCGTTCATGTTCGAGACCCGCACGCTGATCCGGCCGACGCGCTACGCGCTCGACACCGCGCAACTGCAGGCGGACTACTTCGAATGCTGGCAAGGCATCAAGAAACACTTCAATGCGGAGCAACGATGAGCGATACCCAAGACTGGCGCGCGACGCTCGACCCGGCCCGCAAGAGCTGGGTCGACACGGCGAACGATCCCGCCTGCGATTTCCCGATCCAGAACCTGCCATTCGGGATCTTCAGCGACGCGAAGCAGGCGGCGCGCCGTGCGGGCGTCGCGCTCGGCGACCAGATCGTCGATCTCGCGGCGCTTGCGCGCGCGGGCCTCGTGACGCTGCCGGCCGGCGCCGATGCGTTCGCCGCGCCGACGCTCAATGCATTCATCGCGCTCGGCCGCGATGCATGGCGCAGCGTGCGCGTGCAACTGTCGGACCTGTTCTCGCGCGACAACGCGAGACTGCGCGACGACGCGGCGCTGCGCGCGCAGGTGCTCGTCGCGCAGCGCGACGCGACGCTGCATCTGCCGGTCGAGATTCCCGGCTACACCGATTTCTATTCGTCGAAGGAGCACGCGACCAACGTCGGCTCGATGTTCCGCGATCCGAAGAATGCGCTGCTGCCGAACTGGTCGGAGATGCCGATCGGCTACAACGGCCGCGCGTCGTCGGTGGTGGTGAGCGGCACGCCGGTGCGGCGCCCGAACGGGCAACTGAAGCTGCCCGACCAGGAGCGTCCGGTGTTCGGCGCGTGCCGCAAGCTCGACATCGAGCTGGAGACGGGCTTCATCGTCGGCAAGGGCAACGCGCTCGGCGAGCCGATCGCGTGCGAGGACGCGGAAGCGCATATCTTCGGGATGGTGCTGCTGAACGACTGGAGCGCGCGCGACATCCAGCAGTGGGAATACGTGCCGCTCGGCCCGTTCAATGCGAAGACGTTCGCGACGACGGTCTCGCCGTGGATCGTCACGCTCGACGCGCTCGAACCGTTCCGTACCGCGCAGCCGGAGCAGGTGCCGCAGCCGCTTGCGTATCTGCAGCATGCGGGCAAGCATGCATTCGACATCGCGCTCGAAGTGACATTGCGCGCCGAAGGGGCGGCGCACGCGACGTCGATCAGCCGCACCAACTTCAAGCACATGTACTGGACGATGGCGCAGCAGCTCGCGCATCACACGGTCGCGGGTTGCAACACGCGGGTCGGCGACCTGATGGGTTCGGGCACGATCAGCGGGCCGACGAAAGATTCGTTCGGCAGCCTGCTCGAGCTGACGTGGAACGGCAAGGAACCGCTTGCACTGGACGGCGGCGGCAGCCGCGCGTTCATCGAGGACGGCGACGAGCTCACGCTCGCCGGGTGGTGCCAGGGCGACGGCTATCGCGTCGGCTTCGGCACCTGCGCCGGCAAGATCCTGCCGGCGCGTAACGCGTAACGCGCAAGACGCAGCGCGTAGTACGGCAGTACCGGGCGGCCCGCATCATGCGGGCCGTCGTCATTGTGTGACGGCGCGTGTCAGACCGCGCGTTGCAACGTGGCGCGGCGTTCCCACAGCGCGGCCGCGACGAACGCCGCGACGCAGACGACCAGCACGCCGACCAGCGCGTTGCTGCCCAGTTGCTCCATCAATGCGCCCGCAACGAGCGGGCCGCCGAAGCTCGCGGCGCTCCACGACGCCGACACGAGCGAGCTTGCGGTGACGAGCGCCGCGCCGCGAAAGCGTTCGCCGCACGCGACGAGCGACAGCGTATAGATGCTGCCGGCCGCCGCGCCGAGCACGAACAGCAGCGGCCAGCACAGCCACGGGTTCGCGATCACGAACGGCAGCAGCGGCAGGCCGGCCAGCACGATCCAGCCCGCGCCGAGGTGCACGCGTTCGCGGCCGAGCTTGTCCGCGAGCCAGCCGATCGGGAACTGCATCGCGGTATCGCCGAACAGCATGATCGACGCGAGCAGCACGGCGGTCGCGCTCGCGACGCCGTGATCCATCGCATAGAGCGGCAGCAGCGACAGCGCGAGCGTATCGAACAGCGCGAAGAACCCGGTGCCGATGATCAGCGCGGGCATGCGCGGCAGCACCGCGAGCCAGTGATCGTGTTCCGCGTGACGTGCGTCGTCGCCGGCGAGCGGCGCGCGCCGGATCGTCGCGAGCGTCGGCAGCGCGAGCAGGAACAGCGCGCCGCACAGCGCGAAGCGGATGCTCGTCGCACCGGCGATCTGGCTGACGAGCACGGGGCCCGCCATCTGGAACAGCGTGAAATTGGTCGCGTAGATCGCGACGACGCGGCCGCGCGTCGAATCGTCGGCGAGCTGGTTGACCCACGCCTCGCCGATCGTGAACAGCAGCATCAGCGCGGCGCCGCACAGCACGCGCAGCACGCCCCACAGGATCAGGTTCGACGTGAACTGCATCAGCGCGGTGGCCGCGGCGAGCAGCACGACCGACACGACGATCGCGCGGCGCGAGCCGATGTGCCGCGCAAGCGCGGTGACGAACGGGACGATTGCGAGGCCGCCGAGCGCCTGCGCGGCCGTCAGCATGCCGACGACGTTGGTGCCGTGTCCGGCTTCGGTCAACGCGAGCGCGGTGAGCGGCAACGTGGCGCCGGTGCCGAGGCCGACGACCGCGACGCTCAGGATGAGTGCGAGGAAATCGCGATTGAGAATGGCTTTCATCGGCGGGGATGCTACACCGGGGGCCTTGAAAGGTCCATGAAGGCCATCAGGATCGAATGGAGTTGCGCGCGCAACGAATGCGCGCGGCCCCGCGTTACACGTATTCGGTCGGCGCGGCCACCGGGCGGCGTTCGAGCGACGCGGACCACAGCGTGAGCGCCAGCGCCGCGACGGCCATCGCGACGCCGACCCACGGCAGGTTCACGAGCGGCACGCCGGAGCCGATCGCCATCCCGCCGAGCCACGCGCCCGTCGCGTTGCCGAGGTTGAACGCGCCCTGGTTCAGCGTCGACGCGAGGTTCGGCGCGTCGCTCGCGCGATCGACGATCAGGATCTGCAGCGGCGGCACGATCGCGAACGCGAGGATGCCCCACACGAAGATCGTCGCGAGCGCGGCGAACGGCAAATGCATCGTGCCCGCGAACAGCGCGAGGACGATGCCGATCAGCGCGAGCGTCGCGATCAGCGACGGCATCCGGCGCCAGTCGGCGAGCTTGCCGCCGAGCGTGCCGCCGACCGTCAGCCCGAGGCCGAACAGCAGCAGCACATACGTGACCTGGCGCGGAGAGAAGCCCGTCACGTCCTCGAGGATCGGCGTGATGTACGTGAACACGCTGAACAGGCTCGCGGACGCGAGCACGCTGATGCCGAGCACCATCAGCACCTGCGGATGCTTCAGCACGCTGAATTCGCGCGTGATGCTGGTGTCGGGCATCGCGAGGTTCTTCGGCAGGCAGACCGCGAGCGCGGCGGCCGCGGCGATGCCGATGCCGGTGACGGCCCAGAACGTCGCGCGCCAGCCGAACGCCTGGCCGAGCGCGGTGCCGAGCGGCACGCCGAGCACGTTCGCGAGCGTGAGGCCGGTGAACATCAGCGCGATCGCCTGTGCGCGGCGGTTCGGCGCGACGAGGTTGCTCGCGACCACCGAGCCGATCCCGAAGAACGCGCCGTGGCAGAACGCGGTGACGACGCGCGCGGCCATCAGCACCGCATAGCCCGGCGCGATCGCGCAGAACAGGTTGCCCGCGATGAACAGCCCGATCAGGCCCATCAGCGCGCGCTTGCGCGGCATCTTCGCGGTGACGATCGCGAGGATCGGCGCGCCGATCGTCACGCCGAGCGCGTAGCCCGACACGAGCATCCCGGCGGCCGGAATCGATACGCCGAGGTCGCGCGCGACGTTGGGCAACAACCCCATGATCACGAATTCGGTGGTACCGATTCCAAATGCGGCGACGGCAAGGGCGAAAAGAGGCAAGGGCATCGCGGTAGGCTCGGGAAAAGCCGCCGCTCGGGCTGGCGCAGGATGCGCGGGACGGGCGGACGGGAAGGCGGACGACAGCCGCGATTCTACTTCAGTGAAAACCCTTATGCTCGGGGCCAAAACGGATGTTGCCGGCGTGCGACGCGGCAGCGGGCGGGAAGCTCACAGTGTGGGATTCGACGGTGGTTTGCGGACGCGAATTCGTCGGGGGCGGAACGAATGCGGCTGCCGGGCCGTGCTTCAGACGATGCGTTCGGGCGAGCCGTCGGGGAGCGCGTCGGCTCGCGCCGGTTCGGCGCTGGCGTTCGATGTGCGTGGCGCGTTTGCGTCCGGTTTTGCGTCCGTGTCCGCAGACGACGCAGGCGATCCGGCGGCGTCGAGCGCGGCTGGATCGTCCCAGCTATTCTCGAACAGGCACGCTTCGATCGGCATCCGCGCGGCCCAGCGCTCCGCTTCGAGCATCGGCTTCGCATAGAACGCGTCGACGTGCCCGACGCACAGCACCGCGATCGGCTTCGCGCCGTCGGGCATCCGCAGCAGCGTGCGCAGCGCATCGACGTCGAACAGCGACACCCAGCCCATCCCGAGCCCTTCCGCGCGGGCCGCGAGCCACATGTTCTGGATCGCGCACGCGGCGGACGCGAGATCCATCTCCGGCAGCGTGCGGCGGCCGAACACGTGGCGCTCGCGGCCGTCGGCGAGCGCGACGACCAGCAGTTCGCCGCATTCGCGCACGCCTTCGACCTTCAGCCGCATGAATTCGTCCTGGCGCTCGCCGAGCGCGTCGGCGGTCGCGCGGCGCTCGGCCTCGACCAGCGCGTGGATCGCGGTGCGCAGCGCGGGATCGGTGATCCGGATAAAGCGCCACGGCTGCATGAAGCCGACGCTCGGCGCATGGTGCGCCGCGCGCAGCAAGCGCGCGAGCACGGCCGGGTCGACGGGCGCCGGCGTGAAATGGCGCATGTCGCGCCGTTCGAAAATGGCGCGGTAGACGGCGGCGATGGCGGAGTCGTCGAAACGCATGAGCGGCAAAAGCAGGGGATGACGTCGGCGCAACGATAGCAGACCGCGCGCGGGCCGCGTTACATCAGTCGAAACAAAACACGGAATTGTTGATGGAATGCGGATGCGGCGCCCGGACGCGACATCGGCCGGCAAGCGAGCGGCGCGTGGCGTTCGCGCCGCGCCCGAGCGTCAGCGATTCGGGCCCACGACGTTGGCGGGCGTGCCCGCATGCCAGGCTTCGATGTTCAGCAGCGTCGTGTGCGCGATCTCCGCCAATGCCTCGCGCGTGAAGAACGCCTGGTGCGACGTGACGATCACGTTCGGGAACGTCAGCAGGCGCGCGAGCACGTCGTCCTGCAGCGGCAGGTCGGAGTGATCCTCGAAGAAAAGCCCGCTTTCCTCCTCGTACACGTCGAGCCCGAGATGGCCGAGCCGGCCGCTCTTGAGCGCGTCGACCAGCGCCTGCGCATCGACGAGGCCGCCGCGGCCGGTGTTGATCAGCATCGCGCCGTGCTTCATCCGCGCGAGCGTCTGTGCGTTGATCAGATGGTGCGTCGACGGCAGCAGCGGACAGTGCAGGCTGACGATGTCGGCGTGGTGCAGCAACTCGTCGAGCGCGACATAGCGCGCGCCGAACGCGATCAGCTCGTCGTTGTACGGCGGCACCGAATGCGCGAGCACATGCATCCCGAAGCCCATCATGATCTTCGCGAACACGCTGCCGATGATGCCGGTGCCGATCACGCCGACGGTCTTGCCGTGCAGGTCGAAGCCGAGCAGCCCGTTCAGCGAGAAGTCGCCTTCGCGGGTGCGCGCGACGGCGCGCGGCAGGCGGCGGTTGAGCGCGAGGATCAGCGCGACCGCGTGCTCGGCGACCGCATGCGGCGAATACGCGGGCACGCGCACGACCGTGATGCCGAGCCGCCCGGCGGCCGCGAGGTCGACATGGTTGAAGCCCGCCGAGCGCAGCGCGATCAGGCGCGTGCCGCCGTCCGCCAGCCGTTCGAGCACGGCCGCGTCGACCGTGTCGTTGACGAACGGGCAGACGACGTCATAGCCATGCGCGAGGATCGCGGTCTCCGCGTCGAGGTGCGACGGCTGGAAGTGCAGCCGATAGCCGAACTGCCGGTTGGCGGCGCTAAACGAATCGTCGTCGTACTGCCGGCTGCTGAACAGGATCACGCGCACGCTGCACCTCCGATGGCTGACGCGCGCAGTTTACTGCAGGCCCGTGACGATGTCGGAGCGGTCGGGGCCGCGCGACGGACGCAGGAAACCGTAGTCCGTCCGCTCACGGGTCGCCTGCGCGCTGAAGTGGTCGAGCGCGTGCTCGACGAAGCTGCGCGTGCGGGCCGGCACGTACTGGCGGTTCGGATAGACGAGCGACAACTGCGTGTCGGGATCGTCGATCCGGTAGCCGGCCAGCAGCCGCACGAGCGTACCGTTGGCGAGCGCGTCGGCGACGCACGGCTCGGGCAGCACCGCGATGCCGGCGCCGGCCACGGCGGCCGCGTACACGAGCGCGAGCTGGTTGACCGTGCAGGCCGGGCGCACCGTGACGGAATGCGCGACGCCGTCGTGGCCGACGAGCTGCCACGCGGGGGCGTGCTGGTGCGGGGCGAGCGTGACCCAGTCGTGGCCGGGCAGGTCGTCGGGCGCGCGCGGTTCGCCGCGCCGCTCGAGATAGGCCGGCGCCGCGCACGCGACAAACGGGTTCGGCGCGAGTGCATGGCCGATCAGCGTCGGGTTGCCGTCGAGCCGGTTGCCCGTGACGATGCCGACGTCGTAGCCCGAATCGAGCACGTCGAGCGGCCCCTCGGCGACGGTCAACTGCACGCGCAGCTCGGGGTAGCGGTGCCGGAAGCTGCTGACGAGCGGCGTCAGCGCGAGCGGCGACAGCAGACCCGACGCGACGACGCGCAG
This sequence comes from Burkholderia pyrrocinia, assembly GCF_018417535.1. Taxonomy (NCBI): domain Bacteria; kingdom Pseudomonadati; phylum Pseudomonadota; class Betaproteobacteria; order Burkholderiales; family Burkholderiaceae; genus Burkholderia; species Burkholderia pyrrocinia. The sequence continues at coordinate 2,225,989 of NZ_CP070977.1, read as the reverse complement.
CGTGCCGGCCGGCTCGCGCACGGCATGCGCGACGGACGACTCGAGGTGGTCGAATTCCTCGAGCAGCGCACGGCAACCGTCGAGGTAGCGCACGCCGGCCTCGGTGAGCGACAGGTTGCGCGTGGTGCGGTGGATCAGCCGCGTGTTCAGGTGGCCCTCGAGCATCGCGATCGAACGCGTGACGAGCGCATTGGACACGCCGAGATGGTGCGCCGCGCGCCGGAAGCTCTGCTGCTCGGCGACGCAGACGAATACACGCATGGTCTGAATCTGGTTCATGGCTTGTGTATTTCTGGCCCGGTTGATTGATTATGGTTGTGATTTTTCGCCGCGCAACCTCGAAAGCGCATCGCGCGGCACCCAGTTCGTCTTCGTATCGAAAAATCGGCTTTCGATTCCGCAGATGATTGTTAAATACAGATGCGATGTCCGTCAACCTGAGAAAATGGGCGGCTTGCGGAAAATCGAAATAGGGGGTAACGGTTAAACGTCGAGCTGTCTTGCTTGCCTGCCGTTCAAAGGCGGGAGGGTATTGGAATATGCGCCGTGTCGACGAATAATTCGCATGTTAATCAATGGGTTGGGTGTTGTTGGATCACGCTTGATCTGGTAATTGGGGAATCGTTCCCCAATACATGCTACTGCAATGGATGTTTTTTCATCGCACGCGGATTTTGCGTATCGTATTCCGTAAGGCGATTTTTATCGGGTATCCGGTCTATTTCGTTCGATACGCAAATCGTGCTGAACCGTCGGCATCGACGAAGCGCAGCGATATTGGCGGAGAAAATCGCGCGCATGGAACCGTTTCACGACCGGCCGGCAATGCCTTTTCAATCCGGAACCCCGGTGCGCGACGCATGCGCGGCCGGCTGGCCCGGTCCGGCGACCGGGCCACCGTCGCGCTGTCCGGCCGCGCGTGCCTCTTGCGCGCGGCCGCGGAACGCGGAATGATCGATCAGTTCGCCATGCAGCGCGGCGGGCGTCCGTGCATTTCCTTTCCTCGACTTTTACCAGCCATGTCCATCGATTACTCGCCGATTCCCTGTCCCGTCGTCGTGCCGCTCGACGCGATCCTGCCCGAAGAACCGCTGCTGATGATGGGGGCCGGCCCGGTCCCGATCCCGGCCGCCGTCGCGAAGGCGAACACGATCGTGATCAACCACCTCGGCGCGACGATGGCGAAGATCATCGAGCAGGTGAAGGAGATGGCGCGCTACGTGTTCCAGACCCGCACGAAGTGGGTGCTCGGCGTCGCGGGCCCCGGTTCGGCCGCGATGGAAATGGCGATCTCGAACCTCGCATGGCGCGGCACGCGCGTGCTGTCGATCCGCAACGGCTTCTTCAGCGCGCGGATGGCCGAGATGGCCACGCGCGTCGGCGCCGACGTCGCGACGCTCGAAGTGGCCGATCGCGCGGTCGCGAGCCTCGACGAGATCGCGGATGCGATCGCGCGCGAGCGGCCCGAGATCGTCACGATCGTGCAGGGCGAGACGTCGAACACCGTGTGGAACCGCGACCTGCGCGACATCGCGGCGCTCGCGAAGGCGGCCGGCGCGCTGGTCGTCGTCGATGCGGTGTGCACGCTGTCGACGATGCCGCTCGAGATGGACGCATGGGGCATCGATGCGGTGATCACCGGCGGCCAGAAGGGACTGTCGTCGATCCCGGGCGTGTCGCTGATCGCGTTCTCCGACGCCGCATGGGAGCGCATGAAGCATCGCCCCGAACCGAATACGCACTGGTGCCTCGACATGGCGCTCGCGGAGAACTTCTGGCACAACGCCGGCTATCACTACACGGCGCCCGTGTCGGGCGTGCTCGCGCTGCACGAGGCGTTGCGGCTGGTTTGCGCGGAAACGCTCGAAAGCCGCTTCGCGCGCCACCTGCGCTGCTCGCTCGCGCTGCAGGCGGGCGTCGAGGCGATGGGCCTCAAGCTCTATGCGCCGAAGGAATGCCGGCTCAATTCGGTGGTCGGGATCGAGACGCCGGAAGGGCTCACGCCGGGGATGGTCTGCGGCCACATCTCGAAGCAGTACCAGGTCGAGATCTCCGGCTCGTTCGGGTTGCCGATCGTGCGGATCGGGCAGATGGGCGAGCAGTGCCGCGAACACAACCTGTTCCGCACGCTGCATGCGTTCGGCCGCACGATGGTCGACCTGAAGGTGCCGGTCGACCTGCCGGCCGGTGTCGCGGCGCTGGAACAGGAACTGTCGCGGCGCGGCGCGTAGCGCCGCCGAGGGGCACCGACGATCGACCGGCCCCGGGCCGGTCGCGCTCAGCCGCGCTGCATCGCGCGCCGGTACGTATTCGGCGTCGTGCCGTGCGCGTCGCGAAAGCGATGGCTGAAGTGGCCGGCGTTCGCGTAGCCGCAGTCGGCCGCGACCTGCGCGATCGGCAGCGACGTCGTGCGCAGCAGCTCGCGCGCCCGCGCGAGCCGCTGCTCGGCGACCCACGCGTGCGGCGCACGGCCGAACGACAGCCGGAACATCCGCGAGAAGTGATATTCGGACAGCGCGGCGACGTCGGCCAGTTCGCCGAGCGTCAGCGGCTGCGTCAGGTACGTGTCGATGTAGTCGCGCACGCGGCGGCGCACGGCCGGCGCAAGCCCGCCGCGGAACGATGCGTCGGTACGCGTCGTGCTCTGCCCGCGCAGCAGCAGGCTCAGCACCTCGTGCGCGGTCTCGTTCACGCGCAGCCGCTCGTCGGCATCGTCCCAGCCGTCCAGCGCGAGCGAGCGCAGCAGCGCGGCGACGCGCGCATCCTCGAAATAGGTGCGGTCGGCGAGCTTCAGCTCGCGCGGCTCGCGGTCGAGTTCGCGGATCGCGCGCTGCGTGAAGTGCTCGGGCAGGAAATACAGGTGGATGAAGTGCATCTCGCCGCGCACCCACCAGCGCGATTCATGGTCGCCCGGCAGCGCGCACAGCAGGCTCGGCGCGCCGTAGCGCGGCACGCGTTCGCGCTCGGTCCGGTAGCCGCCGTCGAGGTAGCACGACAGCGTGTGGTGGCCGGGCTGCTCGTAGATCGTCTCGCTTTCGTCGGTGATCCGCGTCCATTCGGCGATCGCGAGATGGTCGCCGAGCCACGCGAAGCGCTCGAGCGTCGCGTTCGCGTCGGCGAGCGTGCGGCAGACCGACTGCAGGCCGAACGGCAGATCGCCGCCGGCCAGGGCGGCGGCGCGGTCGACGGGCGGGGCGGAGAGGGAGAAGCTCATGGTGCGACGAGTATAAGCGGGCGCGCGGCACCGGGTGCGACCGCTCTAAAAAGACCGCAATTCCGGACAATCGGCGCGCGCCGCGCGGCGGCATAGTCGGGATCCCGTTTCATCCGATTTCCGGACCGCCACCGCCATGAACCTGTCGCTTTATTTCGTCACCGTGCTGATCTGGGGCACCACCTGGATCGCGATCAAGTGGCAACTCGGCTCCGTGCCGCCGCCCGTGTCGATCGCGTGGCGCTTCTGGCTCGCGGCCGCCGTGCTGTTCGCGCTGCTGCGCGTGATGCGCCGGCCGGTCCGCCCGCCGCGCGAAGCGTGGCGCTACCTCGTTGCGCAGGGCTTCGCGCTGTTCTGCCTGAACTTCCTGTGCTTCTACTACGCGGAACAGGTCGTGCCGAGCGGGCTCGTCGCGGTGATCTTCTCGACCGCGCCGCTGCTGAACTCGATCAACGGCCGGCTGTTCATGGGCCGCCCGCTGCGGCCGTCGGCGATTGCCGGCGCGCTGCTCGGCCTGATCGGCATCGCGTGCCTGTTCTGGCAGCAGATGGCCGGCCATCTCGACGACCACGCGACCTGGATCGGGCTCGCGATCGCGTTCGCCGGCACGATGTGCTTCTCGGCCGGCAACCTGCTGTCGAGCCGGATGCAGTCGATGGGGCTGCACCCGCTCGCGACCAACGGCTGGGCGATGCTGATCGGCGCGGCGATCCTGACCGTCGGCAGCGCGGTGGCCGGGATGCCGTTCACGCTCGACATGAGCCCGCGTTATCTCGGCGCGCTCGTCTACCTCGCCGTACCGGGCTCGGTGATCGGCTTCACCGCGTACCTGACGCTCGTCGGCCGGATCGGGCCGGAGCGCGCCGCGTACTGCACGGTGCTGTTCCCGATCGTCGCGCTGGCCGTGTCGACGGTGTTCGAGGGCTACCAGTGGTCGCCGCTTGCGGTGCTCGGGCTGCTGCTGGTGGTGGCCGGCAATCTCGTCGCGTTCGACCTGACGCGCCGGCTGTTTCTCCGGACGGCCTGAGCGCGCCGGCCTCCGGATAAAAGAAAAACGCCTGCGCGATGCGGGCGTTTTCTTTTTGGGCAGCGGCGCCGCGACCTGCGCGGCCGGCCGCCATGCGGCGGGCAGGCGTGATCAGGCGGCCGCGCCGCTCCCCGCTACACGCGCCTGCCGCTGGTACAGCACCATCGACAGCGCGACGCCCGCGGCGGCCGCCATCGCCGCGAACAGGAACACCTGCGGATAGCCGAACGCGCCCGCGACATAGCCGGCGAGCGGGCCCGTGATGCCGAGCGACAGGTCGAGGAACACCGAGTACGCGGACAGCGCCGCGCCGCGGCTCGCGGGCGGCACGAGCGCGACGGCCTCGACGCCGAGTGCCGGGAAGATCAGCGCGAAGCCGAAGCCCGTCAGCGCGGCGCCGACGAGCGCAACGTGCGGCACCGGCGCGAGCCACAGCAGCACGAGGCCCGAGCATTCGAACGCGAACGACACGATCGCGACGCGGAAGCCGCCGTAGGTCTTGATCGTGTTCGCGAACAGCAGTCGCGCGCCGATGAACAGCGTGCCGAACACGGTCAGCGACAGCGCGGCGTTCGGCCAGTGGCGCGCCGCGTAGTACAGCGTGACGAAGGTCGCGATCGAGCCGAAGCCGGCCGAGCCGAGCGCGAGGCCGAGGCCGTGCGGCAGCACGCGCGTGAACACGCTTGCATACGACATCCGTTCGCCATGCACGAGCGGCACGGAATCGATCAGGCGCGCGAGGTAGAAGCCGAGCGCGGCCAGCGCGATCACGATCACGCCGATCAGCGCCGGATTCAGCGTATGCGCGATCGCGACGCCGACCGGCGCGCCGAGCGCGAGCGCGCCGTAGGTCGCGATGCCGTTCCACGAGATCACCTTCGCGTTGTGCGTGACGCCGACCCGGCCGATGCCCCACAGGATCGCGCCGGTGCCGCACAGGCTCTCGCCGACGCCGAGCACGAGCCGGCTCGCGACCAGCAGCACGAGGCTCGCGACCGGCCAGTGCGCGAGCAGCAGCGCGACGAGCAGCAGCACGCCCGACACGCCGCAGCCGACCAGCCCGCGCAGCACCGTCTGCTTCGGGCCGAGCGTATCGGCGAAGCGCCCGGCGAGCGGCCGCGACGCGAGCGTCGCGAAGTACTGGACGCTGATCGCGCCGCCCGCGACGATCGCGGAAAAGCCGAGGTCGTCATGGACGAAGCCCGGCAGCACCGCGAGCGGCAGGCCGATGGTCAGGTAGCAGATGAACGTGAAGCAGACGACGGACACGATTTGCAGCGTGACCGCGAACCCGCTGCGTGGTGGTGTGGCGGAGTCGGTAGACATGGGGTCGGAACGAATGAACGGAACGGAACGTTACGGAACGGACGGCGGCGAAAAACGGAATCGGGATTTTCCCATGGAACCGGTTTTCACGCAGGTACCATTTAGTTAATCGCGACCTGTTTTCGACGATGACGGATCGTTGCCGACACGTCGGAAACGCCGGCGGGGCACCGTGCGGAAAGGGCGCCGGGCGGCCCCGGCGCTCATATCGCGGCAGTTATATGGGCCCCATGCGTGATGGGCTATGGGTTGCGGAATTTGATGGTGATAGCGTGCAAACTGTCAGAGAAACGTCGGTCGAGCGCTTCGCGCAGGCCGCCTTGCCCCCATTTGAAGAATCATAGAGACATGAGTGAGCCGATCCGCTTCTACCATCGTCACGCGATCCGCGAAGTCAGCGGCGCGGACGTCACCCGCACCGTGCTGCAGTACCTGCGCGAGGACGCGCATTGCACCGGCACCAAGGAAGGCTGCGCGGAAGGCGACTGCGGCGCGTGCACGGTCGTCGTCGGCGAGCTGACCGACGCCGGCGCGGTCGAGTTCAAGGCCGTCAACGCGTGCATCCAGTTCCTGCCGACGCTCGACGGCAAGGCGCTGCTGACGGTCGAGGACCTGCGCCAGCCGGACGGTGCGCTGCATCCGGTGCAGCAGGCGATGGTCGATTGCCACGGTTCGCAATGCGGGTTCTGCACGCCCGGCTTCGTGATGTCGATGTGGGCGCTGTACGAGAAGCACGGCCACGAGGGTTGCGGCAGCGCGTGCGCGAAGGCGAAGGACGTGCCGACGCGCACCGAGATCGCCGACGCGCTGACGGGCAACCTGTGCCGCTGCACCGGCTATCGCCCGATCGTCGATGCGGCCGTGCAGATGTTCGACGCGCCGTCGCCGTCGGCACCGGTCGACACGGCCGCGCTCGCCCGCACGCTCGCGTCGCTCCAGCGCGACGACACATTCGACTACACGACGATCAACGGCGCGCGCTTCGCGGCGCCGCGCACGCTCGACGCGCTGGCCGCGCTGAAGGCCGAGCGGCCCGACGCGTGCATCCTCGCGGGCAGCACCGACATCGGCCTGTGGGTCACGAAGCAGATGCGCCGGCTCGACGACCTGATCTACGTCGGCCAGATCGCCGAACTGCAGCGCGTCGCGGCGCGCGGCGACTGGATCGAGATCGGCGCGGGCGTGACGGTCGAGACCGCATATGCGGCACTGGCCGTCACGTATCCGGAGCTGACCGAGATGTGGAAGCGCTTCGCGTCGCTGCCGATCCGCAACGCGGGCACGCTCGGCGGCAACGTCGCGAACGGCTCGCCGATCGGCGATTCGATGCCCGGCCTGATCGCGCTCGGCGCGCGGGTCGTGCTGCGCGGCGGCGACACGGTGCGCGAGCTGCCACTCGAGGCGCTCTACACGGGCTACCAGCAGAAGGACATGGCGCCGCACGAATTCGTCGTCGGCGTGAAGGTGCCGACCCGCACCGGTGCGCGCGAGAAGCTGCAGTTCCGCACGTACAAGCTGTCGAAGCGGTTCGACTCCGACATCTCGGCCGTCTGCGCGGCGTTCGCGTTCATCGCGGACGGCGACACGATCCGCGAGCCGCGCATCGCGTTCGGCGGGATGGCCGCGACGCCGAAGCGCGCGACGCAGACGGAAGCCGTGCTCGACGGCGCGCAGTGGCACGAAGCCACCGCGCAGGCCGCGATGCAGGCGCTCGAGCGCGACTACCAGCCGCTGTCCGACATGCGCGCGACGAGCACATATCGCCTCGATACCGCGAAGAACCTGATGTACCGATTCTGGCTGGAGACGCGCCCGCACGACCCGCTGCCGCCGCAAGCCCTGAATGTGCGTGAAGTGGCCGCCGAAGTCGGCAACGACGCGGCGCGCGTCTGAAGACGGAGAACACCGAAGATGAACCAGCAAGCAGAACCGTTCCTGAGTACCCTCGACCCGCAGGCCGACGCCGCGCAGGTCCACGTATCGCGCGCGCACGAATCCGCGCACCTGCACGTCAGCGGGCGCGCCACCTACACCGACGACATTCCGGTCGTCGCGGGCACGCTGCACGCGGCGCTCGGATTGTCGGCAAAGCCGCACGCGAGGATCGTGTCGATGAACTTCGACGCGGTGCGCGCGACGCCGGGCGTGGTCGCCGTGTTCACGGCCGACGACATCCCGGGCGTCAACGATTGCGGCCCGATCGTCCACGACGACCCGGTGCTCGCCAGGGGCATCGTGCAGTTCGTCGGCCAGCCGATGTTCATCGTCGTCGCGACGTCGCATGAAACCGCGCGGCTCGCCGCGCGCCGCGCGAAGGTCGACTACGAAGAGCTGCCCGCGATCCTGACCGCACAGGAGGCGCGCCAGGCCGAAACCTACGTGATCCCGCCGCTGAAGCTCGCGCGCGGCGACGCGGCCGCGCGGCTCGCTGCCGCGCCGCACCGCGAGTCGGGCGAGATGCTGCTCGGCGGCCAGGAGCAGTTCTACCTGGAAGGGCAGATCGCGTACGCGGTGCCGAAGGACGACGACGGGATGCACGTGTACTGCTCGACGCAGCACCCGAGCGAGATGCAGCACCTCGTCGCGCACGTGCTTGGCGTCGCGTCGCACAACGTGCTGGTCGAATGCCGCCGGATGGGCGGCGGGTTCGGCGGCAAGGAGTCGCAGTCGGGCCTGTTCGCGTGCTGCGCGGCGCTCGCCGCGTGGAAGCTGCTGTGCCCGGTGAAGCTGCGCCCGGACCGCGACGACGACATGATGATCACCGGCAAGCGGCACGACTTCCACTACCGCTTCGACGTCGGCTACGACGACGACGGCCGCCTCGACGGCGTGGCGCTCGACATGACGTCGCGCTGCGGCTTCTCGGCCGACCTGTCGGGCCCGGTGATGACGCGCGCGGTGTGCCACTTCGACAACGCGTACTGGCTGGGCGACGTCGACATCGCCGGCTACTGCGGCAAGACCAACACGCAGTCGAACACCGCGTTCCGCGGCTTCGGCGGCCCGCAGGGCGCGTTCGCGATCGAGTACATCCTCGACGACGTCGCGCGTTCGCTCGACCGCGATCCGCTCGACGTCCGCTACGCGAACCTGTACGGCAAGATCGAACGCAACGTGACGCCGTACGGGCAGACGGTCGAGGACAACGTGCTGCAGGAGCTGCTCGGCGAACTCGAGACGACGAGCGACTATCGCGCGCGGCGCGCGGGCGTGCGCGCATTCAACGCGCGCAACACGGTGCTGAAGAAGGGCATCGCGCTCACGCCGGTGAAGTTCGGGATCGCGTTCAACGTCACGCACTTCAACCAGGCCGGCGCGCTGGTGCACATCTACACCGACGGCTCGGTGCTCGTGAACCACGGCGGCACGGAGATGGGGCAGGGGCTCAACACGAAGGTCGCGCAGGTCGTCGCGCACGAGCTCGGCATCCGCTTCGGCCGGATCCGCGTGACGGCGACCGATACGAGCAAGGTTGCGAACACGTCCGCGACGGCCGCGTCGACGGGCTCGGACCTGAACGGCAAGGCCGCGCAGGATGCGGCGCGCCAGTTGCGCGAGCGGCTCGCGGTGTTCGCGGCGAAGCAGTACGGCGACGGCAAGGTCGATGCGGCCGACGTGAAGTTCGGCAACGACTTCGTGTGGGTCGGCGGCAACGGCGTGCCGTTCGGCGAAGTGATCGCGAAGGCGTACCTCGCGCGCGTGCAGCTCTGGTCCGACGGTTTCTACGCGACGCCGAAGCTGTACTGGGATCAGTCGAAGCTGCAGGGCCGGCCGTTCTACTACTATTCGTACGGCGCGGCCGTGTCGGAAGTCGTGATCGACACGCTGACGGGCGAGATGCGCACGCTGCGTGTCGATGCGCTGCACGACGTGGGCGCGTCGCTGAACCCGGCGCTCGACATCGGCCAGGTCGAAGGCGCGTTCATCCAGGGGATGGGCTGGCTGACGACCGAGGAGCTGTGGTGGAACAAGGGCGGCAAGCTGATGACGCATGCGCCGTCCACGTACAAGATCCCGACCGTCAACGACACGCCGCCCGAATTCAACGTGCGGCTGTTCGAGAACCGCAACGTCGAGGACAGCATCCACCGGTCGAAGGCCGTCGGCGAGCCGCCGCTGCTGCTGCCGTTCTCGGTGTTCTTCGCGGTGCGCGACGCGATCGCGGCGGTCGGCGATTACCAGGTGAACCCGCCGCTCGACGCGCCGGCCACCGGCGAGTCGATCCTGCGCGCGGTGAGTGCGGTGCGTGCAGCCCGCGCGGTTCAGGCAGGCTGACATGAAACGGCCCCCACGCTCACTTTGTTCGCTTGGGGGGGCGCAGCCCCCCCATCTCCCGATGGCTTATCCCCATGCGTGTGGGGCGGCCCGGCGGAGGCTGACATGAACGGGCCCGCACGCTCGCTTCGCGCCGCGTCGAACCCGACGTTCGCGCAGGGCACCGGCCAGCGCAACCGCGCGACCGGTGCGCCGGCGCCGATGCACATCGTGCTGTTCGGCGCCGGGCACGTCGGTCACGCGCTCGTCACGCTGCTCGGCGCACTGCCGTGCGTCGTGCAGTGGGTCGACACGCGCGACGAGCTGTTCCCGGACGAATGTCCGCCGAACGTGCAGCCGGAGCCGACCGACACGCCGGAGGCCGTCGTCGACGCGGCGCCGCCCGGCGCGTACTTCCTCGTGATGACGCACAACCACGCGCTCGACTTCTCGCTCGCCGCGCAGATCATGCGGCGGCGCGACTACGCGTACTTCGGGATGATCGGCTCGCGCACCAAGCGCGTGAAGTTCGAGCGCCGGCTCGCCGCGCGCGGTGTCGATCCGGCGCGGCTCGTGGAGATGGTGTGCCCGATCGGCGTTGCGGGCATCGTCGACAAGGCGCCGGGCGCGATCGCGGTGGCCGTGTGCGCGGAGCTGCTGCAGGCGCGCTCGGGCATGCCGGTGGCCGACGCGAAGGCGGCCGCGGCCGGGCGCGCGCGCGACGAGGTGTCCTGCACGCGGTAGCGCCGTGCGGCCGGCGCACGGCCGCGCGTTTTTGCATACACTGCACGGCAACGCGCGGCATCGGGCCGCGCCTTACCGTGCACGCACATGTCCGATCACCCGATTTATCTCGACGCGCTCGATGCGAGCCTCGTCGCCATCGAACGCTGGCTGTCCGGCGTCGACACCGCGCCGGCGGCGCTCGACGCGATGCTCGCGCCGTTTTCCACCGATTTCACGATGATCGTGACCGACGGCCGCGTGTTCGACCGCGACGGCACGCACGCGTTGTTCGCGAAGCTTGGCGGCGCGAAGCCGGGGCTGCGCATCACGCTGTCGGAGATCCGCGTGCTCGCGGCCGACGCATCGCATGCGGTGATCACCTATCTCGAAGCGCAGCACGCGGCATCGGGCGAGCTGCCCGCGCGCCGTGCGACGGCCGTGTTCGAACGCGACGCGGCAGGCACCGTGCGCTGGACCCATCTGCAGGAAACCTTCTGCACGGCCTGAGCGGCCGCGCCGCGTATCAGCGCTTGCGGCTGCGGGCGACCGTCAGCTCGTCGGACACGCTCTGCATCAGCGCGCACAGCCACGCGATGTCGGTCGGGCGGTCGGGCTGCGGATGCGTGAGCAGGTAGCTCTTGATGCGCGGGAACGGCACGGGCGGCGTGACGACGACGAGCGGCAGCAACTGCGCATAGTGCGTCGCGAAGCGGCGCGTCGTCGTGAAGATCAGGTCCGACTGCAGCAGCACCTGCGGCACGATCCCGAAGTACGGCAGCGTCGTCACGATGCGCCGCGTGAGGCGCGCGCGCCCGAGGCCGATCTCGATCGCGTTGCGCTTGTCGCCGGTGTATGGCGTCGGCGCGACGTGCGCCGCCGCCGCATACGCTTCGCGCGTGAGCGGTACGTGCGCGAGCGGGTGCGCTTCGCGCATCAGACACACGATCGTGTCGGAGAACAGGTCCTGGCGCGCGAACTGCGGGTCGGGCTTCGGCCAGTTGCCGATCACGAGATCGAGCGCGCCCGATTCGAGCGCGCCCGCGTGGTCGAGCGCGGGATTCAGCGAGTCGATTTCCAGATGCGCATGCGGCGCCGCGTCGCGAAAGCGCTCGATCAGCGTCGGCATGAAGAAATCGTTCAGGTAGTCGGGCGCGGCGACGCGGAACGTGCGGCGCGCGGACGACGGGTCGAAGTCGCCGTGCGGCGTCGCGATGAAGTCGACTTCGCGTAGCGCGCGCTGCGCGGCTTCGAGCAGCGACGCGCCGTATTCGGTCGGCACCATCCCGGATTTGCCGCGCACGAGGATCGGGTCGTTCAGCGTCTCGCGCAGCTTGCGCAGCGCGGTGCTGATCGCGGGCTGGGTCTGGTTCAGCCGCAACGCGGCCTGCGTGACGCTGCGCTCGAGCAGCAGCGTGCGCAATACGCGCACGAGCCAGATGTCGAGCGAGGCGGTACGGTCGTCGTCTTCCATCGGTAGGGGTGATTCGGGCGAAGCCTAACCTTACCGCAGCCGCGCGTTGCCGTGCGTGATACCGGCCATCACGCCGGCCATCACGCACGACCCTTCGGCAGCGCGCTGATCCGCTTGACCTCGCGCGATTCGAGCCAGTTCGGCGTGCGCGCGCAGTACAGCACCATCGGCAGCGCGTCCTCGCCCCAGAACAGTTGCTGGTTCATCCAGAACGTCGGCACGCCGAACACGCCGAGCGCGATCGCGTCGGCGTTGTTGCGGGCCAGTTGCGCACTCGTCTCCTCGAATTCGATCAGTTCGTCGCCGTGGCCGACGCCGACCCGTTCGCACAGCGCCGCGAAACCTTCCGGCGTCGACGGATCGTTGCCGTCGCGCCAGATGAAGCGGAACATCTCCAGCACGGTTGCGATATCGGCGCGCAGCGCGATCGCGAGGCGCAGCACCTTGTCGGACTCGAACGGGTGCGCGGGCGGCATCTTGAAGCGGATGCCGAGCTGTTCCGCGCGAAACAGCGCGTGACGGTACGTGAACACGCGCTTGGCCGGCACGTCGGCGCTCGGGCGTTGCCCCCAGTGGCGCTGCAGGTCGATGAGCGACACGGCGACCGGCTCGAACGGCACGTCCGGCCACTTGTCGTGCTGTTCGAGCAGCAGATAGGAGAACGGCGACACGAAGTCGAAGAACCAGGCGGGCTGGGCGGTATCGAGGCCGGTTGTCATGACGATCTCCAGAGGGTGGGGCGTGCGGCGGCCTCCATGGTACGCGGCGGTGCGCGCTTGCAGCAATGATCGCGGATCGTCCGCTTATGCGGAACCGGGAGTCGCCCGGGGGGGAGCGCCGGCCGGCGGCGGGGCGTCGGCGCGTGCCTGCGGCTGGCCGCCGGCGCCGGGCGGGCCCGCCGGCGTGTCCTGGTCGTGCGCGGTGAGCCGCTCGCGCACGAAGCCGATGTGCTCGCGCAGCACGTAGAACTGCCCGGCGTACGCGAGCGGCATCTTCATCCGGTTCACGGCTTCCTCGATGTCGTCGAGCTCGTCGAGCAACCGGACGCGCTCCTCGGCCGTGTGCTCGCCGAGCGCGCGGCGCTCGAGCGCGATCAGCGCGCCGTACCAGCGGTAGATGCGCGAGCGCACGCGCCAGCCGTACAGCGACGGCACGAGCCGCAGCCCGGGGATCAGCACGACGATCAGCGGCACGATCACGACGAGCAGCCGGTCGACGAGGCTCGCGACCCAGAACGGCAGCCGGCGGTACAGGAAGGTCTTGCCCGACTTGTAGTAGCGCGCGGCGTCGTCGGAGAGCTGGAAGCCGCGCGTCACGGGCGACGGGAATTCGCCTGCGTGCTGCAGGATCGTCGCGTGGCCGTGTACCTCGCGCGCGGCCTCGATCAGCAGGTCGGACAGCGCCGGGTGCAGCGTGTCGCGCGCGACCAGCTCGATGGTCGGCGCGACCGTATGGATGTCGGCGGGCGGCAGGTTCTGGCCGAGATCGTAGACGCCCATCGGCAGCGTGATCGCGGTCAGGTACGGGAAGCGCCGTGCGTACGCCTCGGCCTGCGTGAACGAGTACACGTGCACGCCGGGCGCGCGGAACAGCTTCGCCATCACCGGGATCTGCGTCGAGTCGCCGGACAGGAACGCCGCGTCGATCTTGCCGTCGAGCAGCGCGGTCGCGGCGTCCTCGCCGGCCGTCGGCAGCAGTTCGGTCGGGCCGCCCGGCACGATGCCGTTCATCTTCAGCAGCGCGAGGCTCAGCTCGCGCGCGCCGCTGCCTTCCGCGCCGAGCGCGAGCCGCTTGCCCTTGAAGTCGGACAGGCGCGCGACGATCGGGCCGCGGTACATGATCGCGAGCGGCACGTAGCCGATGCTGCCGAGCGACACGAGCTGGTCGTCGCGCTCCTTCGGGCCGATGCCGCTCTGCACGAAACCGACGTCGACCGGCGCGTTCGGGTTCGACAGCCGCGCGAGGTTCTGCGCGGAGCCTTCGGACGATTCGACGTCGAGCGTGACGCCGTTCTTCGCGAGGATGGCCTTGTATTTCTGCGCGGCGTTCCAGTATGTGCTGCCGGGCGGCCCGGCCGAGATCACGAGCGTGGACGGCGGCGCCGGCTGGATCAGCCTGACCGCGAGCCAGACGGCCGCGGCGGCGAGCAGCACGGTCGGGCCGATCGACAGCGCGAGGTCGCGCCACGACACCGCGACGAAGCGGGCGAGGATACGGCGAGGCGGGCGAGGGCGGGCAGGCTTCATGGGATCGGCGAATGACGCTGGCGTGACGCATCGATGACGGTCGTCACGGACGATGCGGATTCTCGCGGCGATGGTACCCGGTTTCGCCGCGCATGCGCGAGTCGGGCGCCGCGGCGCGGCGCTGCGGCGACAGCGGCGGGCGGCGCCGCGTCAAAAGCTTTGCGCTTCCGCGGGCGCTGGATTACATTGTGCGACGCAGCCGCGCCCGATTCGCGCGCGACCCGGCACGCAATGAGACCGGGCGCGTCCGGCCGGCGGCTGTCCGGCCCGGCCGGCCCGCTTTCGCGCGCGCCGGCTGCCGGCCCGTCTCGCCTCTCTCGCATCGCCGTGGAAATCACCGGCTGTCCCGCCCGTTCGCGCGCGGGCCGGCTGTCTTTGGGGGTATCCGGCCGTACTGTGCACGGCCGTTCCGGAGTTACAAGGAGATAGCATGAAGTCGATCGTGTTGAGAGCGTTGGGCGTCGCCGCCGTGGCGGCCTGTCTGTCGGGCAGCGTGTATGCGCAGTCGAGCGATGCGGCGGCAACTGAAGCGCCGGCGGCCGCGACGAGCGCGCCGAAGGCCGCCGCGAAAACCGCGAAGAAGGCGAACCGCAAGCTCGGCTACGCGGTGCGCAAGGCGATTTCTAAGGAATCCGGCGAGAATGTGTCGAACCTCGTCGTGCGTTCGAAGGGCGGCGCGATCACGCTGGAGGGCACGATGCCCGAACAGGCACAGATCGACAAGGCCGAAGCCGCAGCCAAGGGCGTGAAGGGCGTGACGTCGGTCACCAACAAGCTGACGGTTCAGCAGCAGTGATGCCGGGCGGCGGCGCGCGAGCGCCGCGTGCGCCCGCTTTCAGGCGGGCCCCGGCGTGCCGGGGCCCGTTTGCGCTTCAGAAGCCGCGAACCGCGCGCGACGCGGCGGCGGCCCGATAACGAGATCGAGAGGGCGGCGATGGCGAAGCTCGGGTGGGGCAGGCGGGTGGTGTTCGGCGCGGCGCTGGCCGCAGTCGCGGTGCTCGGCGCCTGCAACGGCGACGATTCGGCCGAGCGCAACCGGTTGCCCGGCTTCGTGTCCGGCAGCGTGCGCACGACGGCCTACGACGGCGCGAGCGACGACCTGCTGACGGCCGGCCTCGGCAAGACGGGCCTCGCGGCGGCGAGCGCGCCCGGCTTTGCGAATCCATCCCGGCCGACAAGCGCCGAGCTGCGCCGTCTCGCGATCTGGTCGAACTACCGCGCGCTCGTCGACATGAGCGCGAACGGCGGCTACGGCCGCTTCTGGGGGCCGAACGTCGACCTCGCCGGCAACGACACGCTCGGCGAAGGCAAGATCCCCGGCACCGAATATCTCGCGTATTCCGACGACGGCAGCGGCAGCAAGAACGTGACGCTGCTCGTGCAGGTGCCCGCCAGCTTCGATCCCGCGCAGCCGTGCATCGTCACCGCGACGTCGTCGGGCTCGCGCGGCGTGTACGGCGCGATCTCCGCGGCCGGCGAGTGGGCGCTCAAGCGCGGCTGCGCGGTCGCGTACAACGACAAGGGCGGCGGCAACGGCGCGCACGAGCTCGGCTCCGATACCGTCACGCTGATCGACGGCACGCTCGCCAACGCGGTGCTCGCCGGCACCGCGAGCCTGTTTACCGCGAACGTGACGAGCGGTGATCTCGCCGCGTTCAACAGCCGCTTCCCGAACCGCTATGCGTTCAAGCACGCCCATTCGCAGCAGAATCCCGAGCAGGACTGGGGGCGCGTGACGCTGCAGTCGGTCGAGTTCGCGTACTGGGCGCTCAACGAGCAGTTCGGACCGCTGATCGACGGCTCGCATCACGGCGTGCGCTATCGCGCGGGCGACATCACGACGATCGCCGCGTCCGTCAGCAACGGCGGCGGCGCGTCGCTCGCGGCGGCCGAGCAGGACAGCCGCGGCTGGATTACCGCGGTCGTGGTCGGCGAACCGCAGATCAACGTGCGGATGGCGCCGAACGCGATCGTGCGCACGGGCGGCCAGCCCGTGCCGTCGTTCGGCCGGCCGCTGGCCGACTATGCGACGCTCGCGAACCTGCTGCAGCCGTGCGCGGCCGCGTCGGCGTCGCTCGCCGGCGCGCCGTACCTGAGCGCGCTGCCGGCCGCGACCACGCAGTCGATCCGCACGCAGCGCTGCGCGACGCTCGCCGCGGCCGGGCTCGTGTCGGGCGCCGACACGCAGAGCCAGGCCGCCGACGCGCTCGCGCAGCTCCACGCGGCCGGTTATCTCGCCGATTCCGACCTGCTGCAAGCGCCGATGTGGGATTCGCAGGCGATTCCGGCGATCGCGGTCACCTATGCGAACGCGTACACGCGCTCGCGCGTGACCGACAACCTGTGCAATTTCAGTTTCGCGACGATCAACCCGGCGACGGGCGCGGTCGCGCCGCCCGCCACATCGCCGATGCCGGCCGTGTTCGGCGTCGGCAACGGCGTGCCGCCGACGGCCGGCATCGACCTCGTGTTCAACACGGGCGCGGGCGTCGACCACCGGCTCGCGACGCCCGATGCGAGCTTCGCGGGTGCGCTGTGCCTGCGCCAGCTGTGGACGAACGGAATGCTCGGGATGCCCGCGAACGTCGACGCGGTGCGCGTGAACGCGAACCTGCAGGGCAAGCCGGCGATCATCGTGCAGGGCCGCAGCGACGCGCTCGTGCCGGTGAACCACGCGTCGCGCGCGTACGTCGCGCAGAACGGCATCAGCGAGGGCGGCCGCAGCCAGCTCGTGTTCTACGAGGTGACGAACGGCCAGCACTTCGACGCGTTCCTGCCCGTCGCGGGCTTCGACACGCGCTTCGTGCCGGTCCACTACTACAACCTGCAGGCGCTGAACCTGATGTGGCGGCACCTGAAGAACGGCGCGCCGCTGCCGCCGTCGCAGGTGATCCGCACGGTGCCGCGCGGCGGCACGCCGGGCGCCGCGCCCGCGCTGACGAGCGCGAACCTGCCGCCGATCTCGGCCGCGCCGGGCGTGAACGCAATCACGACCGGCGCCGGCGCGATCGACGTGCCGCTCTGACGGCACCTGCAGTACCGCCATCACGAAGCCGGACAGCCGTCCGGCTTTTTCTTTTTCGTCGCTGGAATCGGTCCCGTGCCGCCTTTTATCCGAATGGCGAGCGCTGTAACAAATTATTACTTTACGGCGGTAAATCAGGAACCTATTATGCGCCGGTATTTTCACTTAATTTAATAAATTCCTGATACGAGATATTCCTTTCCGTTTGGTTAATCGATCCTTTCGATTTTATTAAATCGGCTCGAGCTGCGATTGGTCGCCGTTTTACGATTAATCGGCATCTCGCCGACGGGGATTGTTCGTCTATTCTCAGCGAGGCCGCCTTGTCGGGCGGGCTTTGCGGGGCACCGTTTTGCCGTCGATTTTGTGCGCATGCGAATAGGTGAAATGCATTCGTATTGCTGCGGATTATTGAATTGTCGTTCGCAATGGAATTGATTCCATTGTGCAGTCGCAAAAGAATATGGGTGGGGTAAATCGTGCCGATCGGTATTTGCCGATCCGGTAAAAAACTCGGAGTGCGTCGCATAACGAATGCATTCCCGGTGCGGAGCGCCGGTGCAAATGATCCTTTGCGGCCGGCGGTATTTATCGTTCTGTTCGAGAGGCAATAATGACGACACGGAAGTCCTTGAAAGACGGTTTCGCGCTATTCGGAACGACTCTGAGCGTGCCGCTCGCCGCCGCCGCGGCTGCAGCGCTGCTCGTCACGGGGTGCGGCGGCGACGACGGGCCGAGCCCTGCCGCTTCGGCCGCCGCCGCGGCTGCGACGGCGTCCAACGGCAGCACGACGGCCAGCACCAACGCGACGGCCGCCGCCGCGGCCGACCAGCCGTACGTCGACAACGACGTGTACGGCACCGGGCCGAACGACGCGGTCACGGATTCGACGGAAGGCGCCGCGGTCGTGCACCGCCAGGTCACGATCGGCGGCAAGACCGTCAAGTACACGGCCACCACGGGCCACCTGACGACGATCGATCCGATCACGTCGGCGCCGAACGCGAAGATGTTCTACGTCGCGTACACGCAGGACAATCCGGACCCGTCGAAGCCGCGCCCGGTCACGTTCTTCTACAACGGCGGCCCCGGCTCGTCGTCGGTCTACCTGCTGCTCGGCTCGTACGGGCCGAAGCGCCTGCAGTCGTCGTTCCCGAACTTCACGCCGCCCGCGCCGTACAAGCTGCTCGACAACCCCGACAGCCTGCTCGACCGCACCGACCTCGTGTTCATCAACCCGGTCGGCACCGGTTATTCGGCGGCGATCGCCCCGGCGAAGAACAAGGACTTCTGGGGCACCGACCAGGATGCGCGCTCGATCGACCGCTTCATCCAGCGCTACCTGACCAAGTATTCGCGCTGGAATTCGCCGAAGTTCCTTTACGGCGAGTCGTACGGCACCGCGCGCAGCGCGGTCGTGTCGTGGGTGCTGCATGAGGACGGCATCGACCTGAACGGGATCACGCTGCAGTCGTCGATCCTCGACTACGCGAACGCGCTGTCCGCGCCGGGCACGTTCCCGACGCTCGCGGCCGATGCGTTCTATTGGAAGAAGACGACGGTCAACCCGACGCCGACCGATCTCGACGCGTACATGGTCCAGGCCCGCGCCTACGCGGACAACACGCTCGCGCCGCTCGCGCAGAAGCCGAACCCGCAGGACGGCGGCTTCGTGAACGTGCGGCTGAACCTGAACCTGCAGACCGCGCAGCAGATGGGCTCGTACATCGGCACGGACCCGACGTCGCTGATCCAGACCTTCGGCAACCCGGCCGCGCTCGGCAACGTGCCGTCGTCCAACGACAACCCGCCGTACACGTTCTTCCTGACGCTCGTGCCGGGCACGCAGATCGGCCAGTACGACGGTCGCGCGAACTTCACGGGCAAGGGCATCGCGCCGTACATCCTGCCGAACTCGGGCAGCAACGATCCGTCGATCACGAACGTCGGCGGCGCGTACACGGTGCTGTGGAACAGCTACATCAACACCGACCTCAAGTACACGTCGACGTCGTCGTTCGTGGACCTGAACGACCAGGTCTTCAACAACTGGGACTTCAGCCACACGGACCCGACCGGCGCGAACAAGGGCGGCGGCAATACGCTGTACACGGCCGGCGACCTCGCGTCGACGATGAGCGTGAACCCGGACCTGAAGGTGCTGTCGGCGAACGGCTATTTCGATTCGGTCACGCCGTTCCACCAGACGGAGCTGACGCTCGCGCAGATGCCGCTCGATCCGACGATCAAGGCGCAGAACCTGACGATCAAGAACTACCCGTCGGGCCACATGATCTACCTGAACGACGCGTCGCGAACCGCGCTGAAGGGCGATCTCGCCAACTTCTACGACGGCATCCTCGCGAATCGCACCGCGCTGCAGCGCGTGCTGAAGCTGCAGGCGCGTACGCAGCAGCTCAAGCAGCAGCAATTGAAGCAGCAGGGGCAGTAAGCGCGGCGGGCGGCTTGCGCCGCCTGCCGTGACGTAAAAACGCAGCCCGGCCACGCGCCTCGACTCTTCATGCGGCGTGTGTCGATGGCGGTGCTGCCGTTCTCCAGGATGCCCCGGGAGTCATGGACCCCCGGGGCATCGGCTTGTCCGAGGGGCGACTCGTCGGCCCTGAGCCCCTCGGTGACGGCAGTGAGAATCCTCAAAGTGGGGATGAATGGCCTTCTATTGAGGATTCGTCAAAAAATCCCTATAATGAGGACGTTTATCCCTCTATTGAGGATTTTCGTGAGTCTCGCTGACTTTCTCTTCACACCGGGCATGCAACGGGTGCTTGGTGCCACGCTGCTGCAGCCTGACCGTAGTTTTACGCTCCAGGAACTGCTGCGTCTGGCAAACAGTGGGCGCGGCAGCGCTCAAAAGCAGGTGGACCGGCTGGTCGAGGTCGGCGTACTCAAGGAAGACGCTCGACGAGGCCGACAACGAAGCATTCGCGCGAATACGGAATTCATCCTCTATCCGGAACTGGTCAGCATCGCGCGCAAGTCATTTGCCGTTGCGGAGCCGTTGAAGGAAGCCTTGTTGCCGTTTGCCGCGCACATCTCCACCGCGTTCGTGTTTGGCTCGGTGGCCAAGGGTACCGACAGTGGCCGTAGCGACATCGACTTGATCGTCATCGGGAACGTCCCTCTCCTCGAGCTATCTGAAGCCCTGCACATGGCCGAGCAAAATCTGCTGCGCCCCGTCAACTTCTCGTTGTACGAGCCTGCCGAATGGGCTGCGCTGGTAGCCGCCGACCCCGTCATGGCACAGATCGCCCAAGGCCCCTTGCTGAGGATACTGTGATGCCACGCCCAACTGAATACGAAAACCTCATCAAGACGAAAGCCTTTGATGCGGTTGCTCCGACGCCCGGGGCAATCGCGGGCTTCCTACGCAATGCCGCGGACTATAAGGCCACCGCCGAAGAGTTGGATCCCGCCCGACATCTGCAGGTATTTACCTTGGCCTACGAAGGCTATTTTCAGGTGGTCCAGGCCATCCTGGAGTTCTACGAGGTGCGAACCCAAAGATGCGGGCCGTAACCTGGCCATCCAGCGTGTGTCGACCTCGCTGGGCGTGAATACCCAGGAATTTGCCTTCATCACGAAGGCCCACGAGCGTCGCAACGGCACGTCGTACGTCTCACCGTTTCCCCCGTGTCGAAGGCAGAGGCCGCCACCATGCTGAGCATCCTGGCCAAGTACCTACCCGTTGCGCATACGCTGACCGGTACGCCGTGAGGCTCGCCTGGAAGTCCGTCAAGACAGGAAATGAAGGCTGGGTCACGAGCCGGGACGGCGTTTTTCGTTAGGGGCTCGATGGTGTCGACGCCCGACGCGGCGAGGCGTCGCGCCGCGCCGCTTACGCGAGCACGAGCCGCACGCCGACCGCGACGAGCGTCGCGGCGAGCAGGTTGCGCAGCAGCCGCTCGGGCGCGCGCGCCGACAGCAGGCTGCCGAGCACGATGCCGGGCAGCGAGCCGAGCAGCAGCGACAGCAGCATCGACCAGTCGACCGAGCCGAGCAGCCAGTGGCCCATGCCCGCGACGAGCGTGAGCGGCACCGCGTGCGCGATGTCCGAGCCGACGATGCGGGTCGTCGCGAGCGCCGGATACAGCAGCAGGAGCACGGTGACGCCGATCGCACCGGCGCCGACCGACGTCATCGACACGAGCACGCCGAGCACGGCGCCCGTCAGCACGGTCGACCACAGCGTGCGCGCGGGGCTCGGCGCGAGCGGGTTGCGCGCGGCGAACGCGGTGAGCTGCGGCCGAAAGATCAGCGCGAGCGACGTGAGCAGCAGCGCGATGCCGAGCACGAGCTGGATCATCCGCGCGGTGCCCGGCGTGTTCATCCCGTGCGTGTGCAGCCACCACAGCGTGAGCGCCGCGGCCGGGACGCTACCCGCCGCGAGCCGGCCCGTGATGCGCCAGTCGATCGATCCCTTCAGGCCATGGACCAGCGTGCCGGTCGCCTTGGTCGCGGCCGCGTACAGCAGGTCGGTGCCGACCGCCGTCGCGGGGTGGACGCCGAACAGCAGCACGAGGATCGGCGTCATCAGCGAACCGCCGCCGACGCCCGTCAGGCCGACGAGGATGCCGACGAACAGGCCGGACAGGGAGTACAGCAGATCGATATGGGGAAGCGACATCGGAAGCAGGCGGTTATGCGGCGTTCGGCGGCGGCGCGTGGGTCAAAAGTCCGCCATTGTCGCAAATGTGGCGGGTGGATGGTCGACTCCGTTAAAAATCGGCCGGGAACGCCCGTGCGGCGGGCGGCCGGACGGATGTGAAACGGGCGTTTGAACGCGGGCGGGGCCGATGCCGGTCATCGGCATGACAGGTACGACGAACCGCGAACGCGCGCGGCGCCGGCACGCGCAAAAAAGGGCGCGACAATGCGCGCCCGGGTTCGATGCCGGTGACCGGCTCCGTCTGTCGACGGTCAGTGCAGCGCGGAGCCGACGCCTTCGACGCCGTTCTGCGGCCGGATCCGCAGTGCGAGGCCGATCAGGGCGGCCGCGGCGGCGAACGCCGCGCCGAACGCGAAGGCCGCGTGGTAGCCGCCGTTCAGCGCATCGAGCGGCGCGGCCTGCGCGGCCGCGAGCGCGTCGGTGCGGGCGGCCGCGAGGCTCGCGAGCACGGCGAGGCCGAGCGCGCCGCCCATCATGAAGGCGGTATTGACGATCCCCGACGCGAGCCCGGAATCGGCCGGATCGACGTCGCTCATCGCGGCGAGCAGCATCGGGTTGAACGCGACGCCCGCGCCGATGCCGAGCAGCGTCATGCCGGGCAGCACGTGCCAGACGAAGCCGCCGTCGACCGGTGCGCGCGAGAACAGCGCGAGGCCGCAGGCCGCGATCAGCAGGCCGGCCGCGATCGGGCCGCGGATCCCGAAGCGCATCACGATGCGTGCCGACAACCCGAGCGAGAACGCGGCCATGATCAGGTTCGCCGGCAGGAACGCGAGGCCGACCTGCAGCGGCCCGTAGCCGAGCACGCGCTGCATGTACAGCGCGGACAGGAAGAACCACGCGAACATCGCGGCCGCCCACAGCACGCCGATCACGTTCGCGAGCGCGACGTTGCGCGCGGCGAACAGCGTGAGCGGCATCAGCGGATGCGCGGCGCGCGCCTCGATCGCGATGAACAGTGCGAGCAGCGCGACGGCCGCGCCGATCAGCGCGACGGTCTGCGTCGACAGCCAGCCGGCCTCGTTGCCGCCGACGATCCCGTAGACGGCCAGCATCAGCGACGCGGTCACCGTGATCGCGCCCGCGACGTCGAGCCGCGCGGCGCCGGCCGGCGCGCGCATGCGCGGCAGCAGCGCGACGCACATTGCATAGACCGCGATGCCGATCGGCAGGTTGACGAGGAAGATCCAGTGCCACGACAGCGAACTCGTCAGCAGCCCGCCGAGGAGCACGCCGATGCTGCCGCCGCCCGCGCAGACGAAGCCGTAGACGCCCATCGCACGCGCGCGTTCGCCGGGCTCGGTGAACAGGTTCATGATCAGCGACAGCGAGACGGCCGACACGACCGCGCCGCCGAGCCCCTGCACCGCGCGCGCGGCGATCAGCATCGTCTGCGATTGCGCGAGGCCGCACGCGAGCGACGCGAGCGTGAACACGACGAGGCCCGCGAGGAACATGCGGCGCTGGCCGTACAGGTCGCCGA
The DNA here is from genome assembly GCF_018417535.1 of Burkholderia pyrrocinia. NCBI lineage: Bacteria > Pseudomonadati > Pseudomonadota > Betaproteobacteria > Burkholderiales > Burkholderiaceae > Burkholderia > Burkholderia pyrrocinia. The sequence goes on along the minus strand of NZ_CP070977.1, from coordinate 2,202,533 downwards.
GCCGGCCGCCGAGCAGCAGGCAGCCGCCGAACGTCAGCAGGTACGCGTTGACGACCCACACGAGGGCCGTCTCGGTGAAATGGAGGTCGGTGCTGATCGACGGCAGCGCGACGTTCACGATCGTGCTGTCGAGCACGATCATCAGCACGCCGAGGCAGAGCACGATCAGCGCGTACCAGCGCTTCTCGCCGTGAATCCCGTGGGTCATGGGCCTGCAGCCTTCTGATAGTTATTTGAAAGGATGCATTGTAGACGTCATCGGCGCGGGCTTCCTGCCGGTTTGTGGCAGGAGCGACGCGTAGTGGCGTGTCCGGACGGGACGTGCGGGATGGGCGTTGTGCGTGTTACGGGCGCGCCGGCAATTCGCAACCGTCGGGGCCGCACGCGGCCGCGTCGCTGCCGGCGAGTTCGACGATGCCGTCGCGCCACGCCTGGTCGAGCGCCTGCGCAAACGCGTCGGCCGGCTGCGCGCCCGACACTGCGTAACGGCCGCCGAACACGAACAGCGGCACGCCGCGCCCGCCGATCTGCGCGGCGCGTGCGATGTCGGCCTCGACTTCGGCGCGGTACGCGTTGCTGCGCAGCACGTCGTCGACGGCCGAGCGCTCGAGCCCCGCTTCAACCGCGAATTCGGTCAGTTCCGCATGATCGAACAGCGAGCCGTGCTCGCAGAAATACGCGCGGTACAGCCGCTCGGTCAGTGCATGCGCGCGGCCGGTCGATTCCGCGAGCTTCACGAGCCGGTGGCCGTCGAGCGTGTCGCCGACGAGCGTGCCGGGCAGGTCGTAGCGCAGCCCGACGCTTGCGGCCGCGTCGGTCACCTGGCGCAGCATCTGGTCGACCTGCGCGGGCGACATCCGGTATTTGCCCGCGAGCATCGCCTCGACCGGCTCGACGGGCTGGCCGGGCATCAGCCGGTACGCGCGCAGCGCGACGTCGACGCGGTCGGCGTGCGCGAACGCGGCGAGCGCCTCGTCGAAGCGGCGCTTGCCGATCCAGCACCACGGGCAGATCAGGTCGGACCAGATTTCGACGGTCAGGGTCGGGCGGGTAGTCGGGGCGTGAGCGGTCGTCATGGGCGGTCCGGGGCGGCAAAAAAAGTGTAACCGTGACTATATCATTTTCTGCTTCGACGCTTGGTCTTGGCCGGGCCCATGTGGAACGGGCCCGCGCCCGACGTCTCACGAAGCATAGACACGGAAGGCACGGACCGATAGCGATTGCCGATGTCGGGCGCGGCGGAGGGGCTCGGCGAACCGGCCCGCGGGGGCACGCCGCTTGCCGCTTACACGTCGCCCTGCGTTTCCTTCAGGTGCTTGAGGTGCTTGTAGACCGTCGCGCGCCCCATCCCGAGCACGTTCGCGACATAGTTCGCCGCGCTCTTGCCGCGGAACGCGCCTTCCGCGTAAAGCGCCTCGACGAGCTCGCGCCGGTGCTCGCGGGTGAGCCCGTTGAGCCCGACCTGCCGCTCGCGCAGCCAGCCATGCAGGAACGTGTTGATGCGCTCCTGCCAGTCGTCGCGGAACAGCTCGTCCGGCTGCGCGACGACGCCCGCGCCCTTGATGAACAGGTCGAGCGTCGCGCGTACCTCGTCGAACACCGCGATATTGAAGTTGATGCACATCATCCCGGCCGGGCGGCCTTCGTCGTCGAACAGCACGTTGCTGACGCAGCGCATCCGTCGTCCGTCCCAGTTCAGCTTCTCGTACGGGCCGATCACGCGCTCGCGCGCGGAATGATCGATTTCCTCGAGCGCGGAATCGTCGCCGACCTCGCGCTTGGACAGGTTGTTCGCGAGATACAGCACGGTCTGGTCGTGCAGGTCGTGGATCACGACTTCCGCGTACGGGAAGAACAGTGCGGCGATACCGTCGGCGATCGGCGCATAGCGGGTGAGCAGCAGGTCTTTGACGGGGGATTTCTTCTTGCGCATCGGTGTCGCCATCTCGGGTGGGCGGAGGCCGGGCGGCGCATCGGGCCGGCGTGCCGGCGCATCGGTGGCCGGCATGCCCGTGCGCTCGCGCGCGGCCGCCGCGGCGGTTGCGCCATTGTATCGGCCCCGCGCTCGCGTGCCGCTCATGCGCGCGTCAGGTGCGTGTACAGCGCGTGCGCGATCGCGATGTCCTCGAGCCCGAGGCCGATCGAGCGGAACAACGCGTGACGCGTGCGCGACGGCGCCGCGCAGGTGCCGGCGACGAGCGCGGGCAAGTCGCCGACGATCCGCGCGGCTTCCCAGCCGTGGTCGGCCGCCGCGATCTGCATCTCGCCGGCGCTCGCGGGCGTCGTGTGCCGGTAGTCGCAGTACACGTCCATGTCGGGCAGCCAGGCGGGCGGGATCTCGTGCGCACGCGCGACGTTCGTGCTGATCGACGTGACGAGCGCGGGGCGCGTGAGCATCCCGTCGCCGAGCACGGGCGTGCCCGACGACGTGCACAGCATCACGACGTCCGCGTCGCGCACGCAGGCTTCGATACTCGCAGCCGCGCGTGCACGCGGGTCGAGTTCGGCGAGCGTCGCCTGCAGCGCCGCGTCGCCGGCAAGCGCGGGCGAGTACACGCGGATCGTCTCCCAGTCGCGCAATGCCGCGGTGTGCCGCAGGTGCGCGAGGCCGACCGCGCCCGCGCCGACGATCGCCAGATGGCGCGCGTCGCGCGGCGCGAGGCAGTCGACCGCGAGCGCGGTCGTGCCGGCCGTGCGTTCGACGGTCAGCAGCCCCGCGTCGCACCACATCAGCGGCTGGCCGGTGCGCATCGACATCAGCGCGGTCCACGCGGTGACGATCGGCCTCCCGTCGGGTCCGGCGCCCGTCACGACGTACGGGGACAGCTTCGCGCCGAACACCTGCTCGTCGGCGAGCGCGCCGAGATACGTGATGAAGTCGCCGGCCTGGTCGGGAAACAGCGTGAGGGTCTGCGGCGGCTGCACCGCGCGCGCCGAGGCGAGCGACGCGAACATGCGGCGCAGCGTGCCGAGCACGTCGAGCGACGGCAGGGCCGCGCGCACCGCGGCTTCGTCGACAGTCAGCGGCAGGGTCGGGACGGTTTGCGTCATGGGGACATCTCCGGTCGGGGCCGGACAGGAAAGTCTCGAAAGACGGTGCCCGGCGGTGTTCGTGATGGACAAAAAGTCTAATATAGACAAATGAAATCCGGAGAATTTTTCTTTTCGAGACTTTGTGTCGTTGCCGTCTTCATGAAAAACACCGGGAAATCAACGGTGTTTTTGACGATCGACGAAATTTCGGCGCGACGTGACGGCACACGATTCTCGTATTCCCTATAGTCTAATATAGACTTTAAGTCTATATTTCGCGTGCAGGACACGGTACGTCGCCATCCGGCCGCCGCCTGCATCGAATGCCGATCCGGCGCCCGGTTGCGGGTGTCGCGCGACCGATCTTCATCGCCTCAATCCAGAACAGAAGGACCGTCATGAACTGGAAGCTTTCCCTCTGCGCCGTCGCGGCGCTTGCGTGCGCGGCCGTCACGGCCCACGCGGAACAGACCACGTTGCGCTTCGGGATCGAAGCCGCCTATCCGCCGTTCGAGAGCAAGACGCCGGCCGGCCAGTTGCAGGGTTTCGACGTCGATATCGGCAACGCGGTGTGCGCGAAGCTGAACATGAAATGCGTGTGGGTCGAGAATGCGTTCGACGGCCTGATCCCGGCGCTGCAGGCGCGCAAGTTCGACGCGATCAACTCGGCGATGAACATCACCGCGAAGCGCAAGCAGAGCATCGATTTCACGCCGGCGATCTACGTGGTGCCGATCGTGATGGTCGCCAGGCGTGGCTCGCCGCTGCGGCCGGACGTCGCGAGCCTGCGCGGCAAGCACGTCGGCGTGCTGCAGGGCTCGTCGCAGGAGGATTTCCTGAAGGCGCACTGGGCCAATGCGGGCGTGGCCGTCGTGTCATATCAGGACCAGGACCAGATCTACGGCGATCTCGTCGCCGGGCGTCTCGACGCGGCGGTGCAGGAAGCGCAGACCGCGCAGGACGGTTTCCTCGACAAGCCGGCCGGCCGCGACTACCAGATCGTCGGCGAGCCGCTGAAGGATCCGGCGACGCTCGGCGAGGGCACGGGCTTCGGGATGCGCAAGGGCGACAAGGCGCTGCAGGCGAAGATCGTCGGCGCGCTCGACGCGCTGAAGAAGGACGGCACGCTGGGCGCGCTGTCGCAGAAGTACTTCAAGCGCGACATCGTCGCGAAGTAAGCACGGCCGCGCGCCGGCCACGGTGCCGGCGCGCGTCGCATCGAATCTCGACGCTGGGCGGGGAAGCATGGATTTCGACGTCATCGTTCTGGGGGCCGGCATCGTCGGCGTGTCGTCGGCGCTGCATCTGCAGGATCGCGGGCTGCGCGTCGCGCTCGTCGACCGGCGCGCGCCCGGCGAGGAAACGAGCCACGGCAATGCCGGGCTGATCGAGCGCTCGTCGGTCGTGCCGTACGCGTTTCCGCGCCGGCTCGGCACGCTGTTGCGCTATGCGCGCAACCGCTCGGTCGATCTCTATTGGGACTACCGCGCGCTGCCGGCGTATGCGGGCTGGCTCGCACGCTTCTGGCGCGAATCGTCGCCGCAGCGGCTCGCGGCCGCCGCGCGCGACCTGCTGCCGCTCGTCGCGGCAAGCGTCGTCGAGCACGACGCACTGCTCGCGCGCACGGACGCGCAGCCGCTCGTGCACGACGGCGGGTGGATCGAGGCATTCCGTTCGCCCGCGCTGTTCGACGCGGAAACGCACGCGCAGCAGCGCGTGGCCGACGCGCACGGGCTGCGGATGACCGTGCTCGACGCGCGTGCGCTGCGCGAACGCGAGCCCGGGGTCGGCGACGCGTTCTGCGGCGCATTCCACTGGCAGGATCCGAAGACCGTGTCGAGCCCTGGCGGGCTGACCAAGGCCTATGCGCGGCTGTTCGAACGCGACGGCGGCACATTCGTGCTCGGCGACGCGAAGACGCTCGTTCAGGTGGATGGCGGCTGGCGGGTCGGTACCGAGCATGGGCCGATCTCTGCACGCTCGGCCGTGGTCGCGCTCGGGCCGTGGTCCGATCACGTGTTCGCGCCGCTCGGCTACCGGATTCCGCTGCGCGCGAAGCGCGGCTACCACATGCACTACCGGCCGACGCGCACGCCGCTGAACGTGCCGGTGTGCGATACCGAGGAAGGTTTCGTCGTCGCGCCGATGGAAGGCGGCCGCCTGCGGCTCACGACCGGTGTCGAGATCGCGCTGCGCGGCGCGCCGCCGACCGGCGTGCAGCTCGCGCGCGCCGAGCCGCTTGCGCGCGACGCGTTCGGCATCGGCGAACGGCTCGATCCCGAGCCGTGGCTCGGGATGCGGCCGTGCACGCCGGACATGCGTCCGGTGATCGGGCCCGCGCCGCGCCATCGCCATCTGTGGTTCGCGTTCGGCCATTGCCACCACGGGCTCACGCTCGGCCCTGCGACCGGTCGCCTGCTCGCCGAAATGATGACGGGTGCGCCGACCTATATCGATCCCCATCCGTACCGGCCTGCGCGCTTCGGCTGAGCCGGCGGCGCGGCGATGCGGCGCAGGCCCGGGCCGCCGCCGCGCGCGCTGCATCGCGTGCTCCGGCCGCGGATGCGGCCGCAACAATTTTTCATTCGGCTGTCTGCATTATCGAAAACCGGGTAATCGGAAATGATCTGCGTAATGGCCAAGAAAGAAATCGCGCAATAAATAAAATCAGCAAATTCGCGATTTATCAATGCATTTTCATATTGCTGAAATGCGTAATGGGCAGCCGGTCCTGACGATGCAGGGCACTGTCTCGGCAGGACGCTCCGGTGTTGCGTGGAATGTTCCGGAACACGTTACTGCGGGGCTCGCAAACGTTACGTTACATCCGTGATCCATCGGCATTTTTTGTCGGATGATTCCGACTCCGAACCCGCATATTTCGCCTGAAATTCATAAAAAAGCGTTATTGCCTGGAAATAGGCGGATGAATCAATCCGCTTTTTTGAATTGGCACGATTCGTGCAGTCCGTCCCCATGCTTTATCAACGTAGTGCCAACCGAGATGGGGTGAATAAGGATGGGACAAAATCTTAAATTGACGGGTGTGGCGCTGTCGGTCGCGATGGTGTTCGGGGTACTGGCTTCGGGTTCCGCGATGGCGGGTGCCCTCGATTCGCTGCCGATCCCGCAAGTGATCGTCAATCCGCCGACGAACAGCGTGTCGGTCGGGCTGGTCGCGACGGGTACGTCGCCGCTGGGCTCGGTCACCGTGACGGCGGGCGGATCGGGCGCGATCCAGACGTCGCTCGGCGATCCCGGCCAAGTGCTGTCGGGCGCCGCGGGGGCGGTGACGGGCGCACTCGGTGGTGGCGGCGGCACGGTGCAGCCGCTGGCGCCGGTCCAGGGTGTCGTGAATCAAGTGACGGGCGCGCTCGGTGGCGGCAACCCGGCCGGTGCGCTGACGGGTGCCCTCGGCACGGTCACGGGTGCACTAGGTAACGTCGGTGGCGGGTCGAACCCGCTGGCGCCGGTTCAAGGCGTCGTGAATCAAGTGACGGGCGCGCTCGGTAGCGGCAATCCGGCCGGCGCACTGGCGGGCGCCCTTGGCACGGTAACGGGCGCACTGGGCAACGTCGGCGGCGGCTCGAACCCGCTGGCACCGGTCCAGGGCGTCGTGAACCAGGTCACGGGCGCACTCGGCGGCGGTAACCCGGCCGGCGCACTGACGGGTGCCCTCGGCACGGTCACGGGTGCACTGGGTAACGTCGGCGGTGGCGCGAACCCGCTGGCACCGGTCCAGGGTGTCGTCAATCAGGTGACGGGTGCACTCGGCGGCGGCAACCCGGCCGGCGCACTGACGGGTGCCCTTGGCACGGTCACGGGTGCACTGGGCAACGTCGGCGGCGGCTCGAACCCGCTGGCACCGATCCAGAACGTCGTCGACCAGGTCACGGGCACGCTCGGCAGCGGTAACCCGGCCGGCGCGCTGACGGGTGCCCTCGGCACGGTCACGGGTGCACTAGGTAACGTCGGTGGCGGGTCGAACCCGCTGGCGCCGGTTCAAGGTGTCGTGAATCAAGTGACGGGCGCGCTCGGTGGCGGCAACCCGGCCGGTGCGCTGACGGGTGCCCTCGGCACGGTCACGGGTGCACTAGGTAACGTCGGTGGCGGGTCGAACCCGCTGGCGCCGGTTCAAGGCGTCGTGAATCAAGTGACGGGCGCGCTCGGCGGCGGCAACCCGGCCGGCGCACTGACGGGTACCCTTGGCACGGTCACGGGTGCACTGGGCAACGTCGGCGGCGGCTCGAACCCGCTGGCGCCGGTCCAGGGTGTCGTCAATCAGGTGACGGGCGCACTCGGCGGCGGCAATCCGGCCGACGCACTAACGGGTGCCCTTGGCACGGTCACGGGCGTACTGGGCAACGTCGGCGGCGGCTCGAACCCGCTGGCACCGGCCCAGGGTGTCATCAATCAGGTGACGGGTGCACTCGGCGGCGGCAACCCGGCCGGCGCACTGACGGGCGCCCTCGGTACGGTCACAGGCGCACTGGGCAACGTCGGCAGCGGCGCGAACCCGCTGGCACCGATCCAGAACGTCGTCGACCAGGTCACGGGCACGCTCGGCAGCGGTAACCCGGCCGGCGCGCTGAGCAACGCGGTCAACACGATCACGGGCACGCTCGGCAACGTCGGCGGCGCAGGGAGCCCGCTCGCGCCGGTGCAAGGCGTCGTCACGCAACTGGCCGGCACGCTCGGCAACGGCGATCCGGCCGGTGCGCTGACGAACGCGCTGAACTCGGTGACGGGTGCGCTGAGCGGCACGAATCCCCTGGCGCCGGTGCAGGGCGTCGTGAATCAGGTCGTCGGCACGCTGTCCGGCGCAGGCGGTGGCAGCCCGATCACGCCGATCACGAACCTCGTCAACGGCCTGCAGAACGCGCTGCCGACGGGCGGCAATCCGGCCGGAGCGCTGACCGGCGCACTCGGTTCGGTGACGGGCGCGCTCGGCAACCTCGGCGGTTCGAACCCGCTGGCGCCGGTGCAAGGCGTCGTGAACCAGGTCGTCGGCACGCTCGGGGGCAGCAATCCGGCTGCGACGCTGAGCAACGCGGTCGGCACGGCCACGGGCGCACTCGGCAACGCGGTCGGCTCCGTCGCGGGTGCGCTCGGCGCGCTGGGCGGCACGAACCCGCTCGCGCCGGTACAGGGTGTCGTGAACCAGGTCGTCGGTACGCTCGGCAGCGGCAATCCGGCCGGTGCGCTGACGGGCGCGCTGAACTCGGTGACGGGTGCCCTCGGCAACCTCGGCGGGTCGAACCCGCTGGCGCCGGTACAAGGTGTCGTGAACCAGGTCGTCGGCACGCTGACGGGCGCGACGGGCAACAGCCCGATCGCACCGATCACGAACCTCGTGAACGGCCTGACGGGCGGCAGCAACCCGGCCGGGGCACTGACCGGCGCGCTCGGTTCGGCGACGGGCGCACTCGCGAACGGACCGGCGGCGCTCGGCCAGGCGGCCGGCGCGTTGACGGGCGCGGCCGGTTCGACGGCAGCGGCAGGCGGCAGCCTGCTCGGCTCGGGCGCGAACGCAGCCGGCGGCACGGCGGGCGCGGTCGGCTCGCTGTTGACGACGGGTGCCAACTCGACGGCGACGGTCGTCAATGCGGTCGGCACGTCGGTGGGCACGGCGCTCGGTTCCGCGCCGAGCCTGTCGGTCACGCCGCATTCGGGCAGCAGCTCGCCGAACAACCCGCTCGCACCGGTGACGACGCTGCTCCAGTCGCTGACGGGCGCACTGCCGAAGTAACGAGCCGGAAACGCACGGCGGCGCCGTATCGGCCGCCGTGCGCAACGGTCGTGCAACTCAGGTCATGCAACACAGGTCGCGCAACGCGGCATGACAGGGATGTCATGCCGCGTTGTCTTTTTGGTTCCCCGTTTTCTTTCGTCATATGAATGACCGATGCCAGGCCGCCGCCGATCGTCGCCGGGCGGCATGGAATAACCGCTGGCTGCCGTCCGTTTACATACCGAGTTCCGGCACTGCCGCCCGGCGGGATAATGGTCGCGACGAAGCCGATCGTCCCGTCCGGCGGCGCCGTGTTGCGATGCGATGCCAAGGAGAACGGGAATGAAACGGATGCTCTTCGCCGCCGCGCTGATGGCGGCGATCGTGCGGCCGGCGGCCGCGGAACCGCCACAGGTCGGCGACGGGAAACTCGTCGACGAAGATCACATGACGCTGTACGTGTTCGATCGCGACGCGCCCGGCAAGAGCGCGTGCGACAGCGCGTGTGCGGCCAACTGGCCGCCCGCGCTCGCCGACGCGTACGACAAGGCATCGGGCGCGTGGAGCCTCGTCGCGCGCAGCGACGGCAAGAAGCAATGGGCGTACCGCGGACACCCGCTGTATCGATGGAAGATGGACCGCAAGGCTGGCGACGCGGGTGGCGACGGGATCGGGGGCATGTGGCACGTGGCGCGTCCGTGACCGCGCGGCGACGCGCGAGGCATCCTGATGAGCTATGAATCGGATCTGCTGGTGTGGCTGCCGCATCTCACGCGCTATGCGCGTGCGCTGACGGGCGACCGGGCCTGGGCGGACGATCTCGTGCAGGACACACTCGAACGTGCGCTGAACCGGCCGCCGCGCGACGGCGGCAACCTGCGCGCGTGGCTGCTGACGCTGCTGCGACACCGCTTCATCGACCAGTTGCGTGCGCGGCACGAGATCGCGGTCGACGACGCGACGGCGCCGTGGCAGACGATGGCCGCGCCGACCGGCGAGATCGGCGGGCTGGAGCTGCGCGACGTGCAGCGCGCGCTGTACCGGCTGCCCGTCGAACAGCGCGAGGTGCTGCTGCTGGTCGCGCTCGAAGAATTGAGCTATCGCGACGCCGCGCAGGTGCTCGGCGTACCGGTGGGAACGGTGATGTCGCGGCTCGCGCGGGCGCGCGGGCAGATGCGCGCACTGCTGTTGGACGAGCCGTCGGCGCACGGCACAGCCACGTTACGGGTGATCAGGAAGCCATGATGGACGATTCTCGCAAGCCTTCGAACGAGCGGGACGACGATGCGTCGGTGCAACTGCTGTCCGCGTTGCTGGACGGCGAGCTGTCCGGGCACGAGCGGCGCGAGGTGCTCGAGCGCTTGCAGTCCGATCCGGAGGAAGCCGAACGATTCGCGCATTACCGTGCGCAGCGCCATGCGCTGCATGCGCTGTTTCCGTTGCCGAGCGCCGCGCCTGCGCTGTTCGTGCAGCGCCGCGCGCCGCGCCGGCGCGGGTTCGCGTATGCGCTCGCGGGGCTGGCGGCCGGGCTGCTGATCGGCGTCGCGCTGCATGCGGGCTGGACGGCGTTCGGCAGCGAACCGGCGTTCGCTGCGCGCGCCGATGTCGCGTATGCGGTGTACGCAGCCGATCGCGAGCATCCGGTCGAGGTCGGCGCGGGAGACCCCGGACACCTTGCCGCGTGGCTGTCGGCGCGCGTCGGGCGGACCGTGCGCGCGCCGTCGCTCGACGAATACGGCTATGTGCTGCTGGGCGGCCGGTTGCTGCCCGGCGACGCGGGGCCGGCCGCGCAGCTCATGTACCAGCGCGCGGACGGCGAGCGCGTGACGCTGTACATGACCGCGTACGACGCGCGGCACCTCGCGCCGCAGGCGATGTCGGCCGACGGCCGCTACACGTATTTCTGGTCGGATCGCGGCATGGGCTATGCGCTGTCCGGCCGCGGCGACGAACGGCGCCTGCGCGAGCTCGCGATCGAAGCGTGCGGCGCGCTTGGCGGCTCGACCGACGCGTGGAAAGGATGACGCGCGCGGCGCCGGCAGGGAGCGGTCGATGAAGACGACGAAGATGCTCATGCTGATGCCGGTGCTCGCGGCGCTCGCCGTGGGTGCTGCCCTCGCGCGGGCGGACGGCGATGCGCCGGTGCGCGTGCCGGTCGACGCCGACGGCGTGCAGCGGGTGACGATCGTCGGCGGCAGCTATTTCTTCCGTCCGAACCACGTGATCGTGCGCGCGCACTTACCGGTCGAGCTGACCGTGTCGGCCGAGCCCGGCGTCGTGCCGCACAGTTTCGAGATCGACGCGCCGCAGGCCGGCATCGCGGTGCACACCGAACTCGGCACGACGCCGAAGACCTTTCGCTTCACGCCTGCGCAGCCGGGCCGGTTCGCCTACTATTGCACGCATCGGCTGCTGTTTTTCAGGAGCCATCGCGAGCGCGGGATGGAAGGCGTGCTCGACGTCGAGGCGGCGCCGTGATCGCCGCGTTGCTGGCCGCGAGCCTGATAGGAGCGAGCATGACAGCCGATCCCGTGACCGTCGCGCAGGCGCATTTCGACCACGTCCGCTCGTATCGCGCGACGATCCGCTCGTCGGCGCGGGGCGGCGAACATACCGAAATCCGCTATGCGTACCTGAAACCCGGCTTCGTCCGGATGGATTTCGTGTCGCCTCATCACGGCGCGGTGCTCGCCTACGATCCCGGCGACGGCAAGGTGCGGCTGCGCCCGTTCGGCGCGCATGCGCCGCCCGCGCTGACGCTGTCGCCGTCCAATCCGCTCGTGCGCGACCGCAGCGGCCACCGGGTCGACCGGTCGGACGTCGGCGAGTTGCTGCGCAACGTTCATGCGCTGCAGCAGGGCGGTGCGACGGTGACCGAAGGCGAGGAGGCCGTCGGCGGCCGGGCCGCGCTGCGCGTGTCGGTCACGGGCGGGCCCGCGCATGCGGTCGACGGCGTGCATCGCTACCGGCTGTGGCTGGACGCCGAGGACGGCTTTCCGCTGAAGGTCGTCAGCTTCGCGGACGATGACGACGTGCCGCTCGAAACCGTGACGCTCGACGATATCGAGATCGACGTCGCGTTTCCCGAGCGCTTTTTCGCGCCCTGATTGGTGCGCCGATTGATGCCCCTGACACGCATGCCGGAGGCTGCATGGCGGAATACCGGTTCTCGACGACATGGCGCGTGGACGCCCCGCTCGCGGCGGTCTGGGACGCGATCTACCAGGTCGACCGCTGGCCCGACTGGTGGAAGGGCGCGGTACGCACCGTCGAGATCGAGCAGGGCGACGCGCGTGGCGTCGGCGCGCTGCACCGGTACACGTGGAAGGGCGCGCTGCCGTACCGGCTGACCTTCGACATGCGCGTGCGGCGCGTCGAGCCGCCGCATGCGCTCGAAGGCCGCGCGAGCGGCGCGATCGAAGGCGACGGATGCTGGTCGTTCGCCGGCGACGGCGCATGCACCGTCGTGCGCTACGACTGGCACATCCACACGCACGTGCGCTGGATGAACTGGCTGGAGCCGTTCGCGCGCCCGCTGTTCCGATGGAATCACGACGTCGTGATGCGCGAAGGCGCGAAGGGCCTTGCACGGCTGCTGGGCGCGGCCGTCGAGACGGGCGGCCGGACCTTCCGGCCGCTGTCGGATGCGGGCTGCGCCGATGCGTGATGGCGCGTGACGACGGGCCGCGCCGCTCAGCGCGCGTACGCCATCACCGCACCGTCGACGACGAGCGCGACGCGTTCGCCGACTGCCGGACACCGGTGTCCCGGCACGCGTACGCGCACGAACACGTCGGCATCGGCATCGAGGCGCGTGAGCACGTCGGCGTCCTGGCCCGCGAACTGTGCGGCTTCGACGCGCGCCGTATGGCCGCGCGCTGCGTCGGCATGCGCGACCGGCACGAGGCCGATCTGCTCGGGGCGCAGCATCGCGTCGGCCGGCCCGTCGGGCAGCGGCGCGACGAGCGGCAACTCGCCGAGCGCGCACGCGATGCGCCCGTCGCGCACGCGGCCCGCGAGCAGCACGGCTTGCCCGACGAACGACGCGATGTCGCGCGTGACGGGCTGCCGGTACAGCGTCTGCGGCGCGGCCGTCTGCACGAGCCGGCCTTGCCACATCACCGCCACTTCGTCGCCGAGCGTCATCGCCTCGGGCTGGTCGTGCGTGACGAGCACCGACGTCGCGCCCGCCGCGGCGAGCGCATCCGCGACCGCGCTGCGCGTTTCGTGGCGCAGCGACGTGTCGAGCGCGGAGAACGGTTCGTCGAGGATCACGAGCGACGGCTCGGGCGCCAGCGCGCGCGCAAGCGCGACGCGCTGCTGCTGCCCGCCGGACAGTTGCTGCGGTGCGCGGCTCGCGTACGACGCGGGCAGTCCGACCATCTCGAGCAGTTCTCCGACGCGATGATGGCGCCGCCGCGCCGCGCGCGGCAGGCCGAACGCGATGTTGTCGGCCACCGACAGATGCGGAAACAGCGCGCCTTCCTGCGGCACATAGCCGATCCGGCGCTGTTCGGGCGGCAGGTGCACGCCGGGCGCGGCCACGCGGCGCCCGTCGATCTCGACGGTGCCGCGCTCGGCGCGCTCGAAGCCGCACAGCACGCGCAGCAGCGTCGTCTTGCCGCTGCCGGACGGGCCGAGCAGCGCGAGGCGTGAGCCGCGCCGCACGGTGAGATCGATGTCGTGCAGGACGGTATGCGATCCGAACGATTTGGACAGGCCGTGGATGCGTAGTTCGCTCATGAGCGGTTCCGGGGAAAGGGGGCGGCGCTCAGTCGCGCACCGACGCGCGGCCGAGCAGCCGGAACAGCAGTCCCGATGCGCCCAGCGACAGCGCGACGAGCAGCGCCGCATAAGGCGCCGCGGCCGCGAACGCGAGCGTCGCCGTATCGCTCCACACCTGCGTCGCGAGCGTGCGGGTGCCGATCGGCGACAGCAGCAGCGTCGCGTTGAGTTCCGTCACGACCGAGATGAACACCATCGTCGCGGCCGCGCCGAGGCCGGGCGCCGCGAGCGGCAGCACCACGCGCGTGAGCGTCGCGCGCCAGCCGAGGCCGAGCGAACGCGCGGTTTCCTCGAGCCGGACCTGCACGTGCGACAGCGCCGCGCGCACGCTGACGACCGCGAGCGGCAGGAACAGGATCGCGTACGCGGCGACGAGCGCCGGCGCGCTCTGGTAAAGCGGCTGCAGCAGCCGTACCGTGATCGACACGATCGCGAGCGCGACGACGATGCCCGGCACGCCCTGCACGGTCATCGCCGTACGTTCGAGGATCGTCGCGACGCGGCCCGGATAACGGACCAGCAGGAACGCGAGCGGCAGCGCGAGCAGCGTCGTGACGGCCGCGGCCGCGAGGCCGTAGCCGGACGACGCGAGCGCGGCCTGCCACAGCAGTTCGGGCGACACATCGGCCGGCGTGACGGCGGCCGCGCCCTGTTGCGTGAGCCAGTAGCCGATCATCGCGAGCGGCACGCCGAGCGTCGCGGCCGCGAGCACGGCGAACGCGACGGTGACGGGGCCGCGCAGGGTCCCGAGCGGATAACGCATCGCGACGCGGCGCGCGGCGCGGTGCGTATGGCCGTAGCGCGCATGGCCGCGTGCGCGCGCCTCGATCGCGAGGCACAACAGGCACAGCGCGATCAGCACGCAGCCGAGCAGCGATGCGCCGCCGCCGTCGAACGCGGTGCGGTATTCCGCATAGATCTCGGTCGTGAAGGTGCGAAAGCGCAGCAACTGGAACGCGCCGAATTCGGACAGTACGCCGAGCGCGACGAGCAGCATCCCGCCACACAGCGCGGGGCGCAACTGCGGCAGCACGACGCGCAAGAAGGTATGCCACGGCGAGCAGCCGAGCGTGCGCGCGCTTTCTTCGAGCGCGGGGTCGAGCTCGCGCAGCGCGGCGGCCACCGGCAGGTAGACGAGCGGGAAGTACGCCGAGGTCAGCACGATCAGCGCGCCGAGGAAGTCCTGCAGGTCGAGGCTCAGCGACACCCACGCATAGCTCGTGATGAATGGCGGCACCGCGAGTGGCGCTGCGGCGAGCGCGGTCCACAGCGGCCGCGCCGGCAGGTCGGTGCGCTCGATGAACCACGCGACCGCGGTGCCGAGCAGTGTGCACGCGAGGGTCGCGGCGAGCGTGATCGACAACGTGTTGACGAGCAGTTCGCCGACGAGCGGGCGCCACAGCAGCTCGATCGCATCGTCGACGCCGAAGGTCGCCGCGCGATACAGCGTGAAACCGAGCGGCAACAGGATCGCAAGCGGCCCGCACGCGGCCGCGGCGACGAGCGCGCGCGACGGGCGCCGCCGCGTCGCGGCGCGCTCGCCGTCGCGCGCGGGGCGTGCCGTGCGGGACACGGCGTCGCTCATGCTCAGAGCAGGCCGGCCTGGCGCAGCAGCTTGCCGGCCTGGCTGTCGTCGCCGAGCTGTTCGAACGTCAGCGCCGGCGGGCTCAGTTCGTTGAACGGCTTCAGGATCGGGTCGGGTGCGACGCCCGGGTGCAGCGGATACTCGAAGCTGATGTGGCCGCCCGCCATCAGCTTCTGCGCGCGCTCGCTGACGAGATACGCGACGAACTTCTGCGCATCGGCCTGGTGCTTCGACGCCTTCAGCACCGCGGCGCCCGACACGTTGACGGCCGCGCCGACGTCGTGGTTGCCGAAGTGGTGGATCGCGCTCTTGGTCGACTTGTCGCCGAGTTCGGCGTGCAGGCGATCCCAGTAGTAGTTGTTGACGATGCCGGTCAGCACGCCGCCGCGGTTGACGGCCGCCGTCACGCCTTCGTCGTCGTCGAAGATTTGCGCGTTGGTCTTCAGGCCCTTCAGCCATTGCAGCGTCGCGGCTTCGCCGTGCAGCGCGAGCACCGCGCTCACGAGCGGCAGGAAGTCCGCATCGCTCGGCGCGACGCCGACCTTGCCCTTCCATTCGGGTTTCGCGAGATCGAGCAGCGACGCGGGCAGTTGCTGCGGCTGGAGCTTCGCGGTGTTGTAGATGAGCACGTTCTCGCGCGCGAGCACGCCGACCCAGTTGCCGTCGGTCGGGTTGAAGCGCGCGGGCACCGCCTGCAGTGCGGCGCCGTCGGTCTTCGCGAGCAGGCCCTTGCGGTCGAGCAGCACGAGCTCGGGCGAGTTCTCGGTGAAGTACACGTCGGCCGGCGTGCGATCGCCTTCCGCGACGAGCTGCGCGGCGAGCGCGGGGCCTTCGCCCGAGCGCACCTTCACGGTGATGCCGCTCTGCGCTTCGAAGTCCTTGACGAGCTGGTTGACGACCTGCTCGTGCTGCGCGTTGTACAGCGTGAGCGTCGCGGCATGCGCGCGCGTGGCGTGCAGCGCGCCGGTCAGCATCAGCGCGGCGGCGGCCGCGGCGATCAGGTGCCGCAGCGGGCGGCTAACGGGTGAAGTGTTCATGTCGTCGTCGTGGGTTTCATCCGGACGGGCCGGGAAAAAGGGTGCGTTGCGTGTCGTTGCGTCGTTATGCCGTTACGCTTCGAACAGCGCGGCGCCGATGTACGAACCGGGTTGCGCGCCCGGCGGACACGCGAAGATCGCGCTGCCGACGTGCGTGGTGAACTGGTTCATGATGTCCAGCTTCGCGAGCTTCTCGTTGATCGGAATGAAGCCACGGCGCGGGTCGCGCTGGTGCGCGACGAACATCAGCCCCGCGTCGTACTCGGTCTGCTGACGCCACGGCGGCCAGCGCTCGATGTAGAAATTCGCGCTGTCGTTGTACGAATACGCGCGACGCAGGATCTGCGCGCCGTTGTTGAGCTGCGGCGATGCGAGACGCGCGTGCGAGTTGTCGGGGATCACCGAATTGCCGTCGTTGTCGACCGCATCGAGGTCGAGCGCTTCGAATTCCTGCTTCCCGCCGATCGGTGCGCCGCTGTACTTCCTGCGGCCGAACACCTGCTCCTGGAAACCGAGCTCGGTGTTGTCCCAGTGTTCGAGCGTGATGCGGATGCGGCGCACGACCGTATAGGTGCCGCCGTTCATCCACGCCGGGCCTTCGCTGCCGGCCCACACGAATTCGTTCATCGCGGCGGGGTCGTCGCGCGACGGGTTCATCGTGCCGTCCTTGAAGCCCATCAGGTTGCGCGGCGTCTCGCCCGGCTTGCCGGACGTGAAGCCGGCCTGGCCCCAGCGCATCTGCACGGCCTTGCCGCCGAGGCGCACGAGCTGGCGCACCGCATGGAACGCGACCTGCGCATCGTTCGCGCACGCCTGGATGAACAGGTCGCCGCCGGTCTTCTCCGGAATCAACTGGTCGCCGTTGAAGCGCGGCAGGTCGACGAGCGCGGCCGGGCGCTGCTTCGCGAGGCCGTAGCGGTCCTTGCCCGCGACCGCGAACAGGCCGGGCCCGAAGCCGAACGTGATGGTCAGCCGCGACGGGCCGATGCCGAGCGCGTCGCCCGAGTCGGCCGGCGCCACGTCGTCGCCGCCGGTTGCCGGCAGCGGCTGCGCGGTGTCGCCGCGCGTCAGGCGCGCGGCCGCGTCGGTCCACGTCTTCAGCAGCGCGATCACGTCCGCGCGTTTGTCGGTCGTGAGGTCGAGCGCCGCGAAATATGCGTTGCGCTGCTGCGGCGTCACGATGCCGCCCTGGTGCTTGCCGTAGAACGGCTCGAGGTCGTCGTCGTGCGCGTGCGCATCCGCGGCGGCCGGGTTGGCGGCATCGGCCGCGCGCGCGGCCGGCATCGCGCCCGCCGCGAGGCCCGCGGCCACCGCCGCGCCGCCGGCTTTCAGGAAGCCGCGGCGCGCGGGGCGCGATGGCGGGTTCAGATCGTCTGCCATGGTCGGCTCCGTTACTTCGCGAGCATCAGCGTGTTGACGTCGTCCTGGACGTAATAGAAGCCGTCGCCGGCCGGCGTCATCGCGATCCCGAACAGGTCGCCGTTGCCGGGCGGCGATTGCGCCTTGTCGGTGTCGATCCAGCGTGCATAGAGCTGCTTGCCGGCGGCCGGGTCGATCTCGACGACCTGGCCGTTCAGCGCATTGGTCGCGAGCAGATGGCCGTTCGGCGCGGTCGCGAGCGCGAGCGGGCGGCGCAGGAAGCCGTCGGCCGTCACCTGGCGGCCGACGCCCGCGCTCGTGTCGCGCGTGAGCGGATCGTCGATCTCGACGATCCGGTTGCCGATCGCGTCCGACACGTACAGCTTCTTCTGGTCGCCCGACAGCGCGAGGCCGGTCGGGCCGACGAGGAACACGCCCTTGTCGGCCTGCGCGCCGAGGCCGCTTGCGATAATCGTTTCCTGCTTGATCACGGGCGGCTTGCCGGCCGGCACATCGACGTCGATGCGCAGCACGGTCGCCTGCTTGTAGACGGGCGGGTTGCCGTCCGCGCCGCCGACGCCGAAGCCGGCCATGCTGACGAACAGCGTCGCGCTGTCGCCGCGGTCGACCACGGCCATGTTGCCCCACGGGTCGTTGATGTTCGGGCTCGACCAGGTCGATGCAATCTTGCCTTGCGGATCGAGCACGATCAGGCAGCCGGCGCCCTTCGTCGACGTCGTGCCGTCGTTGCTCGGCGTGCTGCCGACGATCACCCAGCCCGACTTCAGCATCGTCATCGCGGTCGACAGGCCGACGCCGCCGGGGCATGCCTTCAGGTCGCGCGGGATCGTCGCGAACAGGCTCATCTGCTTCGTCGACGGCCGGTAGTCGACGATCGTGCTGCCGGTGCCCTGCAGGTTCGCCGCGTTGTTGAAGTTGTCGACGAGCACGTCGCCGGCCTGGATCGTGCCGGCCGACACCGGCGCGACCGCGATCGCGTACGGGTTCTGGTCGCCGTTGTCGGGCACCGTGTTGACGAGCAGCGTATGGCGATGCAGCGTCTCGAGGAAGCCTTGCGGCTCGGCGAACGCGCCGGCGGCGGCCGTCAGCGCGGCGGCGGCCAGTGCGCCCGTCGCGAGGCGGCGAAGCGGGGCGGATTGAATCATCTGGGTCTCTCCTGGGGGACGCGCCGCCGCAGCGGCGCGCGAAAAACGGGTAGCGTGGGCGCGGTGCTCAGAACGTGATCGTCGTGCGCGCACCGACCACGAACGTGTTGCGCAGCGGCTGGGTCGCGTCGCTCGGGTTCTGGCCCGCGCCGGCATTGAACGTGTACTGCGCATCGGCCGCGATCACCCACCACGGGTTGACCTGGTACTGGTAGGTCGCCTCGAGCGTCGTCTCGCGGGTGCGCACGCCGTACGGGCCGGTCGCGAACGACCGCGCGGCCCGGTCGAGGTCGGTCACGTGGCTGCCGACCTGGATGTACGTGACGGCGAGGCCGACGCTGTCGTTGTCGCGGCCCGCGAACGGCGCCTTCAGCACGACCCCCGCGTTCGCCGCGAAGCTCACCAGGTTGCGGTCGCCCGGCGCGCCCATCACGCGTGCGAACACGCCGAGGCTCTGCGGGCCGGTCGGGTCGGGGCGCCAGATCATCTGGTCGGCCACCGCATAGAAGCTGTAGTCGCCGTGGCGCTGCTGCGCGCTGCCGTTCGATGCGGGATCCGCGAGCGACAGCCCGTCGGTGCCGACGTTCTGGTCCGCGAAGCGGCCGTTGTGATACCAGACGCCGATCTTGTAGGTGCCCGGCAGCCCGTTCGAGCGGCCGGTGTCCATTTCGCCGTCGGACGGCTGGTTCAGCGCGTACTGCAGCTCGCCGATATAGAGCGTGCCGTTGTGCAGGTTGAAGTTCGTGCCGCTCAGGTTGTTCGGGTTGTTGCCGAGCGGATCGCCGTCGAACACGCCCGCGAGCGCGGTGAGCTTCGGCGTGATCTGCGCGCGCACGCGCACGCCGAGGCCCGCGAGCGGATAGGCGGGGCCGCCATTGGGCAGGTCGTACGACGGCAGCGCGGGCCAGCCGAACATCGTGTTGACGAACGAGTTCGCATACGTGCTGACCATGAATTCCTGGTCCAGGCTCTGCTGGCCGATCTTCACGTCGACGCGCTTGTCGAGGAACGACTGCTGGTACCACAGCTCCCACAGGCGCGTCGTGTCCTGCGCCTCGATGCCGCTCGCGGTGTTGAGCGTGCCGAGGTTCGCCGCGCTCAGGTTGCGGCCGTGGATCTGCAGCGCGCTGACGTTGAACGTGCCGCCGGGCAGGCCGATCGCCTTTTGCGTATCGACCGTCAGCGTCGCCGTCGTCAGCCCGTCGTACGTGCCGCCGCGGTTCAGGCCGCCGCGCAGGTTCGCGAGGTATTCGCTGGTTTCGGTGATCTGCAGCGTCGCGCCGTACTTGCCGAGCCACGGGCGGATGCCGCCCATGTCGCCGAGCAGGCTCTGGCGCGTCCAGATGCCGGTCCACATGTCGGTCGGCCTGGCCTGGATCGCGAGGTCGGCCTCGGGCGCTTCGGGCTGTGCGTCGACCGGCGTGGCGGCGAACGCGGCGCCGCTCGCGAACGATGCGCAAGCGAGGATGGCCGCAAAGGCGGCGGGGCGCATCCGGGCGCGGATACGGTCTCCGTGGAACGACACCAACTTCATATCAAACCCCTGGTTTTCTTTAATCTGGAGTCCTGCTTTTAAGGCGCTATCCGAACGCTCGGCGCCGATTGGCCAGGGCACGAAGATGAACGCAACGCGGCGCATCGTAGAAGTGTCAAATGGGAAAGTCAATGTAAACGAGAATGATTCGCATCTAGATTACTAAATGTAATGAAGTGGCTTACGGACAAGGCCCGCGACGGCCGGATACCTTTCAAAACCGTAAATATCGGCGTAATGAAAATGAATGCTTCGATGCGGATCGATGCATCCGCGGGAAGGGCGCGCAATGGGCGTCCGGCGCGCGCGAAGGCGGCGTTGCGGCATGCCGGATCGGCGCCGGCGCAGGTTTTTTGATGCGATGTCGCCGGACGCAGGAACTCCGTGCTTACCCGGTGTCCAAACGGGGCTGGATGAGATTCGCGGGCCGCACGGGCCCGCCGGTCGGGCCGGGCAGTGTTTGTCAGGGTTTTGTTTTGAAAGGGGTTTTGCTTGTTTTGATGCGCTTTTCCCGCTGCCTGGCGGCCCCGAAAATTCGTCCGGTTTCCCTTCTTGAATTTGTCAAAACCCGTCCATATAATTAGCACTCGCTGCACGAGAGTGCTAACAATTCTCTGCCGGGCGATCCGCCGGGCAGATTCCCTAAGCGTTCTTCAATCTCAGTCAAGAGAGGAGTGAATATGAACCTTCGTCCTTTGCACGATCGCGTGATCGTCAAGCGCCTGGATCAGGAAACCAAGACCGCCTCGGGCATCGTGATCCCCGAAGCCGCTGCTGAAAAGCCGGATCAAGGCGAGATCCTTGCGGTCGGCCCGGGCAAGCGTGACGACAAGGGCGCCCCGATCGCGCTCGACGTGAAGGTCGGCGATCGCGTCCTGTTCGGCAAGTACGCAGGCCAGACCGTGAAGGTCGACGGCCAGGAACTGCTGGTCATGCGCGAAGAAGACATCATGGCCGTGGTCAACGCTAACTAAGCGTCCTCCGACGGTACATATTCCCAAGAATTCAAGGAGTTAGAAGATGGCAGCTAAAGACGTCGTATTCGGCGATTCCGCCCGTTCGAAGATGGTCGAAGGCGTGAACATTCTCGCCAACGCAGTCAAGGTCACGCTGGGTCCGAAGGGCCGCAACGTCGTGCTCGAGCGCAGCTTCGGCGGCCCGACGGTCACCAAGGACGGTGTGTCGGTCGCGAAGGAAATCGAGCTGAAGGACAAGCTCCAGAACATGGGCGCGCAAATGGTCAAGGAAGTCGCTTCCAAGACCAGCGACAACGCAGGCGACGGCACGACGACGGCAACCGTCCTCGCGCAATCGATCGTTCGCGAAGGCATGAAGTACGTCGCATCGGGCATGAACCCGATGGACCTGAAGCGCGGCATCGACAAGGCAGTCGCAGCGGCTGTCGAAGAGCTGAAGAAGATCAGCAAGCCGTGCACGACGAACAAGGAAATCGCACAGGTCGGCTCGATCTCGGCGAACAGCGATTCGTCGATCGGCGATCGCATCGCTGAAGCGATGGACAAGGTCGGCAAGGAAGGCGTGATCACCGTCGAAGACGGCAAGTCGCTGGCCGACGAACTCGACGTCGTCGAAGGCATGCAATTCGACCGCGGCTACCTGTCGCCGTACTTCATCAACAACCCGGACAAGCAAGTCGCCGTCCTCGACAACCCGTTCGTGCTGCTGCACGACAAGAAGGTGTCGAACATCCGTGATCTGCTGCCGGTGCTCGAGCAAGTCGCGAAGGCTGGCCGTCCGCTGCTGATCATCGCCGAAGACGTCGAAGGCGAAGCGCTCGCAACGCTGGTCGTCAACAACATCCGCGGCATCCTGAAGACCGTTGCGGTCAAGGCACCGGGCTTCGGCGATCGTCGCAAGGCGATGCTGGAAGACATCGCGATCCTGACCGGCGGTCAAGTCGTCGCGGAAGAAACCGGCCTGACGCTCGAGAAGGCAACGCTGGCAGAACTGGGCCAGGCGAAGCGCATCGAAGTGGGCAAGGAAAACACGACGATCATCGATGGCGCAGGCGAAGCCGTGAACATCGAAGCACGCGTGAAGCAAGTGCGCGCGCAAATCGAGGAAGCGACGTCGGACTACGACCGTGAAAAGCTGCAAGAGCGCGTGGCCAAGCTGGCCGGCGGCGTGGCAGTGATCAAGGTCGGTGCTGCGACCGAAGTCGAAATGAAGGAAAAGAAGGCACGTGTCGAAGACGCACTGCACGCAACGCGCGCAGCTGTGGAAGAAGGCATCGTGGCAGGCGGCGGCGTTGCGCTGATCCGCGCTCGCACCGCGATCGCAGGCCTGACCGGCCTGAACGCCGACCAGAATGCCGGCATCAAGATCGTGCTGCGCGCAATGGAAGAGCCGCTGCGCCAGATCGTCACGAACGGCGGCGAAGAAGCCAGCGTCGTGGTGGCGGCAGTTGCTGCAGGCAAGGGCAACTACGGCTACAACGCAGCGACGGGCGAGTACGTCGACATGGTCGAAGCCGGCGTCGTCGACCCGACCAAGGTCACGCGTACCGCACTGCAGAACGCAGCTTCGGTTGCAGGCCTGCTGCTGACGACGGACGCAGCCGTTGCAGAACTGCCGAAGGAAGACGCACCGATGGCTGGCGGCATGCCGGGCGGCATGGGCGGCATGGGCATGGACATGTAATCGACTTCGGTCGATGGTGTCCGGAACGCGCAGCGATGCGCGTTCCAGTCAAAAGAAAAGACCCGCAGCGATGCGGGTCTTTTTTTATTTGGGCGCGGGATTCGATGCGTGCGCAGGCCGGGCGTCGCGCCCGACGGGGCCGAGCCCCGTGCGGCGGCGGGGTATGCCCGCCGCGCCCGGCTCAATGCCGGTGCGACGTCCTCGGCACCGGGTCGGCCTTCGTGGCCCGCGGCGTGTCCGCGTCCTCGTTGCTGCGCGCCCAGAAGAACCGGTCGGGCAGGTACGCGCCCATGCCGGGCCGGAACGCGTCGCGCACGGCCTGGTACAGGTACTCCTGCGCCTCGCGGACCGCCTCGGGCGGCTCCTGGCCGTTCGCGAGCAGCGCGGCGATGGCCGCGCCCAGCGTGTCGGTGATGCCCATCAGCCGGTGCGGCGAGCGATCCCACATGTCCTCGCGGAGCTGGCCTTCCTCGCCGTACAGCGTGTTGACGAGCCGGTGCGAGCCCGTCTCGGACGACAGGATGTACTCGCAGCCCTGCGACAGCAGGTGCGACACGGCCGCGTCGAGATTCGGCGCCTCGGCGTCGCCGTCCGGCTGCGCGAGCGCGATCAGCGTCGCGTGGTCGGCGACCAGCAGCGTCGTCTGCGGTGCCAGCAGGTCGGCGATCGATTCGCGCAGGTCATCGGCCGCGAGCACGTGCTCGTCGTCGAGCGTGAAGTCCGGCGCGAGCACGAGCGGCACGCCGTCGTAGTCGGCAACGACCTCGGCGATCGCGCTCACGACTTCCGCGCGGGTCGCCGCGCCGATCTTGAACGCGGCGACCGGCATGTCCTCGAGCAGCATGCGCGCCTGGGCGGCGACGACGTCGGGATCGAGGCCGGTTACTTCGTCGCAGGCGGCCGAGTCGCGCACGGTGTAGCCCGTCAGGACGGACACGCCGTGACAGCCCATGCTCGCCAAGGTCATCAGATCGGCTTGGATGCCGGAGCCCCCGGTGGGATCGGACAGGCCGAAGGTGAGGACGATCGGAGGGGCGTTGCTGGACATGTAAAAATGGGGCAAGAGAAAAACGGGAAAGCGACGGAGATGCGGACGGCGAGGCGAAATGGGCTTTTTCGGCCCTGTGTTGCCCGGCAGGCCGCACTTTTCAGTCATTATGCGGCGGAATCCGGCCCGCACGACGGATTTTTTAGCGCAGCGCAACGTAGTCGCCGTACTCCAGCGCGATTGCTAGGCAGTCCGGCCCCGACACGGTACCATCATGGCTCCCGAATTTACCGACTTTCCCGACGCGGCTTAAGATGGAATACAAGAGCTGGATGTGCCTGATTTGTGGCTGGATTTACGACGAAGAAGCCGGGCTGCCGGAAGAGGGCATTGCCCCGGGCACGCGCTGGGAAGACGTCCCGATCAACTGGACGTGTCCCGAATGCGGCGCCCGCAAGGAAGACTTCGAGATGGTCCAGATCTGACCGGACCTTTGGCCTACGGACACCCCGCTCCGGCCTCGCATCGGCCCGGCGCTCGCGCGCCGAGGTTCGCGCGAGCGGCTTGACGATGACAGGCGCGCGTGTCCATGACGGCCGATCCGGCGAACGTTCCCCTCCCTGACGCACTGCCCAACCCGCGCGGCGGGGCCGTGCGCGCGGCCGACGCGTGGCTTGCGGCGGCCGCCGAAGCATTCGAGCGGCGCGATGACGCGGCCGCGCCGCTGTCCGCTGCGGCGGCCGTACTGGCGGAAGCCGGCTGGCTGTCGGCCGCGCGTTTCGCCGGGCAACTGTCGGCCGCCGCGTCGCTCGCCGCCGCCGAGCCGACTTCGGCCGGCTGGCGTGCCGCGCTGCGCGATTTCCGCGCGGCGGTCGGCCGCCACAACCTGCGCGAGCTCGCCTGCTCGCCCGTTCTCTTCGACCATTTCCGTGCATTGCGTGCGCAAAGCGCCGCCGATCTGCGCGCAAGCGCGCCGCTCGACGCGCTCGCGCTCGTCGGCCGCGCGGTGCCGCCGGCCACGCTGCGTGTGCTGCCCGATGCGTTCGCGACCCGGGTACGCGCCCGCTACGAGCAGGCGCTGCTCGGCGTGCTGCGTGCGCAGCACGGCGCGCCCGACGCGGCGCTCGACGAACTCGATGCGATGCAGGCCGCGCTGGCCGGCGACGGACCATACGATTTCTGGCGGCTCGCGGCCGCGTGCCTGCGCGCGCTGCGTGCAAGCGGCGCGCCCGAACTGAAGCGCTTTCTCGCGCGGACGAACCTGCTGCTCGGCGAGCATGCACAGGGCCGGCGCAGCGCGCCGCCCGAGCTCGTGCGCGAGACGGTCGCGCTGTTGTGGCGCGATTTGGCGCTGTTCGGCGCCGCGGCCGAGGACGTCGCGCTCGTCGACGTGCTGCACGACTACGGGCTGACGGTCGACTGGCACGTCGCCGGCACGCCTGCGTCCGAAGCGCTGTGGGAGGCCGATGCCGCGCGGGCCGAGCACGACGCGGTCGCCACCGCGCCGACCCGCGCGCTCGGCGTCGTGACCGTCAATGCGCATGCATATGAGGATTTCCTGCAGACCGCCGATGCGTCGATGGCCGACCTCGCGGCCGATCCGGCCGCGGCCGACCCGGGTGCCGCGTGGCACGCGTCCGGCGCCGCCTACCGGGTCGGTACCGCCGCGTGCGCGCTCGGGCTCGGCCACGCGGCGCTGCTGGCCGACACGCTCGGCCTTGCGTGGCGCCGCGCGGCGCACGGCGTGCCGCTCGCCGACGGCGGCCTCGATGCGCACGGTCACGCGTCCGACATGTTGCGCGCGGCGCTGCTGAAGATCGCGGCCGGCGTCGCGCCGCCGGACCTGACCGCGGCGTCTGAAGCGCTTGGCGCGGCGCTCGGCCGGACCTGACGAACAAGGGAACGGACACGCGGCTGCGCCCCTTGCCGCGCGGGCCTGCAACACGCTGCCGACAGTGCCCGTGCGCGTGTTAGAGTGCCGTGTGATCCGCGCGCGCCGTTGCCAGCGTGGCGCGGCGTTGCTTGTTGATCGCGGCCCGGTCAGGTCGCGGCGTCTTTGCTAATATTCAAACCATGTCAAAGCCTTCCGATCGCATCAATCTCACCAACCAGTTCCTGATCGCCATGCCGAACATGGCCGATCCGACGTTCTCGGGAACGGTGGTCTATCTTTGCGATCACAGCGAGCGCGGTGCGCTCGGCCTCGTCATCAACCGTCCCACCGACATCGACCTCGAATCGCTGTTCAACCGCATCGACCTGAAGCTCGATATCGAGCCGCTGCTGCACATCCCGGTGTACTTCGGCGGCCCGGTCCAGACCGAGCGCGGCTTCGTGCTGCACGAGCCGGTCGAGGGCGCGAGCTACAACTCGTCGATGTCCGTCGACGGCGGGCTGGAGATGACGACGTCGAAGGACGTGCTCGAGGCGGTCGCGACGGGCACCGGCCCGAAGCGCTTCCTGCTGACGCTCGGCCATGCGGGCTGGGGCGCAGGGCAGCTCGAGGAAGAAATTTCCCGCAACGGCTGGCTGACCGTGGCCGCCGATCCGCGCATCGTGTTCGACACGCCGGCCGAGGAGCGCTTCGAAGCCGCACTGGGCCTGCTCGGCGTCAGCTCGTCGATGCTGTCCGGCGAAGCAGGGCACGCATGAGTGGCGCGAGCGCGCGCGATGCGACGCTCCTGGCGTTCGACTACGGCGAAAAGCGAATCGGGGTCGCGATCGGCAATGCGCTGACGCGCTCGGCCCGTGCGCTCGTCGTGATCCAGAACCTGAATCGCGAGCACCGCTTCAAGGCGGTCGGCGACCTGCTGGCCGAATGGCGGCCGGACGCGCTCGTCGTCGGCCTGCCGATGCATCCGGACGGCACGCCGCACGACATGACGCAGCAGGCGAAGCGCTTCGGCAACCAGTTGAACGGCCGCTTCGGGTTGCCCGTCACCTGGGTCGACGAGCGCTATTCGTCGGTCGAGGCCGAGGCCGGGCTGCGCGAGCGCAACGTGCGCGGCCGCGCACGCGCCGAGATGCTCGATGCGGAGGCCGCGCGCGTCATCCTTCAACAGTATCTCGATCAATTGTCCGACCATGAGCCCCATTGACGCCGACGCGCTTTACCGCGTCCTGCTCGACCAGATTCGCGCCGCGTACGGTACGGCTTTCGCCGAACCGGGCGGCCCGCGGCTCGCCGGCATCTACAGCGGCGGCGCGTGGCTCGCCGAGCGCCTCGCGCGCGATCTCGGCGCGCCGGCGTTCGGCGTCGTGAACGTCGCGCTGCATCGCGACGACTACGCGAAGAAGGGGCTGCACAGCCAGGCCAGCCCGACGTCGCTGCCGTTCGATGTCGACGGCGCGCGCATCGTGCTCGTCGACGACGTGCTGTACACCGGGCGCACCGTGCGCGCGGCGCTCAACGAGCTGTTCGACTACGGCCGTCCGGCCGCGGTCGAGCTCGCGGTGCTTGCCGACCGCGGCGGCCGCGAGCTGCCGGTCGCCGCGCGCTTCGCGGGCGGCGCGCTCGACGTGCCGGCCGGCGCGACGCTCGTGCTCGCGCGCGACGATGACGCGCAGTTCACGCTGCGCGTCGAGGCGCACGGCGCCTGAACGACACGCAAAACCGTATCCCGGGCCGCTGGTTTGCACCGCGGCCCGTTTGCATAGTTGGAATCACGCACACCATGACCACCGACACCACTGGCCGCACCGGCAATCCCGCTGCGGCCGCGAGCCCCGACCGGTTCCGCTACGGTTTCCTGAAGGGCAACCCGCAGCTCACGAAAAACGGCGAGCTGAAGCACCTGCTGTCGATCGAGGGCCTGCCGCGCTCGATCGTGAACCACATCCTCGATACGGCCGAGCAGTTCGTCAGCGTGACGGACCGTGAAGTGAAGAAGGTGCCGCTGCTGCGCGGCAAGTCCGTCTTCAACCTGTTCTTCGAGAACTCGACGCGCACGCGCACGACCTTCGAGATCGCCGCGACGCGCCTGTCGGCCGACGTGCTGAACCTGAACATCAATGCATCGTCGACGAGCAAGGGCGAATCGCTGCTCGACACGATCAACAACCTGTCGGCGATGCATGCCGACCTGTTCGTCGTGCGCCACGCATCGAGCGGCGCGCCGTACCTGATCGCCGAGCACTGCGCGCCGCACGTGCACGTGATCAACGCCGGCGACGGTCGCCATGCGCACCCGACGCAGGGCCTGCTCGACATGTACACGATCCGTCACTACAAGCGCGACTTCACGAAGCTGCGCGTGGCGATCGTCGGCGACATCCTCCATTCGCGCGTCGCGCGCTCGGACATTCACGCGCTCACCACGCTCGGCGTGCCGGAAGTGCGCGCGATCGGCCCGCGCACGCTGCTGCCGGGCGGCCTCGAGCAGATGGGCGTGAAGGTGTTCCACAACCTCGACGAAGGGTTGAAGGGCGTCGACGTGATCATCATGCTGCGTCTGCAGAACGAGCGGATGAGCGGCGCGCTGCTGCCGTCCGCGCAGGAATACTTCAAGACCTGGGGCCTGACGCCCGAGCGCCTCGCGCTCGCCGCGCCCGACGCGATCGTGATGCACCCGGGCCCGATGAACCGCGGCGTCGAGATCGACTCGCAGGTCGCCGACGGTCCGCAGTCGGTGATCCTCAACCAGGTCACGTTCGGCATCGCCGTGCGGATGGCGGTGATGGGCATCGTCGCCGGCACCAGCGACTGAGCCCGCTTTCGCGCATCCCTATTCACGCAATCAACGCATTCACAGACAGCGCATGAAGATTCATATCAAAGGCGGCACGCTGATCGACCCGGTCGCCGGCACCGAGCGGCAGGCCGACGTATTCGTCGCGGCCGGCAAGATCGCCGCGATCGCCGAGGCCGGCACGGCGGCACCGGCCGATTTCAACGCCGCGAAGACCATCGACGCGTCGGGCCTGATCGTCGCGCCCGGTCTCGTCGACCTGTGCGCGCGGCTGCGCGAGCCCGGCTACGAGCACAAGGCGACGCTCGCATCCGAGATGGCCGCGGCCGTCGCGGGCGGCGTCACGACCCTCGTGTGCCCGCCGGACACCGATCCCGTGCTCGACGAGCCGGGCCTCGTCGAGATGCTCAAGTACCGCGCGCGCAACCTGCACCAGGCGAACGTTCATCCGCTCGGCGCGCTGACGGTCGGCCTCAAGGGTGAGGTGATCACCGAAATGGTCGCGCTGACCGAGTCCGGCTGCGTCGGCTTCACGCATGCGAACGTGCCGGTGCGCGACACGCAGGTGCTGCTGCGCGCGCTGCAGTACGCGAGCACCTATGGCTACACCACGTGGCTGCGCCCGCTCGACGCGTTCATCGGCCGCGGCGGCGTCGCCGCGAGCGGTGCGCTCGCGTCGCGGCTCGGGCTGTCCGGCGTGCC
Source organism: Burkholderia pyrrocinia (assembly GCF_018417535.1). NCBI lineage: Bacteria > Pseudomonadati > Pseudomonadota > Betaproteobacteria > Burkholderiales > Burkholderiaceae > Burkholderia > Burkholderia pyrrocinia. Next base: position 2,173,264 of record NZ_CP070977.1, on the reverse strand, counting down.
GGTCGCGGCCGAGACGATCGCGCTGCACACGATCTTCGAACTGATGCGCGTGACGGGCGCGCGCGTACACCTCGCGCGGCTGTCGTCGGCGGCGGGCCTCGCGCTCGTGCGCGCGGCGAAGGCCGAGGGGCTGCCCGTGACCTGCGACGTCGGCGTGAACCACCTGCACCTGATCGACGTCGACATCGGCTATTTCGATTCGCAGTTCCGGCTCGACCCGCCGCTGCGCAGCGAGCGCGACCGCGAAGCGATCCGCGTGGCGCTCGCCGACGGCACGATCGATGCGATCTGCTCCGACCACACGCCCGTCGACGACGACGAGAAGCTGCTGCCGTTCGGCGAAGCGACGCCCGGCGCGACGGGGCTCGAGCTGCTGCTGTCGCTGACGCTGAAGTGGGCCGACGAGACGCGCACGCCGCTCGCGCAGGCGCTGCGCCGCATCACGTCCGCGCCGGCCGACGTGCTGAAGCTGCCGGCGGGCCGGCTGGCCGAAGGCGGCGCGGCCGACCTGTGCGTGTTCGACCCGCGCGCGCACTGGCGCGTCGAGCCGCGCGCGCTGAAGAGCCAGGGCCACAACTCGCCGTTCCTCGGCTACGAACTGCCCGCCTGCGTGCGTACGACGCTCGTCGCCGGACAGATCGCGTTCGAGCGCCACTGAACCACGCCGGACCCTCGCCATGACCGTCTTTCGCAAGCTGCGTCTCGTCTTTCACCTGTTGCGCGGCATGGTGACCGTCGCGCTGCGTTTTTCGCACGTCACGCCCGCGCGCCGCGCCGAGATGACGCGCCGCTGGTCGCTCAAGATGCTGCGGATCTGCGGGATGCGCGTCGTCGTCCACAACGACGGCGCGCGGCTCGACGCGAGCGCGCTCGTCGTCGGCAACCACGTGTCGTGGCTCGACATCTACGCGGTCAACGCGTGGCGGCCGACGCCGTTCGTGTCGAAGGCCGAGGTGCGGCAGTGGCCGGTCGTCGGCTGGCTCGCCGAGAAGCTCGACACCGTGTTCCTGCAGCGCGAGAAGCGCACCGAGGCGATGCGGATCATGCACGAGATGGCCGAGCGCCTGCGCAACGGCGGCGTGATGTGCGTGTTTCCGGAAGGGACGACGTCCGACGGGCAGGATCTGTTGCCGTTTCATGCGAACCTGTTCCAGGCCGCGGTATCGGCCGGCTGCGCGGTGCAGCCGATCTGCCTGATGTACGAGGACGCGCAGCGGCGGCAGTCGGTCGCGCCGGCCTACACGGGCGAGTTGTCGCTCGGCAAGTCGCTCGACATGGTGCTGCGCGGCGGCCCGCTCGTCGCGCACCTGTACGTGTGCGAACCGATCGCGCCGGGCGGCGACCGGCGCGCGATGTCCGCCGCGGCGCGCGACGCGATCGCGGCCGCGCTCGCGACGCTGCAGCAGAAGGTCGGCAAGCCGTCGGCCGAGTCGCTCGCGGAGCTGGCGATGCATGCGTATCCGGCGACCGAGCTCGGCGCCGGCGCGTCAGGCGACGGGGCGGCCGACGAGCCGGTGCCGGGGCGCGAGGGGTGAGGCGCTTGCGTGCGGCGTGCCCACTCCGAGGCGGTCAGTCGGGATGGTCGGCGATGCGCTGCGTATCGATCTCGAGTGCCCCGGACGCGTGTCGCCTGACGACGACATAGTCGTCGTATTCCGGTAGTTCGGACGAATACGCGCTCAGGTACGCGTGATTGTCCCAGTGAGAAATCTCCGGCGACGATGCACGCTGGTAGACATCCGACACGGGACGGTCGTCGTTCTGCTGCTCGTGCGGATACCAGTCGAGATGTCGGCCATCGAACGGCGTATACACGCGCATGCCCGACTTCAGGCGCCGGAACGGCTGGGCGGAGCGATGCACGGCAAAGGTTGTGTCGATCGGCGCACGGAGATGCGCGATCTCCCGGCCGCCAATCATGCGGATCTCGGGACGCTGGTGCCAGAACTGGCTGATATGGCGATTCATCACGCGCCCGAAGAGCGGATAGCTTTTCCGGATGTCGTCGATTCTCAGCATCGGCCCGACGCACTCGATGTCCGAAAACGCGTTCAACAGTTCGAGATAGACTGCGATCGCATCGGGGCTCGATTCGGCGAGGTCGATATCGCAGTCCGTCACGATGTACGGGCCCGGCTCCCGGGACGAAAACACCGCGGATACGGTTTCATCGACGAGATTCAGTTCGTTGGCGTCCGAAATGGGTGCCCGCCTGAACACGCGGATTCGATCGTGCGCGAGTTCGTCGAGCACGTGCAGCGTTTCGGGATCGTTGCTGCCGTTGTCGTGGACAATGATCTCCACGGGCACGCTCTGGCGTCGGTACGACGCGATGACGCGCCGGAGCATCGCGCCGCGGTTGTAAGAAATGACGACCAGCGGCAGCGGCTGGAATCCGGGTTCGCCGGGCAGCGCTTCCCGGTGGGTGAAGGTTGCCGGCAGGTATCGGCGGCCTTCGCGTCGGCCGTGCTCGAGGTAATGCTGCGCCGGATCGACGCCTGCTGCGCGCACGTCGAGATGCAGCAGCAAATACGCTTCGGCAGAAAAGTCGGGAGGCAAGCTGCTCATCGATTTCCTCGGTGTCTGGATATCGCGTACTTTCCGGAATTTACCGGGCGACGTCGAGGTGTTTTTCCGGAAAGTTCACGGTGTGTCGTACGATGGTCGGGACTCATTCGCCCGACGTACCGCACGCTTCGCACTGCACCTGCGTGACCGTGCGTTGCGCCGGATCGGCCGTCAGTCGCACGGCCGACAACTGGTTTCCCCACACGCATCCCGAATCGAGCGCGACGACATTCTCGCGCAGCATCAAGCCGAGCGCGGCCCAGTGCCCGAACACGACCGTCACGTCCTCCGTGCGGCGCCCCGGCACGTCGAACCACGGCAGGTAACCGGGCGGCGTGCTGTCCGGGCCGCCGTTCGCCTTGAATTCCATGGTGCCGTCGGGCGTGCAGAAGCGCAGGCGCGTGAAGGCGTTGAACGCGACGCGCATCCGGTCGCGTTTCTTCAGATCCGGGCTCCATTGATTGGGCTCGTTGCCGTACAGCTTCTGCAGCGTGTCGCGCCAGTCGGGCGCGCGCAGCGCGCGCTGGAGTTCGTCGGCGAGTTCGAGCGCGAGCGTGGCATCCCATTGCGGCAGCACGCCCGCATGCACGAGCAGCATCCCGTTTTCCGCATGCACGAACGGGCGGTGGCGGACCCAGTCGAGCAGCGCTTCGGCGTCCGGCGCGTCGAGGATCTCGCCGATCGTGTCGCCCGGGCGTTCGGTGCGCAGGCCGGCGGAGACTGCCAGCAGGTGGAGGTCGTGATTGCCGAGCACGACGGTCGCGCGCGGGCCGAGGTCGACGAGCGCGCGCAGCGCGGCGAGGGAGTCCGGCCCGCGGTTGACGACGTCGCCGGCGATCCACAGCGGCGTGTCGGCCGGCGCTGAAAGCTTGTCGAACAGCGCCTGGAAAGCGGAATGACAGCCCTGGATGTCGCCGATGGCAATGGGGGAATGGGTCATGAGAGGCAAGTTGTTACAAATCTTGACGCTAATCGAAAAATGGAGTGGCTGCTGCAGCGCGGCTACGAGCGCCATTGCGAGATTTTAACGTATTGATTTGAATGCGATTTTTTGGGATGCAGCGGGTCCGGAGCACTGTTTCAAGTTGTTAGCGACGTGGCTTTCGAGCAGGGTCGCTTCTTATAATCGAGCGCTCCCCAACAAAATTAGCATTTCATGACTTTGACGGTTCGGGTCAGCAGTTAGAATGCCCGCCTTGGGGGACGCGCACGTTGACGTCGTCGCGTTCCGAATTCGTGGCGGCTCGCGCTTGAGGCCTGCCGTGTATGACTAGAGGGAGCCTCATGATCCTGGTGACGGGCGGCGCAGGTTTTATCGGTGCCAACTTCGTAATCGACTGGTTGCGTCAATCCGACGAAGCCGTGCTCAACGTCGATAAGTTGACCTACGCAGGCAACCTTCGCACGCTGCAATCGCTGAACGGAAGCCCGAAGCACGTGTTCGCCCGCGTCGATATCTGCGATCGCGCGGCGCTTGACGCGCTGTTCGCCGCACACCGGCCGCGCGCGGTTCTGCATTTCGCGGCGGAAAGCCACGTCGATCGCTCGATTCACGGTCCGGCCGAGTTTATTCAGACCAATGTGGTCGGCACCTTTACGCTGCTCGAAGCCGCGCGTCAGTACTGGAACGCGTTGCCCGACGCGGAGCAGGCCGCGTTCCGTTTCCTGCACGTGTCGACCGACGAAGTGTTCGGTTCGCTGTCCGCAACCGATCCGCAGTTCTCCGAAATGACACCGTACGCGCCCAATAGCCCGTACTCGGCGACGAAGGCCGGCTCCGATCACCTGGTGCGCGCGTACCATCATACGTACGGCCTGCCGACGCTGACGACGAACTGCTCGAACAACTACGGTCCGTACCAGTTCCCCGAAAAGCTCATCCCGCTGATGATTGCGAATGCACTCGCCGGCAAGCCGCTGCCCGTCTACGGCGATGGCCAGAACGTACGCGACTGGCTGTACGTCGGCGATCACTGCAGCGCGATCCGCGAAGTGCTCGCGCGCGGCGTGCCGGGCGAGACCTACAACGTCGGCGGCTGGAACGAAATGACGAACCTCGATGTCGTGCATACGCTGTGCGATCTGCTCGACAACGCACGACCCAAAACGCAAGGCTCGTACCGCGACCAGATCGCGTACGTGAAGGATCGTCCGGGTCACGACCGCCGTTACGCGATCGACGCGCGCAAGCTCGAGCGCGAGCTCGGCTGGAAGCCGGCCGACACGTTCGCGACCGGCCTCGCGAGAACGGTCGCCTGGTATCTCGACAACCAGGCGTGGTCCGACGAGGTGGCTTCCGGCGAATATCGCAAGTGGGTCGAGACCAATTACGCGGAACGTGTTTGACAGGAGCAGCGATGGCACGCAAGGGCATCATTCTCGCCGGCGGTTCAGGCACGCGGCTCTATCCGATCACGCATGCGATCTCGAAGCAGTTGCTGCCGGTGTACGACAAGCCGATGATCTACTACCCGCTGTCGACGTTGATGATCGCGGGCATCCGGGACGTGCTGATCATCTCGACGCCGCAGGACACGCCGCGCTTCGCTTCGATGCTCGGCGACGGCAGCCAGTGGGGGATGAACATCGAGTATGCGACGCAGCCGTCGCCGGACGGGCTCGCGCAGGCGTTCATCATCGGCCGCGACTTCGTCGGCAACGATCCGTCGGCGCTCATCCTCGGCGACAACATTTTCTACGGGCACGATCTCGCGAAGCAGCTCGAGCGCGCGAGCGAGCGCGATGCGGGCGCGACCGTGTTCGCCTATCACGTGCATGACCCCGAGCGTTACGGCGTGGTGGAGTTCGACCGGAACTTCCGCGCACTGTCGATCGAGGAGAAGCCCGCGAAGCCGCGTTCGCACTATGCGGTCACGGGGCTGTACTTCTACGACAACCGCGTGTGCGACATCGCGGCGGACATCAAGCCGTCGACGCGCGGCGAACTGGAAATCACCGACGTCAATTCGCGCTATCTCGCGGACGGTGCATTGAACGTCGAGATCATGGGCCGCGGCTACGCGTGGCTCGATACGGGCACGCACGATTCGCTGATCGAGGCGGCGACGTTCATCGCGACGCTGCAGAAGCGTCAGGGGCTCGTGGTCGCGTGCCCCGAGGAGATCGCGTACCGCAGCAACTGGATCGACGCGGAGCAGGTGCTGAAGCTGGCGCAGCCGCTCTCGAAGAATGCCTACGGGCAGTATCTCAGGAACCTACTCACCAATCAGGTCGCATGGCAATCCAGGTAACGGCAACGGCGCTGCCCGAAGTCAAGCTCATCGAGCCGAAGGTCTTCGGCGACGCGCGCGGCTATTTTTACGAGAGCTTCAACGGACGCGAGTTCAGGCAAGGCGTCGGGTTCGACGTCGAGTTCGTTCAGGACAACCATTCACGCTCGACGAAGGGCGTGCTGCGCGGGCTGCACTACCAGATCGAGCATGCGCAGGGCAAGCTCGTGCGCGTGATCGAGGGCGAGGTGTTCGACGTCGCGGTCGACATTCGCCGCAGCTCGCCGAACTTCGGCAAGTGGGTCGGCATGGTCCTGTCGGCGGACAACCATCGTCAGCTTTGGGTGCCGCCCGGATTTGCGCACGGCTTCGTCGTCCTGTCGGAGGCCGCGCAATTCCTTTACAAGACCACCGACTACTGGTTTCCCGAGCACGAGCGCAGCATCGTCTGGAACGATCCGGAGATCGGCATCACCTGGCCTATCGACGGCGAACCGGTACTGGCGCCGAAGGACGCGGCGGGCAAGCGTCTGAGCGAGTCCGACGTCTATGCGTAAGGGCGGCATGAATCCCGCGCCGACGATCCTCGTGACGGGCGTGAACGGACAGGTCGGCTTCGAACTGTTGCGGACGCTGCAGGGGCTCGGCCGCGTGGTGCCGTGCGACAGGTCGACGCTCGATCTGTCCGATCTCGATCGCGTGCGTGCCTTCGTGCGCGACGTGAAGCCGTCGCTGATCGTCAATCCGGCCGCCTATACGGCGGTGGACCAGGCCGAGACCGATGTCGACGCCGCGCGCCGCCTGAATGCCGACGTGCCGCGCGTCTTCGCGGAAGAAATGGCGCGTAGCGGCGGCGCGCTGGTTCACTACTCGACCGACTACGTGTTCGACGGCACGAAAGCGGATGCGTACGTGGAAACCGATGCGACGAATCCCGCGAACGTCTATGGCGCGACGAAGCTTGACGGCGAGCGGGCGATCGCGGCAACGGGATGCGCGCACCTGATTCTGCGAACGAGCTGGGTGTATGGCCGTCGCGGCAGGAACTTCCTGCTGACGATGCTGAAGCTGGGCGCCGAGCGGCCGGCGTTGCGTATTGTCGCGGATCAGGTCGGCGCACCGACCTGGGCGAAGACCATCGCGGCCGCCACGGCGCACATCGTCGCGCAGGGCACGGCGTCGACCGAGGCCGACTGGTGGACGCGTCGCGCCGGCGTGTACCACTTCACGTCGGCCGGCGCCACGTCATGGTGCGGTTTTGCCGAAGCCATCTTCGCGACCGCGATGTCGTCACACGTGCCGCAGGTCGTGCCGATCGCGTCGAGCGAGTATCCGACGCCCGCGAAACGGCCCGCGAACTCGAGACTGTCGCTGGACAAGCTGACCGCGACGTTCGGACTGCAGATGCCTGACTGGCGCGATGCGCTGGCGCTGTGTCTGGCCGAATGATCCCGGACCGCCCCGGTGCGTGAAGACCGTCGAGCGGGCGAAGTCCCGGATGACGGTCGCGGGGGATTGTTCCTTGTCGTGAGGACGCCGCCGGGCCTGACGACGACCGATCCGGCGCGTTCGACGACGTCGACGTGACCGATCGGTAACGTCGGGTCGCCGATCGGGCCCGAGACGGGGCCGGATGATCGCGCTGCAAGCGTGTTCGGGCCTTCTCCGGCGGCCGTCCCGGGTCGACCGTCGTTTTCGGGGAGAGTGGTGCCGGCTATAATTCTGTTCCTGCCGGGTCGCGCAAGACCGGCTGGCAACCACACCGGCGGGTGTATGGATGTAAGTGGCGAAGGCGTTGGCTTCGCCAGCGAATACTAAATCTGGAGTGAATGTGATGTTAATCCCCGTCATCCTGTCCGGTGGTGCCGGTACGCGACTTTGGCCCGTTTCTCGCGAAGGGCATCCCAAACCGTTCATGAAGCTCGCCGACGGCGAGAGTCTGCTGCTGAAAACCTACCGTCGCGCCGCCGCGGTGGTCGGCGGCGGTGAGGAAGCGCCGGGCGGAGAATTGCTGACGGTCACCAATCGCGACTACTACTTCATGAGCAAGGACGAGTTCGCGAGCGCGGCGCTCGGTGAGCAGCGGCCCGGCGTATTCATGCTCGAACCGGCCGGCCGCAACACGGCGCCCGCCGTGGCGATGGCGGCGCATCGTGTCGCCGAAAAGTACGGGCGCGACGCGCTGATGCTGGTACTGGCGGCCGATCACCTGGTTCAGGACCAGAAAGGCTTCGTGGCCGCCGTCGCGAGTGCGGCCGCACTCGCGAAGCAAGGCCGGCTGGTGACGTTCGGCATCGTGCCGACGAGTCCGGATACCGGCTTCGGCTACATCGAGGCAGGGGAACCGGTCGGAGCCGGCCGGGCGGCGCTGCGCTTCGTCGAGAAGCCGGATGCGGCGAAGGCGGCCGAGTACCTCGCGGCGGGCAACTACCTGTGGAACTCGGGCATGTTCTGTTTCAAGGCCGGCGTCATTCTCGACGAGATGGCTCGTCATGCGCCGGACGTCGCCGCGGCCGCCGAAGCCTGCTGGGCAGCGCTGCAGGAAGCCAACCAGGCGTCGACGCAGATGCTCGAGATCCCCGCCGAAGCGTTCGAGAAGATGCCCGACATCTCGATCGACTACGCGGTGATGGAGCGCTCGTCGAACGTGGCCGTGGTGCCTGCCAGCTTCGGCTGGAGCGACATCGGCTCGTGGGGCGCGGTGCGCGACCTGGTTGAGCCCGACGAGGACAGCAACCGGGCCGTCGGCGATGCGATTTTCGTCGACAGCCGCAACATGTACGTGCAGACCCAGGATCGTGTGGTGGCGTCGGTCGGCGTGGCCGACCTGATGATCATCGATACGCCGGACGCACTGCTGGTCGCGCATCCCGACCGCGCGCAGGATGTGAAGCAGGTCGTGGCTCGTCTGAAGAAACGCAATCACGACGCTTACAAGCTGCATCGCACCGTGAGCCGGCCGTGGGGAACCTACACGGTGCTGGAAGAAGGGCCGCGATTCAAGATCAAGCGCATCGAAGTCAAGCCGGGCGGGAGCCTGAGCCTGCAGATGCACCACCATCGCAGCGAGCACTGGATCGTCGTGAGCGGGATGGCCAAGGTTGTCAACGGGGATCAGGAAATCTTCGTCCGGACCAACGAGTCCACGTATATTCCTGCCGGCCACAAGCACCGCCTCGAGAATCCGGGCGTGCTGGATCTCGTGATGATCGAGGTGCAGAGCGGCGAGTATCTCGGGGAAGACGACATCGTTCGCTTCCAGGACGTTTACGGGCGGGCGTGATGCTAGGGATGTTGAGAGTTCTTTGGGCCTACCGCGGTTTCATTCTCGGTAGCGTCAAGCGGGAATTTCAGTCCAAGTACCGCAATTCCCTGCTCGGAGCGGCGTGGACCGTACTCAATCCGCTTGCGATGATCGTCGTTTATACGGTGATCTTTTCGCGAGTCATGCATGCTCGCTTGCCTGGGGTGGACAGCACTTTCGCGTACAGCATTCATTTGTGCGCGGGTGTGTTGCCGTGGGGCATGTTTGTCGAAATTGTCAGCAACGGCCAGAACACATTTGTCAACAATGCGAACCTGCTCAAAAAGCTGAGCTTTCCGCGGTTGTGTCTGCCGATCATCGTGGTGATCAATGCGCTGGTCAATTTCGCGATTGTGTTTGGGTTGTTCACCGTGTTCCTGGTGATGACGGGCAATTTCCCTGGTTTTCCCTATCTTGCCGTCGTTCCCGTGTTGACCCTGATGACGTTGTTTGCCATCGGGCTGGGCATCATGCTCGGGGTGTTGAACGTGTTTTTTCGCGATGTGGGGCAGTTCTTCGGGATCGTGCTGAATTTCTGGTTCTGGATGACGCCGATCGTATATGCGGCCGACATTTTGTCCAAGTCCACGCAGGCTGCGTTGCGCTTTAACCCGATGGCGCCCGTGATCGAGGCCTTCCAGGTCACGATGGTGCAGCACGTCTGGCCGGATTGGTCGACGCTGTTGTTTCCGTTCGTATTGAGCATTGGGCTGTGTCTCGCCGGCTTCAGTCTGTTCCGCAAGCATGCGGGTGAAATGGTGGATGAACTCTGATGGGTACCATTACCGTTACCAATCTTGGCAAGGCATACAAACAGTATCCGACGCGGTGGTCGCGTCTTGTCGAGTGGCTGGATCCGCGTCGCAAGCCTCATCACACGCTGCACTGGGTGCAGCGTGACGTGAATTTCTCGGTTCGCTCCGGCGAGGCGCTGGGTATTGTCGGCATTAACGGTGCCGGCAAAAGCACGCTGTTGAAAATGATCGTCGGCACCACGCAGCCGACCGTCGGCAGCGTGACGCGGTCTGGCCAGGTCGCGGCGTTGCTTGAGCTCGGAATGGGGTTCCATGCGGACTTCACCGGGCGCCAGAACGTCATGATGGCAGGGCAACTGCTCGGTTACAGCGTCGAAGAGATTGTCGCGTTGATGCCCGAAATCGAGGCGTTCGCTGAAATCGGCGAATACATTGACCAGCCGGTGCGCGTGTATTCGAGCGGGATGCAGGTGCGTCTCGCGTTCAGTGTCGCGACGGCTCGTCGTCCGGACATCCTGATCGTCGACGAGGCGCTCTCGGTCGGCGACGCATATTTCCAGCACAAGAGTTTCGATCGCATCCGGGAGTTTCGCAAGCAGGGCACGACGTTGTTGATCGTTGCGCACGACAAGGCCGCGATTCAGGCCATCTGCGATCGCGCGATCCTGCTGAATGCCGGCAGGCTGGAGATGGAAGGATCGCCCGAGGCGGTCATGGATTACTACAACGCGATGCTGGCGGACCATCAGAACCAGGAGGTTCGTCAGGAGGTGCTCGAGAGCGGCAAGGTCCAGACGATTTCCGGTACGGGTGAGGTAACGATCGATCAGATCGCGTTGCTGAATCGAGACGGCCGACCAATCGAAGTGGTGCATGTCGGGCAGCCGGTGACGCTGCGGATCTCTGCCGAGTGTCGTGAGTCCGTGCAGGAGCTGGTCATGGGCTTCATGATCAAGGACAGATTGGGACAGACCGTCTTTGGCACCAACACGCACAATCTCAAGTCCGACATCGGGGATGTGGCTGCCGGCGAGAATGCGACGGTCGATTTCGAATTTCTCGCGAATATCGGCCCGGGCAGTTATTCCGTTGCCGTGGCGTTGCATACGGGCAGTACGCACATGCAAAACAACTTTGAGTGGAGGGATCATGCCCTCACATTCAGTATGGTGAACGGCGACGAGAGCGAATTTGTCGGAATTACGTGGATGCCGACACAGGCGAAGGTGGTGTCGTGAGTGAGAATTTCTACCGAGCTTTCGAAGAGCGCTATTACGCGCCTCGGGATCTCATCAAAAGCATCCGCAAGCAGTATTTGCCGTTCGTTGAGCCGCTGGCATCGATCTACCCGGGCGGCAACACGTTCGACCTGGGCTGTGGTCGTGGCGAGTGGCTGGAACTGATGTCCGAACAAGGTTTGACGCCTTTCGGCGTGGACCTGGACGCCGGCATGCTGCAAGCCTGCGAGGAACGTGGCTTGCCCGCGGCGCAGGGCGATGCGGTGGCCTATCTGAAGTCGCTGGAATCGGACAGCCAGGTTCTCGTGTCGGCTTTCCATGTCGTCGAACACATTACCTTTGAGCAGTTGCAGGCTGTCGTTGCGGAGGCATTGCGGGTGTTGCGGCCTGGCGGCTTGCTGATCCTCGAGACACCGAATCCGGAAAATATCGCGGTAGCGACCAACAACTTTTATCTGGATCCCACGCATCAAAAGCCGATTCCGTCCCTGCTGCTGTCTTTCGTGGTCGAGCATGGTGGGTTCGAGACGGTGAAGACGCTCCGGTTACAGGAGTCGCCAGCGTTGCGGGATCCTGGTCATGCGGTGTCGCTGCTGGACGTGATACGTGGTGCGAGCCCTGACTATGCCGTGATTGCCCAGAAGGCTGCCGATTCGGAAATCAAGGAGAGATTTTCGCAGGTGTTTGCGACCGATTATGGTTTGTCGCTGGAGCAATTGGCCGACCGTTACGAAGCGCGAACTGAATCCGTGCGGCTCCGGATGGAAAAAGCCGAGGCGGGAGTCGAGCGGATGGGCGAACTGGTTCGTGTGATCGGCGGGCAGCTACAGCTGGCCCAGGAGCGGCTTCAGTCCGTCGAGGCTGATGTGAATGCCGGGCAACGGCAGGTTACCGAAGACCGGCTCAACCTCGCAGAGGAGCGGTGCCGGCATGCGGAGGCGTTGCGCCAGCATGCGGAGAACCAGCTTGGCGCCGTGGAGACGCGGGCTCAACATGCGGAAGCGCAGGCCCGGCAGGCGAATGAACTGTTGCATGCCGTGCTGCACAGCACGTCCTGGCGTGTGTCGAAGCCGGTGCGTATGGTCGGCGCTCCGCTTCGCAGGTTGACCTCTGCAATCCGCGACCGCAGATTGCTGTCAGGGATCAAGGGGCGAATCAAGGGCGTACTCAGGGTCGGGGCGGCTGAACTCGCGAAGCGGCCGGCATTGAAGCGTGCGGCTCTCAGGTTGGTGAGGATGAGTCCGGCACTGGACCGTCGATTGCGCGCCGTCGTGACACAGTCGACGAGCGCTGAAGTCGGTTCTCCTCTGTCTCAACGAGCTTTGCCGGAGTCGGTCCGTGAAGTGCTCGACGAGCTCCGGGCTGCCGCGCGTGCGTCCGAGTCCCGGTGACGATGCGCGTAACCGAATAGATGGAACTGCCGTGCACGCGAATAGTGTGCCGGCAACAATGCTAAGTGCTGCTTTGGAAATAACGTCCCCCATGCATAAACCCCAGCCCGCTAACGCGATCAGACCACGAATCCTGGTGGTCGGCGACATCATGCTTGACCGCTACGTCATTGGTGGCGTCTCTCGCATTTCTCCTGAGGCGCCGGTTCCCGTTCTGGCTGTCGGTCGCGAAGAGAATCGGCCAGGCGGTGCTGCGAATGTGGCAGCCAACGTCAGTGCCATGGGAGGGGACGCAACACTGCTGGCGGTGGTCGGTCACGACAGCGCGTCGATCGAGCTTCAGAAGTGCTTGCAGGGGTACGGCGTACGGACCATGTTCGTGTCCGACCCCGAGGGCGGCACGACGCAGAAGACCCGCTTGATGGCGGGCGCGCAACAGATCGCCCGCGTTGATCGCGACGTGCGGCCGACGGCGCGTACCCAGGCGCTACTGCTCGAAGAATTCAGGCGAGTCGCATCCGACCATGACCTGATCGTGTTTTCCGACTACGCGAAGGGTACGCTGGACCACCTGCCGGAATTTCTGGCGGCGGCAGCGGCTTTGAATATTCCCACACTGGTCGATCCGAAACGGACCGACCCCGCGTTCTATCGGGGCGCAACGTTGCTCAAACCGAATAATTCCGAATTCATCGGACTGTTCGGCGATTACACGTCCGAAGATGAACTGCTGGAGCGGGCACAGCAGGTGTTGGGTGAACTGAGCTTGCGGCATCTCGTCGTGACCCGTGGCGCGAAGGGCATGGTCTACGTGAGCAAGGACGGCCATTTGGGTAGCATCCCCACGCACGCACGTGATGTCTTCGATGTATCGGGCGCGGGAGATACCGTACTCGCCGCACTGGCACTGGCGCTGGCCCGCGGTACTTCGGTATCCGAGGCGGTGCATATCGCCAATGTGGCGGCAGGCATCGCTGTCTCTCATTCCGGCACCTATGTGGTCAGGGCGGATGAAGTTCGCGATCAACTGTATCCGTCACGCCAACGTGCCCCCAAGCTGGTGGATCAGGAAACCCTCGCGAAGCTGCTGCTGGCGCATCGGCAGCGAGGGGAAGTCATCGTATTCACCAACGGCTGCTTCGACACGCTGCACCCTGGCCATATCCGCTTCCTCAACGAAGCGCGTGCGCAGGGCGATATTCTGGTCGTGGGGCTCGATTCCGATGCTTCGGTGAACGAACTCAACGGTTCCGGGCGCCCAAGCCATTCCTTTGCCTATCGCGCCGAAGTGCTGGCTGGCCTGGCGGCTGTGGATTACGTGGTGGAGTTCGACGCGCCGACGCCATTGAAATTGATCGAGTCTCTTGAACCCGACGTCCTCGTGAAGGGCGGCGACGAAGAAGTGCATGACATCGTTGGCCATGACGCGGTAAGTGCTCGCGGAGGTCGCGTGGTCGCGCTCGAACTCGACGATGGCTACTCGACTACCGGTGTCGTTCAGAAGATCAGCGCGGTGCGTGATCAATGACCTTGCTTGCTGTAGAACAGGAGCGCAGCCTGCGCGCGTTGTGCGAAGCTGCCCTGCCGCGATGGGTAGTCCAGGGCTACGACGCCAGTTTGAGCCTGTGTCACGAGCGGCTCGAATTTTCAGGTCGTCCGCAGGGCGAGCTGTCTCGTCGCTTGATGGTGCAATGCCGTCAGCGCTACGTTCTGAGCCACGTGAGCCTTCAAGGTTGGTTTGACGGAGGTTCTGTGATCGAACGAACCTGGAGCGGGATTCAGCGCCGCTTTTACCACTCGAGGCTGCCCTTTGGATGGGCCTTTTCCATCAGCACGCCCCGACGCGCTGTTGCGCCGGATTGTTCCGGGGTCGCGACGGCCTGGTCGGCGTCGGTAGCTCAAGTAAAGTAGGACAACCATGCGAATCGTTATTGACATGCAGGGAGCGCAAACCGAGAGCCGCTTCCGGGGCATCGGGCGCTATTCCCTTTCTTTGGCGCTTGCCATGGCCCGCAATGCGGGAAACCATGAGATCTACCTGGCCCTCAGTGGACTTTTCCCTGAGACCATTGGGCCGATCCGTCAGGCATTTCGAGGGCTGGTGCCACAGGAGCGGATTCGGGTCTGGCAGGCGCCGGGGCCGATGCGCTGGATCGACGCGCAAAATGCGTCGCGTCGCGCCATTGCCGAACGGGTGCGCGAGGCGTTTCTGGAAACGCTCGATCCCGATATCGTGCTGGTCACCAGTCTGTTCGAGGGATTGGGGGACGATGCAGTCATCAGCATTGGCGCATTGGGCGAACCGCTGCCGACCGCGGTCATACTTTACGACCTGATTCCGCTGATTAACCCGGACGAGCATTACCGGACGAACCCAGTTCATCGCGGCTATTACGCTGATCGCATTGGAAACCTGAAGCAGGCACGCCATCTTCTCGCGATCTCGGAAAGTGCCCGGCAGGAAGCGTTGGGTGCTTTGCCCTTTTCGCCCGAGAAGGTGACCAACGTGTCGGGCGCGTGCGATGAAATGTTTACTCGCGTCGTGCCCGATGCAGACTCGCTGGCGACCCTGAAGAGGCGCCTGGGGGTAACGAGGCCTTTCATCATGTACACGGGGGGAGCCGATGCCCGCAAGAACCTCCCGCGGCTGATCGAGGCGTTTGCCCATCTGCCTGATACGTCGCGCCAACACCACCAGCTGCTGTTTGTCGGTCGCATGCCGCATTCGGAAGTGAGCGCGCTTCGTGCGCATGCGCAACGCGTTGGCCTCGGTGCCGACGACTTACTGTTCAGCGATTACATTAATGACGAAGAGTTGCTGACTTTGTTCAGTACCTGCAGCCTTTTTGTCTTCCCTTCCCTGCACGAAGGCTTTGGCCTGCCGCCGCTGGAAGCGATGGCATGTGGCGCGGTGGTGATCGCGGCCGACAGCACCAGCCTTCCGGAAGTCATGGGTAGCGCCGAGGCGCTGTTCGATCCGCAGTCGGTCCCGTCCATCAGCGCCAAGATGCATCAGGCGCTGACCGACGAGGGCCTGCGTGCGCGGTTGCTGGAGAACGCCAGGACGCAGGCGCAGGCATTCTCGTGGGATCGCAGCGCCAAGCTCGTGTTGCAGGCCATCGCGCCCTTCGAGCGAACCCGTGAGTCACGGACGGTGCGAGCCGTGACCTTCGAGCGCACCACGCTGTTCGAGCCGAAAATCAAAAGGATCCTGCTGCTCAAGCTGGATCACATGGGTGATCTGCTGCTGGCGGTGCCGGCCATTTCTCGCCTGCGTGCACGATACCCGAAGGCCAGTATCGATGTCGTGGTGGGTAGCTGGAATCAGGCGTTGGCTCAAACCCTGCCATTCTTCGACCGGGTGTTGACGCTCGACTACTTCAAGCGCAAATCGTCGTTGCAGGCAGAGTTGTCCGATGGTTCGTTGGCCGAATTCGTGAAGCAGTTGGGTTTCTACGACCTGGCTATCGATTTCAGGCGACAGCCCGATACGCGGTTCGTCCTGGCACAAGTCGAGGCGGGGCTCAAGGTCGGCTATGGCAGCCTCGATCCGGCCATCGATGCCAAGCTGGACATCGCACTGCCCACGTATCAGGACCTACCGTTCGTGGAAACGCCGCTGAATCGCATTTCGATCAGCGAGCAGATGCTGGCTCTGGTCGACGCGCTACCGGCTCATCCGTCCGACTATGTGGTTTTGCCGCCGCTCGCGACGCCTTTGCAGCAGCATACTCGTGCGGTTGCGCTGTTTCCTTACGCCGGTGGCGATGCCAAGGAATGGCCTGTTGCGCGATTCCACGAGTTGGCACGCCGGCTGGCCGCGGATCCCACGGTGGAACTCGTCAGCGTTTTCTTTGCCAGCGAAAAGGAAGCCCGGCGTTTCAGCTTTGACGGCATTGAAAAAGTGGTGATTCGAGCGGGGCTTAGCATCCCCGAACTGATGCAGCATCTCGCCGGCCACCAGCTATGCGTCGCCAACAATTCCGGCGGCGCGCACATGGCGGCCTATCTGGGCGTGGCGGCGCTAGGGGTCTATGGCGGGCTGGAAACCGCGCGCGAATGGGCACCGGTGTTCGGCAACAGCTATGTCTTGCATAACGAGGCAGCGTGCTCGCCTTGCCACATTGCTGCGCGACGCGATTGCCCGCACAACTTTTTTTGTCTCGAAGACATCACGGTGGACGAGGTGTATGCCCGCTGCCGGGAACTGCTTGCCCAGAACGGTGCGGCGCTGCCGACGGCACCGTCACGTCCGAGCATCAAGTCGACGCGCAAGAAGCTGTTCCAGGCCCTCGCGCCTTTGGTACGTCAATGCAACGAAGACGAGCTGAGTCAAGTGGCGCAGGGCATTGCGCTCAGCTTGCCCACGCGAACGCGCCGTGCGCTGTTTGTCGATGTGTCGCAGCTTGTTCGCCTTGACGAGCGGACGGGAATTCAACGCGTCGTACGGAGCATTCTGAGCGAACTGCTCAGAAACCCGCCGAAGGACTTCGAGGTGTGGCCGGTCTATGCAACGCATGATCGAACGGGTTATTTTTATGCGGAACGTCTGCGTTCGCGCTTCATGGGGCAGGATGACCCCGGCGCGGTGCACGAGGATCCCATTGATTTCCAGGCAAGTGATGTCTTTTTGGGGTTGGACCTGAACCCAGATGGCATACCCGTTCAGGAAGCGTTCTTTGATGAAATGCATCGCCATGGTGTTCGGATCCTGTTTGTGGTGTACGACCTCTTATGCGTGCAAATGCCTAACTACTTCAGACCTGGCAGCATGGAGTTGTTCGAGAAATGGCTGAATACGATCTCCCGTTATGACGGTGTCGTGTGCGGCTCCCGGACGGTGGCGGAGGAATTCACGCAGTGGTTGCAGGAGCATCATCCCCAGCGCCAGGGAGCGCTTGAGGTGGGCTGGTTCCATTACGGCGCAGATGTACAAAATTCGCGACCGAGCTCCGGCATGCCGAGCGACGCGCCTCGTATACTCGAGGCGCTGCGCGAGGCCCCCAGCTTTTTGATGGTGGGGACGGTCGAGCCGCGTAAAGGACATGCCCAGGCGCTGGCGGCTTTCGAGCAGCTCTGGCAGGAAGGTACTGCGGTCAATCTGGTGATCGTCGGCAAATCCGGGTGGCTGGTCGAGAAGCTGGTCGCACGTCTGCGAGCGCATCCCGAGCTTGGAAAACGGCTATTCTGGCTGGAGAGCATCAGCGACGAATACCTGGAGCAGGTCTATGGCGCTTGTTGCTGTTTGCTTGCGGCTTCGGAAGGAGAAGGCTTCGGGTTGCCGCTGATCGAGGCGGGTCGCAAGCATCTGCCCATATTGGCCCGAGATTTGCCGGTGTTCCGTGAGGTAGCGCTAGGCCACGCGCATTATTTCCATGGCACCAGTGGCGAAGCGTTGGCGGAGGCCATGACACACTGGCTCACGCTGTATCGGCAAGGCGCACACCCGAAGTCAGAGGGAATGCCCACGCTGACTTGGCAAGCCTCTGTCCAGCAGTTGCTGGACAGCGTATTGCCGACGCGCCAGGTCATCAAGGCCGTCACCCGCATGGAAGTCTCTGCGGAGACCGAGTGACATTGCCATCAATCATCCGATAAAGATTTTGCAAGAGAACTTAAGATGAATTCTCAAACTATGAAAGTTTCCATCATTACCGGCATCACCGGCCAAGACGGCGCCTATCTCGCCGAGCTCCTGCTCGACAAGGGCTACACGGTCTACGGCACCTATCGCCGCACCAGCTCGGTGAACTTCTGGCGTATCGAAGAGCTTGGCATCGCCAAGCATCCGAACCTGCATCTGGTCGAATACGACCTGACCGACCTGTCGGCGAGCATCCGCCTGCTGCAGACGACCGGCGCGACGGAGGTCTACAACCTCGCGGCGCAGAGCTTCGTCGGCGTGTCCTTCGACCAGCCGGTCACCACGGCGGAAATTACCGGCATCGGTCCGCTGAACCTGCTCGAGGCGATCCGCATCGTCAATCCGAAGATCCGCTTCTACCAGGCGAGCACGTCCGAAATGTTCGGCAAGGTGCAGGCGATTCCGCAGATCGAATCGACGCCGTTCTATCCGCGCAGCCCGTATGGCGTGGCGAAGCTGTACGCGCACTGGATCACGGTGAACTACCGCGAGAGCTACGATATCTTCGGCTGCAGCGGGATCCTGTTCAATCACGAATCGCCGCTGCGCGGTCGCGAATTCGTCACGCGCAAGATCACCGACTCCGTCGCCAAGATCAAGCTCGGCCAGCTCGACGTGCTCGAGCTCGGCAACATGGATGCGAAGCGCGACTGGGGCTTTGCGAAGGAATATGTCGAAGGCATGTGGCGCATGCTGCAGGCCGACGAGCCGGATACGTTCGTGCTCGCCACGAACCGTACCGAAACCGTGCGCGACTTCGTGCGCATGGCGTTCAAGGCGACCGGCGTCGACCTCGAGTTCAAGGGCAGCGACGCGAACGAGATCGCTGTCGATGTCGCAACCGGCAAGACGGTGGTCCGCGTCAATCCGAAGTTCCATCGTCCGGCCGAGGTCGACCTGCTGATCGGCAATCCGGAGAAGGCGAAGCAGAAGCTGGGCTGGGAGCCGACGACGACGCTCGAGCAGCTGTGCGCAATGATGGTTGAAGCGGATTTGCGTCGCAATGAACTCGGCTTCTCGTTCTGACGCGCCGCGGGCGCTGGTCACGGGGCTCGGCGGCTTTACCGGCGACTATCTGGCGCAGTCGCTGAGGGCGGCCGGCTATCGCGTGTTCGGCACGGCGCACGGGTCCGAGGCAACCGGGGCCGATATGTATCGGGTGGATCTGTGCGACCGCGCGGCGCTCGCACAGGTCGTCGCCGACGTGCAGCCGGACGTGGTCGCGCATCTCGCCGCGATCGCGTTCGTCGCGCACGGCGACGCCGACGCGATCTATCGCACGAACGTGGTCGGCACGCGCAACCTGCTGGAGGCGCTCGCGAACCTGGAGAACCGTCCGAAGGCGGTTCTGCTGGCCAGCAGCGCCAACATCTACGGCAACGCGGCGGTCGAGGTCATCGGCGAATCGGTCGAACCGAATCCGGCGAACGATTACGCGGTCAGCAAGCTGGCGATGGAATACATGGCCCGCCTGTGGCACGACAAGCTGCCGATCGTCGTCGCGCGCCCGTTCAACTACACGGGTGTCGGCCAGTCGCCGCAGTTCCTGCTGCCGAAGATCGTCAGCCATTTCCAGCGCGGCGAGCGCGTGATCGAACTCGGCAATATCGACGTCGAGCGCGATTTTTCGGACGTGCGCCGCGTGGTGGATGCGTATCGGCGCCTGCTGCAGCTCGCGCCCGCCGGCGGCGTGTTCAACGTCTGCTCCGGCCGGGCGGTGTCGCTGAAGTCGGTGATCGCGCTGATGGAGCAGATCGCCGGCTATTCGATCGAGGTGCGCGTCAATCCGGCTTTCGTGCGTGCGAACGAAGTGCGCCGATTGCAGGGCGACGGCTCGCGCCTGCAGGCTGCTGTCGGGGCGCTCGAGGATATCCCGCTCGAAAGCACGCTGCGCTGGATGTTTGGCGGAGGGCGCGGGTGAAGGTCGGTTTCGGCACGACTGCGCTGGCCCGGAGCAGTGCGCATGGCGGTGTCGACGGCATCGGTTCGTATACGCGCGAACTGGGGCGGGCGTTGCTGGCGCGGGGCGGGGTCGACCTGGTGCCGGCCGGCTTCGGTGCGGTGGTCGGCGACGACGTGTTTCCGGGTGCGCGGCCGCCGGTGAATCTCGGCCGGCACGAGGTCGCGACGGTGCTGGGCGCGGTGACGCCGTGGACGGCCATCGACGAGAAGGCACTGCGCGCGGAACGCGTCGACGTGTTTCATGCGACCGATCACCTGATTCCGAAGCTGTCCGCGACACCGGTCATCGCGACACTGATGGACGCGATTCCGTTGTCGCATCCCGAATGGACGACGATCCGGCTGGCGGCGCTGCGCCGCTGGCTGTTGCGACGCTCGGGCACCTGGGCCGACCATGTGATCACGATCTCCGACTATTCGAAGCAGGAAATCGTCGAGCATTTCGGTATCGCCCCGGAGCGAATCTCGGTCGTTCCATTGGGGGTGCACCCCCGCTTCTTCGCGCGGATTGATCGGGCCGAGCGCGATGAGGTACTGAAGCGGCTTGGCTTGCCGGCGCAATTCTTTCTGTGCGTCGGGACCCTCCAGCCGCGGAAGAATCTCGAGCGGGTGCTCGACGCTCATGCGAGCTTGCCTGTCGGTCTGCGTCGCGACATACCGCTGGTGATCGTCGGTCGGGCCGGGTGGGGCTGCGAGCATCTCGTTGAGCGTCTACGCACCGAAGGGGATGGCAGCGTTCGCTGGCTCCAGTATCTGCCTGACCACGACGTGCGCGCGCTGATGCAGTCGGCCAGCGCGCTCGTGTTCGCGTCGCTCTGCGAGGGCTTTGGGCTACCCGTGGTGGAAGCCTTCGCTTCGGGGCTGCCGGTCGTCGCATCGAACACGACGTCCGTTCCCGAAGTCGCGGGCGACGCGGCGATCCTGGTCGATCCGTCCCGTATCGGCGAAATCGCGGACGGCATGAGAATGATCGTCGAGCAGCCGGGCAAGGCCGACGCGCTTCGCGCGGCCGGACTGGCGCGGGCACGCGAGCTGAACTGGCCCGCCTGTGCGGAGAAGACGCTGGCCGTCTACGAAACCGTCCTGGGCGCGACACGTCGTTCATGAATCAATTTGCTTCGAGGAGCGCCGCGTGAAGTTGGGGGTGGATATCACCTGGATGGTGGGCAATTACCGCGGCATGGGGCGCTTCGCGCGACAACTGGTGGAGCCGGTCGGCGCGTCGGTGCTGGGCCTGGCGCCAAGCGGCGTGAGCGCCGACGAATGGCCGTGCGTCAGCGGCGGGCACGGTTTCTTCCCGTGGTGGGAGCAGGTCGAGTTGCCGCGCCTGTGCCGCGAGCAGAAGCTCGATTATTTGCTGTGCCCGTACAACACGGGGCCGCTGCGGTCCACGGGCAATACGCGGGTGGTCGCGGTCGTCCATGACCTGATCTACATGAAGCCGTGGCATGTGCTGCCGCCGGCGCGATCGCTGTATCAGACCGTCGGGCGCGTCTACCGTCGCCAGGTGGTGCCGCGGCTCGTGCGCCGGGCCGATGCCGTGCTGACCATCTCGCGGTTCACGCAGCGGGAGCTGATGGAGCGGTTCGGGTTGCGCGAGGCGGACGTCCCCGTCATTCCGTGCATGATTTCGGACGACTGGTTCGCGCCGCCGGTGAGTCAGGCCGCGCGCCAGCCGTACCTGTTCACGGTGGCGGGAGAGGTGCCGAGCAAGAACGTCGATCGTCTGCTGCAGGCCTTTGCAGCGGCGCGACCCGCGCTCGGCGACGACGCGCGGCTGCGGATCGCCGGGATCAAGTCCGATCATCACGCGCATTTTCTCGGGCGGGCGGACGCACTCGGGTTGACGGGCGTCGTCGAACTGCTCGGCTATGTGTCGCGGGAGGAACTGCGCGAACAGTACCGTCAGGCCCGCGCGTTCATCTTTGCTTCGTTGTTCGAAGGGTTCGGGATCCCGTTGCTGGAAGCGATGGCGTCCGGTACGCCCGTCGCGTGCAGCAACACGACGTCGATGCCCGAGATCGTCGGCGAGTGCGGCCTGCAGTTCGATCCTTATTCGGTGGAAGACATGGCGGAACAGATCCGCAGGGTGTGGGACGACAGCACGCGATTCGACGTGGCGGTCGGCGCCGGCATGGACCGCGCGCGCACCTTCTCGGCGTCCGCCGTTCGTCCGTCGATTCAGGATTTCTGGGCGCGTCTGTCATGAGTCGGGACAAGAAGAAGCTGCTGGTGCTGACGCCCCGGTTTCCGTATCCGGTGATCGGCGGCGACAAACTGCGGATCTATCATCTCTGCCGTGTGCTGTCCCGCCATTACTCGCTGACGCTGCTGAGCATGTGCGAGACCGACGAAGAGATGCACGCCGCGTTGCCGGACGATGGCGTATTCGACCGGGTCGAACGGGTCTTTCTGTCCCGCCGGCGGTCGTACGTCAATACGCTGCTCGCGCTGCCCACGCGCACGCCGCTGCAGGTGGCGTACTACCGGAGTCGCGCGTTTGCGGCCGCCGTGGCGCGATTGCTGCCGTCGCACGACGGCGTATTCGTGCATCTCGTGCGCTGCGCCGAGTATGTACGCAAGTCGGACAAGCCGCGCATCCTGGAAATGACCGATGCGATCTCGCTCAACTACAGCCGTGTGAAGCAGTTGAAGAACGCACGCGGGTTGAAGTCGCGCGTGTTCGGTATCGAGGCGAAACGCCTGCTCGACTACGAGCGCACGATCGTCGACGATTTCGACCTGTCGGTGCTGGTTTCCAGGACCGACCGTGACTACCTGTTTCCGGGCGCGTCCGCCGCGAAGGTGATGGTATGTTCGAACGGCGTGGATCTGTCGAACTTGCCGTACATGGCGCGCAGCATGGCGAGCCGGATCCTGATTTTCATTGGCGACATGCGCACGGTCCAGAACCAGGACATGTGCCACTTTTTCGCGAAGGCCGTGCTGCCGTTGCTGCGCAAGCGGGCGGATTATCGCTTCCGGATCGTGGGGTCGATCGCGCCCGCACTGGCCGAACAATTTCGCGCGTATGACGGCGTCGACGTGACCGGCCGGGTCGAGTCGGTTGCGCAAGCCGCATCCGACGGCGCGATCGGCGTGTGCCCGATGCGCATCGGTGCGGGCGTGCAGAACAAGATTCTCGAGTACATGGCGCTCGGGCTGCCCGTCGTCACCACATCGCTGGGCCACGAGGGCCTGGGCGCGGAAAGCGGCCGGGATCTGCTGATTGCGGATACGCCGGAGGAATTCGTCGATCGCATCGAGCAGCTCGTCGCCGACGAGGCCGCGGCGGTCGAGATGGCGGCGCGAGCGCGAACCTTCGTCGAGCACGAGCACGGGTGGGAGCGGATGATCGCGCCGCTCGTCGACAAGGTGGGTACGTTGCTGGCCTGAGCGGCGGCGCGTCCGGTTTGCGCGGCGGCAGTGCACGACCGATGCGGGGCGCCCGGCTTGGTTGCTGCCGGCCGGCAAGGTTACAATGACCGCGCATCCATGCGGCACCATCGGCACTTGCGGCGAATGGCCTTCGGGCGCGATTGCGCAGTGGCGAAGTCGCCGTCCCGCGAGCCGGGCGAGCCACGCCGCGCGAGGTTTTCATCTGATTCGGAACCCGAACATCGCTTTGTCTTTCCATATGGTTGTAGCCGGCCGCGCATGCTTCGATGCGGCGCCGATCGATGACGGCACCGGCGATCGGCATGCTCCCCGTCTTCGAGATCCTGACGTGTTCGTCTCCACCTCCCTTTCAGTTTCCCCACGCCGGTCGTGTACGGGTGGCCGCGTGCGTTGGCCGGCGCTGCGTGCCGGCGCCACCGTCGGTTTCATGCCGCTTCGCCGAGCCGTCGGTCGACAAACCCGGAGGTGGCGATGACTCACCTCGTCGTCACCGGTGCGAACGGTTTCGTCGGCCGTGCGGTCTGCCGCCGCGCGCTGCAGGCCGGGCACACCGTTACCGCACTGGTACGGCGTCCGGGCGGCTGCATCGACGGCGTGCGCGAATGGGTACACGGCACCGCCGATTTCGATGGCCTGGATAAAGCGTGGCCGGCCGATCTGGCCGCCGATTGCGTGATCCATCTGGCCGCCCGCGTGCACGTGATGCGCGACGAGTCGCCCGATCCCGACGCCGCGTTCGACGCCACCAACGTCGCCGGCACCCTGCGTCTCGCCGAGGCGGCGCGCAATCACGGCGTACGCCGCATCGTGTTCGCAAGCAGCATCAAGGCGGTTGGCGAGGGCGACGGCGGTGTGCCGCTGTCGGAAGCTTTCGAACCCGAACCACAGGATGCATACGGCCGTTCGAAGCTGCGCGCGGAGCGGCAACTCGCGCAGTTCGGCGCGTCGGCGGGGCTCGACGTCGTCGTCGTTCGTCCGCCGCTCGTCTATGGCCCGACCGTCCGTGCCAACTTCCTGCGGATGATGGACGCGGTCGCGCGCGGGATGCCGTTGCCGCTCGGCGCCGTTGCAGCGCGCCGCAGCATCGTCTACGTCGACAACCTCGCCGATGCGCTGCTGCGTTGCGCAATCGACCCGCGCGCGGCCGGCGAATGCTTTCACGTCGCCGACGACGACGCGCCGTCGGTCGCGGGCCTGCTGCGTCTGGTCGGCGACGCGCTCGGCAAGCCGGCGCGGCTGATCGCGGTGCCTCCGGCACTGCTGCGCGTGCTCGGGAAGCTGACCGGCCGCCGCGCGGCCATCGACCGCCTGACGGGCAGCCTGCAGCTCGATACGGGCCGGATCAGGCGCGTGCTCGACTGGCATCCGCCCTATACGACCCGGCAGGGCCTCGAAGCGACCGCCGCATGGTATCGTTCGCGCGATACACAACAATAGTCGACATGCTTTTCCCGATCTCCACATGGCCTGCTGCGGTCGTGGTGGCGTTGGTCGCTGCCATCGCATCGACGGCCATCCTGCGCATGCTGCTTGCGACCGGCCTCGCATGGCGCCTCGCCACCGACATTCCGAACGATCGTTCGCTCCATACGCTGCCGACACCGCGCGTCGGCGGATGGGGCATCGTGCCGGTATGCATCGTTGCGCTGCTGGCGCTGGCGCCTCGACTGTGGCTGGTCGCCATCGCCGCGGCGGGGCTGGCCGCGATGTCGCAGATCGACGACCGGCGCGGCCTGCCTGCCCGCGTGCGGTTTTCGGCGCACCTCGCGGCAGTCGTCGCGCTGATCGTCGTCTTTCCGGCCGACGCACCCTGGTGGCTGCTCGTCGGCGTGGGCTTCGCGATGGTCTGGCTGACGAACCTGTACAACTTCATGGATGGCGCCGACGGCCTCGCGGGCGGCATGGCACTGTTCGGCTTCGGCGGGTACGCGGTCGCGGCGCTTAGTGGCGTGCACGCGTCGCCCGACCTCGTCGCGGCGGGCGCGGCGGTCGCCGGCGCGGCGCTGGGCTTTCTTCTGCTCAATTTCCACCCGGCCAGGCTGTTCCTCGGCGACGCCGGCTCGATTCCGCTCGGCTTCCTGGCTGGCGCGCTGGGTTACTGGGGCTGGCGTACCGACGTCTGGCCGATCTGGTTTCCCGCGATGGTGTTTGCGCCCTTTATTGCCGACGCATCTGTAACACTTTCGAGACGCCTGTTACGTGGTGAAAAGTTCTGGCAAGCGCACCGCGAGCATTATTATCAAAGGATGGTCCGATCGGGCGTAGGTCACGGTCGGACCGCTCTTTATTGGTACCTCATCATGCTCGCCGGCATAATTGTCGCCGTGTGGGCGAAGGGCCGCCCCGAACTGCAGCAATGGCTGTCGTTCTTCGCGTGGTATGGCGTCCTGGCATGGTTCGGGTGGTTGATCGACATGCGTTGGCGCCGGTTTCAGTCGGCCGCCGAAAACAACTATTGAGGTTTCCCGCCGATGTTGCGATCCAAAGCATCGTGGCTGTCGCTGAGTGCTTTCCTGTTCGACCTGACGGCGGTTGTCGCCGCATGGTTGTTCGCTTATCTCGTTCGTTTCAATGGCAGCGTTCCGCATGATTTCCTGAGCGGCGCGCTGATGGCGCTGACGTGGGTACTGCCGGTCTACGCGCTGATGTTCCACGGGTTCGGCCTGTATCGCGGGTTGTGGGTGTTCGCGAGCCTGCCTGACCTGATGCGCATTGCGAAGGCGGTGGTCGGCGGCGGCGTGATCGTGATGATCGGCGCCGTGATGTTCCAGCCGGTGCCGATCATTCCGCGCTCGGTACTGCTCGTGTCGCCGCTGATGCTGTTCCTCGCGATGGGCGGCGCGCGTGCGCTGTATCGCGCGACGAAGGAGTATTACCTGTACGGCGGGCTCGTCGGGAAGGGCAAGCCGGTGCTGGTGCTCGGCGCTGGCACGGCGGGTGCGAGTCTCGCGCGCGAACTGTCGCGCTCCGGCGAATGGCGCCTCGTCGGCCTGCTCGACGACGACGTCACGAAGCAGGGCCGCGAGATCTACGGCTACAAGGTGCTGGGCTCGTTCAACGATCTCAAGCACTGGACCGACGCGATGAAGGTCGAGTACGCGATCATCGCGATTCCGTCGGCGTCGGTCGAGGTGCAGCGTCGCGTCGCGACGCTGTGCGTGCGGGCCGGCGTGAAGGCGATGGTGCTGCCGTCGCTGACCGCGCTGATGCCGGGGCAGGGTTTCCTGTCGCAGGTGCGGAACATCGATCTCGAGGATCTGCTCGGCCGCGACGCCGTGACGATCGACACGCCGCACGTCGAGGCGCTGCTGCGCGGCCGCGTCGTGATGGTGACGGGCGCGGGCGGCTCGATCGGCTCCGAGCTGTGCCGGCAGATCCTGCGCTTTGCGCCGGCGCAGCTTGTCGCGTTCGACCTGTCCGAGTACGCGATGTACCGGCTCACCGAGGAACTGCGCGAGCGCTTCCCCGACTTGCCGGTCCTGCCGATCATCGGCGACGCGAAGGATTCGCTACTGCTCGACCAGGTGATGTCGCGCCATGCGCCGCACATCGTGTTCCATGCGGCCGCCTACAAGCATGTGCCGCTGATGGAGGAGCACAACGCCTGGCAGGCGCTGCGCAACAACGTGCTCGGCACGTATCGCGTGGCCCGCGCGGCGATCCGCCACGACGTGCGTCACTTCGTGCTGATCTCGACCGACAAGGCCGTCAATCCG
Source organism: Burkholderia pyrrocinia (assembly GCF_018417535.1). Classification (NCBI taxonomy): domain Bacteria; kingdom Pseudomonadati; phylum Pseudomonadota; class Betaproteobacteria; order Burkholderiales; family Burkholderiaceae; genus Burkholderia; species Burkholderia pyrrocinia. Next base: position 2,146,057 of record NZ_CP070977.1, on the reverse strand, counting down.
ACCAACGTGATGGGCGCGAGCAAGCGCCTCGCCGAAATGGCCTGCCAGGCGCTGCAGCAGACGAGCGGGCGCACGCAGTTCGAGACCGTGCGCTTCGGCAACGTGCTCGGCAGCGCGGGCAGCGTGATTCCGAAGTTCCAGCAGCAGATCGCGAAGGGCGGCCCGGTGACGGTCACGCACCCGGAGATCACGCGGTTCTTCATGACGATCCCGGAAGCGTCGCAGCTCGTGCTGCAGGCGTCGAGCATGGGGCACGGCGGCGAGATCTTCATCCTCGACATGGGCGAGCCGGTGAAGATCGTCGATCTGGCATGCGACCTGATCCGCCTGTACGGTTTCTCCGAGGATCAGATCCGGATCGAGTTCACCGGGCTGCGGCCCGGCGAGAAGCTCTATGAGGAACTGCTCGCGGACGACGAGGCGACGACGCGCACGCCCCATCCGAAACTGCGGATCGCGCGTGCGCGCGAAGTGCCGGACAACCTGCTCGATGAATTGCTGCCGTGGCTGATGCAGCATCGCGTGCTGAGCGACGACGAGGTGCGGCGCGATTTGCGGCGCTGGGTGCCGGAATATCAGACAGCGGTTGCGCCGGTGCTGCAGAGCGTGCCGAAGCGGGCGGTTTCCAGCGAGTAATCGCGTCGACGGGTTGTCGTATAGCCAAAACCAGGTGTCTCGCGGAATCCATGCCGTTCAGTAGCGTACTGAACGGCATTTTTGTTTGCGGGGGTTGCCGGCCCCTTGATTGCATGTCGCCTGCAGGATATGCGCGGCGACATTATTCGAATTAAGGCATGGCTTAATCCGTTCGCGCCAGCGCGCCGAGCTTATTTGACTGTTGGTTGATTTCTGCATATGTTTTATCGACGGAATTGAATTCGACGGGAACGTCAATTAGCGACTGGTTGCTGTAATAAAGAAAGGATTGCAAAAAATTTAAATAAATAATCCAGAACAGAGACCAACCCGATGAAGACCGAGCACATTGCCAGATCGGTGATCGCGGCACTCGCGGTGTTCGCGCTTGCAAGCTGCGGGGGCGGCGACAGCCCGACGGCGGTCACTGCGCAGGCGTACAAGTTGTCGGAACTGCGGGCCGCAGGCAATGTTGTAGGTTTGGCGCCGTTGAGCGCCACGACGCCCGTCCATGTTGCGCTGGTACTCAAGCTCAACAACGAAGCCGCATTGGATAGATTTCTGCAGCAGGCAAGGACTCGTGGCAGCGCCAATTTCGGTGCCGTGCTGACCTCGGTGCAGGTCGCCGCGCAGTACGCTCCCACGGCCGGGCAGGTTTCGACCGTGAAGGCCTACCTGCGAAGTAATGGCTTCACTAACATCACGGCAGCCGGCAACAACATGATCGTCGAAGCCGATGCCCCGGCCAATGTGGTATCCGGCGTGTTCAGGACGACGCTGGTGCCGGTCGCGATGGCGGATGGCAGCCGGACGCATGTCAACCTCACCGCCGAGACGGTGCCCGATGCGATCAGCGGGGTCGTTCAATCGGTTTTGGGACTGGATACCGCGACCCGCTTGCATCCGCACAGCGTCCGGGCTTCGCTCACGGGCGGTGCGCATAATGCAAGCGCGCCGTCGACAGCCGCAATCACGGTAGGTCATAACCCGACGGCTTTTCCCGGCATCTATTCCGTCGGCAGCGCTCCAACGGCCGGCAACATCACGGTGGGGATCATTGCCGAAGGAAACCTGACACAACCGCTTATCGACCTGACTACCTTCGAAAACAACAACCAACTGCCCGCCGTACCCGTCTCGGTCATCAATGCCGGGATACCAAGCGCCGACACGAGTGCGAACGTCGAATGGTCGCTCGATAGCCAAAGCATTGTCGGAATGTCCGGCGGCCTCAAGCAACTCGATTTCTACGTTGCGTCATCCTTCGCGTGGATCGATATGGCTTCCGCCATCAATCTGGCGGTGGCAAACAATACCGCCCGGGTCATCAACATGTCGATTGGCGGATGCGAGAACCAGGCACCAACGACGTCAATCGATCTGCTGCTCAAACTCGCCGTAGCGCAAGGACAGACTTTCTCGGTCAGTTCGGGGGATTCAGGCAGCGTTGCCTACGGCTGTTCCGGCACCTCGGTGGAATACCCGGCAAGCTCTCCCTATGTCGTAGCCGTGGGCGGCACAAGCCTGTACACGAACGCGAATGGAAGCTTCGCCGGCGAGACGGCCTGGGACTACAGCGGTGGTGGCATCAGCGTCGTGGAGCCCATTCCCGCTTGGCAGTCGAACCTATCCCAGCTCAATGGGCGGGCCTATCGGGGCGTCCCGGATCTAGCGTTTGATGCCGATCCCGACAGCGGTGCGCTGGTCATTGCCGGTGGACAACTGCTGACCGTGGGAGGGACAAGTCTGGCCGCGCCGCTGTTTGCGGCAACCTGGGCGCGCATGCTCTCCGGCTCTTGCGCGACGGCCCCGGGATTCGCTGCGCCCACCTTATACAGCGTTCAAGCAACAACTCCGGCCATCTTTCGCGATGTCACCTACGGGTCGAACGGCGCATACAGCGCCGGTCCGGGATGGGACTTTGTCACCGGCTGGGGCTCGCCGAACATAAGCGTCCTGCATTCCGCAATATGCGCTCCAACGTCTCCCATCTACGGCGGTGTCGTGAATGAAGGTACAACACTCAACCCGGGGCAAACGCTGTATTCGCCGTCCAGGAACCATGAACTCGCCATGCAATACGACGGCAACCTCGTGCTTTACAACACGACCAATGGCGTTGCGGTGTGGAATTCCAGAGCTTCCGGAAATGCCGGCGCCTATGCGGCCTTCCAGACCGATGGCAACTTTGTGGTCTACAGCGCGAGTGGCAAGGCGCTCTGGTTCTCGTCGACCAATGGCACGTCTCATGCTCAATACCTGGCCGTTCAGGACGACGGCAACATGGTGATCTACGAATCGGCTATCCCGGTATTTTCCACCGCGACCGCTACGACGGGATACGTCAACTCCTCGAGCGGCCCTGCCGTCTGGAAAGGCGGCGTCACCATCAGCAGCGGCCAAGGCTTTACTTCAGGCAACGGCGCAAACGTGCTGGTCATGCAGGGCGACGGCAATTTGGTGCTGCTTCGCCAAGGCGTTCCGCAGTGGAATTCCGGTACGTACGGTCATGCGGGCGCCTATGCCACGATGCAAACGGATGGCAATCTGGTCGTCTACAGTTCGACGCACACGCCGCTCTGGTATTCCAACACCGGTGGAAATCCGGGTGCAGTCACCTACGTTCAGGACGACGGCAACGTCGTGATCTATACGCAAGTGCCGCACTGGAGCACCAATACTACGGGAAGCTAGTGTTCCGCTCGTTGCGTGGGCGGGCCTTGAGGCGCCGGAAACCGCCGGCTTCGGTTGGCGACAGGCCGCTCAATGCCCGCGCCGTGCCTTCCTCACCACCATCCATCTCGGCGCCCTGAACCGCACGATGCTGAGGTACAGCCACACGTAGGTCAGCGCGAACAGCACGACGAACACGAACAGGTGCACCGTGTGCCGCCAGAACAGCGTCGCGGGTATCACCGCGACGAGGCATAGCAGCCACAGGTACGGCGACGTCAGCGAATTGCGGCGCGTCAGGTCGTGCGCGTGCTTCGTGCCGACGGCCCAGCGCATCAGCCGCTTGTACACGAGCATGTGCAGGTGCACGCCGTCCGGAATGCCGGGTGACATCCCGCGGATGAATTTCTTCCGGTAGATCGAGAAGCAGGTCTCGAAGATCGGGTACATGAACAGCAGCACCGGGTACCACGCGGACACCTCGCGATTGCGCATCACGAGCAGGATCGCGAGCTCCGCGAGCATGAAGCCGATGAAATACGCGCCGCCGTCGCCGAGAAAGATCAGGCCGGCCGGGAAATTCCACAGGAAGAAGCCGAGCACGGCGCCCATCATGATGATCGACGCGGACATCACGACTGGGTCGCGGACCTGGAACGCCACGTACGCGAGCGACGCGAACATCATGAAGCTGACCATCGACGCGAGTCCGTTGAAGCCGTCGATGATGTTGATCGCATTCGCGAGCGCCGCGACCGCGAGCACGGTGACGAACGCCGAAATGACCACGTAGTGGAGCAGGAAATCGAGCGGCGGCACGCTGATGCGCGTGACCTTGATGCCCAGCAGCCAGAACGCGAGCGCGGCCGCACCCATCGTGCACAGCAGCCGCGCGCGCGGCGACACGCGCTTGGTCAGGTCCTCGACGAGGCCGGACAGGAACGCCGGCAGCCCGCAGGCGGCGATGCCCAGAATGCTGCCGGAGATCGTCGGGTAGTGCCGGGACAGCACCAGCGCGGCAATGACGACGCCCGCGAGGATCCCGATGCCCCCGACCCGCGGCACGGGCCGCACGTGGAATTTCTGCACGCCGGCCAGGTCGCTGTCGATCGAGAATTTCTCGTGAAGGTGCGCGTAGCGCACGATGAACAGCGTGACGAGCAGGGAGACGATAAAGCCGGACGCGAAGCTGAGCATGGGGTCGCTCGAAAAATGGACAGCGGATTATACAAAACCGCGCGGGTTCCCCTCCTGCCAGCGCCAGTGGTCGGCACACATTTCCTCGATGCCGAGCGTCGCGCGCCAGCCGATGATGTCGGCCGCGGCCTGCGGGTTCGCGTAGCACTCGGCGATGTCGCCCGGGCGGCGCGCGACGAGTTCGTACGGCACCGGGCGGCCCGACGCCTTCTCGAACGCGCGCACGACTTCCAGCACGCTGTAGCCCTGGCCCGTGCCGAGGTTTACGACGAAGCTCGCGTCGCGCTTCGCCAGCGCGTCGAGCGCGGCGATGTGCCCCTTCGCGAGATCGACGACGTGAATGTAGTCGCGCACGCCCGTGCCGTCCGGCGTCGGGTAGTCGGAGCCGAACACGCGCAGCTTTTCCAGCTTGCCGACGGCGACCTGCGCGACATACGGCATCAGGTTGTTCGGGATGCCGGCCGGATCCTCGCCGATCAGCCCGCTCGCATGCGCGCCGACCGGGTTGAAGTAGCGCAGCGTCGCGATGCGCCACGCCGGGTCTGACACCTCGAGATCGCGCAGGATCTGCTCGGCGATCAGCTTCGACTGGCCGTACGGGTTCGTCGCGGACAGCGGGAACGATTCGTCGATCGGCGAGCGCTCGGGCACGCCGTACACGGTCGCGGACGAGCTGAACACGAACTGCCTGACGTTGCGCTCGCGCATGACCTTGAGCACGGCGAGCAGGCCGCCGATGTTGTTCTGGTAGTACTCGAGCGGTTTCGCGACCGATTCGCCGACGGCCTTGAGCGCCGCGAAATGGATCGTGCCGGTGATCGGGTGCGCGTCGAACACCTTCGCGAGCGCGGCTTCGTCGCACACGTCGACCTGGTGGAACGCGGGCGTCCTGCCCGTGATCCGCTCGATGCGCCGCACGGACTCGGCCTTGCTGTTGACGAGGTTGTCGACGATCACGACATCGTAGCCGTTGTCGAGCAGCTCGACGGCCGTGTGCGAGCCGATATAGCCCGCTCCGCCGGTAACGAGGATGGTGCCTTTAGCGGTCATAGCTGATGCGCTCCTTCAGAGGGTGATGCCTGTCAACGAATGTATGGTCTGCCGGTAACGTTCGACGACCTGCTGCTCGTCGAATTCCGCCGTGACCTTCTGCCGGCCGCGCGCGCCCATCGCATCGCGTCCGGTGGCTCCGAGTTCGATCATGCGGAGCAGTTGCTCCGCGAGGCTCGCGCTGTCGCGCACGCGGCACAGGAAGCCCGTTGCGCCGTCGGCGACGACGTCGCGGCAGCCCGGCACGTCGGTCGCGACGATCGGGCGGCCCATCGCCGATGCTTCCATCAGCGTGCGCGGCACGCCTTCGCGGTACGACGGCAGCACGACGCAATCGGCGGCCGCGATCTGCGGGCGCACGTCGTGCGCTTCGCCAAGATACTCGACGATGCCTTCGCCGACCCACGCGTCGACATCCGCGCGGCCGATCGCGCTCGGATTGTCGACGCCGAGCGGCCCGAGCAGCTGGAAGCGCGCGCTCGGGAAGCGGGCCCGCACGATGCGTGCGGCCTCCACGTATTCGCGCACGCCCTTGTCCCACAGCAGCCGGCCGATCAGGATGAAGACGGGCGCGTCGCCGGCGGGCAGCGGCACGGGCGCGAACTGTTCGAGATCGACGCCCTCGCCGTGCAGCAGCCGTGCACGGTCGGGATGCGCGAGCAACTGCTCGTCGGTGAAGGTCGCGAGATCGTCGCGGTTCAGGAACCAGATTTCACGCGGGAAGCGGAACGCGAACCGGTACAGGCGCTTCGCGACGCTCGCCGCACGGCTCTTCTGGATGAATACGTAACCGAGCCCCGTCGTCACCGCGATCGACGGCACGCGCGCGAGCCACGCGGCGACCGAGCCGTAGATGTTCGGCTTGATCGTGTAATGGAACACGAGATCGGGCTTCAGCGCACGGTAGTGACGCACCAGCGCGGCGAGCGTGCGGAGATCCTCGCGCGGGCTCGTGCCTTTCGACGCGACCGCGAGCGCCACGTAGCGGCAGCCCATCTGCTCGAGCAGCGGCACCGTGCGGTCGTGCGGCGCGATCACGATGACCTCGGCGCCGCGCGCGACGAGCGCACGGATCAGCCCGTGGCGGTACGTGTAGATCGCCCAGGCCGTGTTGCAGACGAGCGCGATGCGCAGCGGGGAGGTGGCGGACATGAAAAAAAGAAAAAATAAAGCGTCGAAATGCCGAAGGGGCCGGATGAGCGCTAAGCGGACGGCCGCGCGGCGAACAGCGTCTGCTTGATCCGCTGCAGCGTGCGGTATGGCGTCACGAAATGCATCAGGTTCTTGGCGAGGCCGGCCCAGTCGTACGGGTTCAGCGCGTTGAAGTGGCTCAGCAGCAGCGACAGCGTCGATACCAGCTGGCGCCGGCGCTTGGTCGCACTGATCCCGCCCTCGTTGAGTTCGTAATAGAGGCCGAGTTCCGGCAGGTTCGCGCAATCGTAGCGTTGCATTAACCGTAAAAAAAGATCGAGATCCTCGGCCGCGCGGTATTTCGCGCGATAGTTGCCGACTTCCAGCACGGCGTCGGTGCGCAGCATCACCGACGGATGCACGAGCGGCGAGCGCAGGAAGCGCGTGCGGCGCAGCGTGCGCGGATCGGCGGGCGGCGTCAGCATGAAACGCGGTTCGCCGGCGCGCGACACGACCTGCGTCCACATGCCGACGCAGGCCACGCGCGGATGGGCGCCGAGATACGCGCGCTGTTTCGCGAGGCGCTGCGGCGCGGCGAGATCGCCCGCGTCGATGCGCGCCGCATAGCGGAAGCCGCGCGCCGCGAGCGCGTCGATGCCGGCCGCGAGCGCGCGCTCGATGCCGCCGTTCCGGGGCATGCGCAGCACTTCGATCATGAGGCCGGGCAGGTCGGGCGCGACGATCGGCGGCGTGCTGCCGTCGTCGACGATCAGGACGTGTACGGGCGCGTCCTCGCGAAACGACGCGAGGGTCCGGGCGACGTCGTCGTGCCCGTTGTAGGCCGGCATCAGCACGGCCACGTCGTCGAGCGGGGGCGGGCAAGCGGGGGGCGTCATGTTTGCAGCTTGAAACGGATGTAATAAAAATTGACGGCGGCGGCGGCCAGGTAGCCGGTCGCCAGCCCGACGAGTGCGCCGTACAGGCCCAGCCGTGGGATCGCGAACAGGTTGACGAGCGCGGCGATCGCCAGCGCGAGCAGCCATTTCGACAGCAACACGAATTTTGCTTGATATTTGAGAACGATAAGATTGCCTATCGCCTCGATGCCGGCCGGCACGGACAGCCAGACGGCCCAGCGGAAGATGTCGACCGATGCCTCGTAGCCGCGGCCGAACACCTTGCCGACGATCAGCGGGGCGGCCGCGTCGAGCACGAGCGCGCCGGCCGTCATCAGGCCGGCCGTCATCGCGATCAGCCGGACGATGTTGCGGCGCAGCCGCGCGACGTCCTGCACGCGGTAGACGAATGCGGGCGCGATCGTCTGCGCGAGCATCAGCGCGAGCGTGATCCAGTTCTCGTTGAGTTGCTGCGCGGCCGAGTAGCGGCCGAGATCGGCGAACGACACGTGACGCTCGAGCATCAGGCGGTCGAGCTTCAGGAACAGGTACATGCAGATGAGGCCGAGCCAGAACACGGTGCCGGCCGTCGCAAAGTGCCTGAACAGCGGTTTATCGAACGTCCAGCCGAGCGCGCCGCCGTTACGATGCCGGTAGTACAGCAGCAGCGCGAAGCCGATCGCGGCGGCCTCGAGCGCCCACAGCCACCCGAAGCGCGCGGGGCCGGCGGCCGCGCGGACCAGCAGCCAGACGAGCAGCGCCTTCGCCAGCGCGGTGACCATGCTGGTGACGAGCTGCGGCTTGCTGTAGGTCATGCTTTGCAGCCACGCGTTGATCAATCCGACGAATGGCTCGCGAAAAACCATCGTGACCGCCAGGCCCGCGAGCATCGCGCCGACCAGCGGATCGAAGGCGCCCGCGGCGATCGCGATCGAGGTCGCAACGAGCGCGGCGGCCGATACGGCGATGCGCAGCGCGAACGCGCTGCCGAGCACCGCGCCGAGCTGGGCGGGCGGGCGCTGGACGATGGTCGGAACGAGGATTTCCGCGCCGCACACCCAGGTGAGCGGCGCCAGTACCAGGAGGAGCGTATTCGCATACTGCCATTTGCCGAACACATCCGGCCCGAAATAACGGGCCAGAAGACCGCTGATCGCGATCGCGACGCCGATCTGCGTGAGCCGTTCGAGCCCCAGCCAGACGAGGTTCGCGACGGCCTTCGCGACATCCGGGTTGCCGAAGCGCTTCAGCATGCGCGGCGGCCGCACGCACGCAGGGCGGCCGGCAGGGCGCCCGGAGGCTGCAGGTTGGCGGCGGCGGGTCGGCTAGGCATTAAAATGGGCGACATGCGCGTCATCGAAACCCGCGATTATAAGTGGGATCGGGGCCGCTCCAGCCGTTCCGTTCCTTGTTTCGCCGGGCCCGCATGTATCATGCGCGGCACCGGCGAGAAGCGGCCAGACAATTTTCCATGCACGCAACCGAGAGAGAAGAGAATCGATGATCTCCCAATCCATCTTCAAGGCATATGACATTCGTGGCGTGGTCGGCAAGACGCTCGACGTCGACACGGCGCGCGGGATCGGCCGGGCATTCGGCAGCGAAGTGCGCGCCCAGGGCGGCGACGCGGTCGTCGTCGCGCGCGACGGTCGCCTGTCCGGCCCCGAGCTCGTCGGCGCACTGGCCGACGGCCTGCGTGCGGCCGGCGTCGACGTCGTCGATGTCGGCATGGTGCCTACGCCGGTCGGTTATTTCGCGGCGAGCGTGCCGCTTGCGCTGAAGGGCGGCGAGCGCCGCGTCGATTCGTGCATCGTCGTCACGGGCAGCCACAACCCGCCCGACTACAACGGCTTCAAGATGGTGCTGCGCGGCGCCGCGATCTACGGCGAGCAGATCCAGGCGCTGTACCGCCGCATCGTCGACGAGCGCTTCGAGACGGGCAGCGGCACCTATGAGCAGGTCGACGTCGCCGATCAGTACATCGCGCGCATCGTCGGCGACGTGAAGCTCGCGCGGCCGCTGAAGCTCGTCGTCGACGCCGGCAACGGCGTCGCGGGCCCGCTCGCGACGCGCCTGTTCAAGGCGCTCGGCTGCGAACTCGTCGAGCGCTTCACCGACATCGACGGCACGTTCCCGAACCACCACCCCGATCCCGCGCACCCGGAAAACCTGCAGGACGTGATCCAGGCGCTGAAGGACACCGATGCCGAGCTCGGCTTCGCGTTCGACGGCGACGGCGACCGCCTTGGCGTCGTCACGAAGGATGGCCAGATCATCTATCCGGACCGCCAGCTGATGCTGTTCGCGGAAGAAGTGCTGTCGCGCAACCCGGGCGCGCAGATCATCTACGACGTGAAGTGCACGCGCCACCTCGCGCAGTGGGTGAAGTCGAAGGGCGGCGAGCCGCTGATGTGGAAGACGGGCCACTCGCTCGTGAAGGCGAAGCTGCGCGAGACGGGTGCGCCGCTCGCCGGTGAAATGAGCGGCCACGTGTTCTTCAAGGATCGCTGGTACGGCTTCGACGACGGCCTCTACACGGGCGCGCGCCTGCTCGAGATCCTCACGAAGACGGCCGACCCGAGCGCGCTGCTCAACGGGCTGCCGGACGCGATGAGCACGCCCGAGCTGCAGCTCTGGCTCGACGAGGGCGAGAACTTCCGCCTGATCGACAAGCTGCAGAAAGAGGCGAAGTTCGACGGCGCCGAGGAAGTCGTGACGATCGACGGCCTGCGCGTCGAGTACCCGGACGGCTTCGGCCTCGCGCGTTCGTCGAACACGACGCCGGTCGTCGTGATGCGTTTCGAGTCCGAGACGCAGGAAGGGCTCAAGCGGATCCAGGAAGACTTCCGCCGTGTGCTGACGGCCGCGAAGCCGGACGTCAAGCTGCCGTTCTGAGCATCGGCGGCCTGCGGGCCGCCGAAGGCGCGACGGCTTGCCTATCGGTCGCGCCCTCCCCGAAAAGCGGCGCACGCTGAAGGCGTGCGCCGCTTTTTGTCTGTCTGCCCCCCCGGGCGCGATAAAATCGCTCCTTTATGTCTGTCGCCGGCTGCCAGCCGGCGTTTTTTCAGCGTGCAAAAGATCCTGATCGTGCGCGTGTCGTCGCTGGGCGACGTCGTGCACAACATGCCGGTGATCGCCGATATCCGGCGCCGCCACCCCGATGCGCAGATCGACTGGCTCGTCGAGGAAAGCTTCGTCGACCTCGTGCGGCTCGTCGACGGCGTGCGCGACGTGCTGCCGTTCTCGCTGCGCCGCTGGCGCAAGAAGCCGTTCTCGGGCGCCACGTGGCGCGAGATCCGTGCATTCCGCCAGCGTCTCGCGGCCGAGCAGTACGACCTCGTGATCGACTGCCAGGGCCTCATCAAGACGGCCTGGGTCGCGGGCTGGGCGCGCGGCCCGCTCGTCGGGCTCGGCAACCGCACCGAAGGCGCCGGCTACGAATGGCCCGTGCGCTTCTTCTACCGCAAGCGCGTGCCGATCGCGCCGCGCACGCATGTCGTCGAGCGGTCGCGGCAACTCGTCGCGGCCGCGCTGGGCGACCCGGCGCCGACGCCGGCCGATCCGGTCGACTTCGGCCTCGACACGCGCGCGGCGGCGCTCGCGGTGGCCGCGCTCGGCCTGAACCTGCCGGTGCCGTACGTGGTGTTCGTCCATGCGACGTCGCGCGCCGACAAGCAGTGGCCGGACGCCGCGTGGATCGAGCTCGGCCAGGCGCTCGTGCGGCGCGGCGCGTCGCTCGTGCTGCCGTGGGGCAACGACGCGGAGCGCGCGACGAGCGAGCGGCTCGCGAAGGAGTTCGGCGCGGCGGCGATCGTGCCGCCGAAGCTGTCGCTGCCGGCCGTGGTCGGGCTGATCGAAGGCGCGGCGGCGACCGTCGGGGTTGATACAGGTCTGGTTCACATCGCGGCCGCGCTGAAGCGCCCGACGGTCGAACTGTACAATTTCGCGACGGCCTGGCGGACCGGCGGCTACTGGTCGCCGAACGTCGTCAATCTCGGCACGGCGGGGCAACCCCCGTCGATCGCGCAGGTGAAGTCGGCGCTCGCGGGCTTCGGTCTCCTGTAACGCTGTCATACACGCGAACCGATCATGAGCGAATCCCAGATCATCGAAGTCCCGTCCGCCGACTGGAGCGGACACAACCTGTCGGCGCCGCGCGAGCAGTTGCTGGCCGCGGTCGAGGAAGGCAAGGTGCTGTATTTCCCGCACCTGCGCTTCGCGATCGAAGGCGGCGAGGAAGCGCTGCTCGATCCGGCGCTCGCCGATCCGAAACGCAAGAACATCAGCCTTGCACCGAACGGCGGCGCGCTCGCCGGCGTGCTCGGCGACAGCGTCACGCAGTCGGCCGTGCGCGCGCTCGTCGCGCGCTTCCAGCAGCAGGCCGGCACGCTCGTCGACGGCCTTTTCCCCGAATACCGCGGCAAGCTGCGCGTCGCGCCGACCAGCCTGCGGCTGATGCAGGTCGAGACGCGCCAGACGTCGTGGCGCAAGGACGACAGCCGGCTGCACGTCGACGCATTCCCGTCGCGGCCGAACTACGGCGAGCGCATCCTGCGCGTGTTCACGAACGTGAACCCGGCCGGCGTGCCGCGCGTGTGGCGTGTCGGCGAGCCGTTCGAGGACGTTGCGAAGCGTTTCCTGCCGTCCATCAAGCCGCAATTGCCGGGCGCCGCGTGGCTGCTGAACCTGCTGCACGTGACGAAGTCGCCGCGCAGTGCGTACGACCACCTGATGCTGAACCTGCACGACAGCATGAAGGCCGATCTCGACTACCAGAAGACGAGCCCGCAGCAGACGATGCCGTTCCCGCCGGGCAGCGTGTGGATATGTTTCTCGGACCAGACTTCGCACGCTGTGATGTCCGGCCAGTTCATGCTCGAGCAGACGTTCTTCCTGCCGGTCGACGCGATGGTCCGCCGCGAATGCGCACCGCTCGGCATTCTCGAGCGCCTGAAGGGCAGGGCGCTGGTTTGAGCGCATACCTGCTTCGATGCAATACGAGGGTCGCTGCATGCTGAGGGCGATCTATCGCGCGCTGTGGTGGCTCGTCGCGCCCATCGCGGTCATCCGGCTCTACGTGCGTTCGCGCAAGGAGCGCGGCTATCGCGAGCACATCGGCGAACGCTTCGGCCGCGTGGCGGGCCGCTCGCGCGACGACTGTGCGCCGCTGATCTGGGTGCATGCGGTATCGGTCGGCGAGACGCGCGCCGCGCAGCCGCTGATCGACGCGCTGCTGCGCGCGCGCCCCGATGCGCGCGTCCTGCTCACGCACATGACGCCGAGCGGCCGCGCGACCGGCGAACAGATCTTCGGTGATCGCGTGCTGCGCGGCTACCTGCCGTACGACATGCCTGGCGCGGTGCGGCGCTTCCTGCGCGCATGGCGGCCGACGCTCGGCCTCGTGATGGAAACCGAGGTGTGGCCGACGCTGATCGACGAGTGCCGCCGCGCGGACGTGCCGCTCGTGCTGACCAATGCGCGGATGTCCGCACGTTCGTTCCGGCGCGCGGCGAAGTTCGGCGCGGCGACGCGCGACGTGTTCGGCGGCTTCTCGCGCGTGCTCGCGCAGAGCCCGGCCGATGCGGAGCGGCTGACGTCGCTCGGCGCACGCAACGTGACCGTGCTTGGCAACCTGAAGTTCGACATGACGACGCCGCCGGAACTGGCGGCGCGCGGCCATGCGTGGCGCGACGCGATCGGCGCGCGGCCCGTGTGGGTAGCCGCCAGCACGCGCGAGAACGAGGAGGCGCTGGTGTTGCAGGCGTTCGCCGCGATGCGCACGCCCGACGCGCTGCTGGTGCTCGTGCCGCGTCATCCGCAGCGTTTCGCCGAGGTCGAGGCGCTCGTCGAGCGCAGCGGGCTCAAGTGCGTGCGACGCTCGGCGTGGGCCGCGGACGCGGCCGCGCCCGCGGCCGGCCGGCCGGCTGCCGAACCGCTGCCGGGCGACGTGACGGTGCTGCTCGGCGATTCGATGGGTGAACTCGGTGCGTATTACGCGGCCGCCGACGTCGCGTTCATCGGCGGCAGCCTGCTGCCGCTCGGCGGACAGAACCTGATCGAAGCGTGCGCGGTCGGCGTGCCGGTGCTGATCGGGCCGCACGTGTTCAACTTCACGCAGGCGACCGCCGACGCGGTCGCGGCCGGTGCGGCGATGCAGGTCGAGGATCCGCTCGATCTCGCGCACGTGCTCGACGCGCTGTTCGCCGACAAGGCACGGCGCATCGCGATGGGCGCGGCCGGCGCGGCCTTCGCGGCGCGTCATCGCGGCGCGACCGCGCGCACGGTCGACGTGCTCGCGGCACTGCTGCCGCCCGCCGAACGCGGCGCGCGCGCGCTGCAGGACGCGCAGGACACGTCCGACGAATAGGCGAAGGCGGCGCGATGCCGCCCCGGGCATGCGTGGCGGCGTCGTGTGCCGCCGCCGCGCCGCTCAGACCGTCAGCAAGCCCTTCTTCTCGATGAACGCGATCACGTCCGCGACGCCTTCGAGCGCCTTCAGGTTCGTCATCACGAAAGGCCGCTCGCCGCGCATCTTCTTCGTGTCGGACGCCATCACGTCGAGGTTCGCGCCGACCAGCGGCGCGAGATCGGTCTTGTTGATCACGAGCAGGTCGGACTTCGTGATGCCGGGGCCGCCCTTGCGCGGGATCTTCTCGCCGCCCGCGACGTCGATCACGTAGATCGTCAGGTCCGACAGCTCGGGGCTGAATGTCGCCGCGAGATTGTCGCCGCCCGATTCGATGAACACGATGTCGGCGTCGGGAAAGCGCGACAGCATCCGGTCGACGGCCTCGAGGTTGATCGACGCATCCTCGCGGATCGCCGTGTGCGGGCAGCCGCCCGTCTCGACGCCCATGATGCGCTCCTCGGGCAGCGCGCCCGCAACCGTCAGCAGCCGCTGGTCTTCCTTCGTATAGATGTCGTTGGTGATCGCGACGAGGTCGTAGCGGTCGCGCATCGCCTTGCACAGCATTTCGAGCAGCGTGGTCTTGCCGGAGCCGACGGGGCCGCCGATGCCGACGCGCAGCGGCGGCAGTTTCTTCGTGCGGCGGGCGGAGGAGGGGACAGGTGCATTCATGGCGGGTAGCGTCGTGTTCAGGAGCGGAACAACCGCGAGTACTGGGTTTCGTGCCGCGCGGACAGGATGCCGAGTTGCGGCGCGAACGTGTTGACGGCGTCGGGCGGCGTCGCGAGCGCGCGGCGCACGGCCGCGTCGATCGCACCGCGCAGCGCGACGATGATGCGTTGCCCGGCGAGCTGGCCGAGCGGCACGGCCTTCAGCGCGGCGGACGTCTGGTTCTCGACCCAGCCGAAGGCGTACGCGGCGAGCGTCGCGTCGGCGCTGGCATCGTGCGCGGCGGCTGCGTACGCGAATGCCGTTGGCAGCGTGACCGGCGACATCGATGCGAGCGTCGCCCGGCGCGCGGCTTCGCCCCATTCGAGCGACGCGCAAAGCTGCGCGAGCGACCAGCCCATCTGTTCGGTCTCGCGGCGCAGTTCCGCCGATTCTCGGCTCGCGATGAACCACGCATCTTCGGCGGCGAGCGCGTGCGCGTCGTGCGCATGCCAGCGCGCGAGCTGGTGCGCAAGGAACGGCAGCTCGCCTTGCGCAAGCACGTCGGTCAGGCCGCTCGCGATCCAGTCGCGCGCGCTATCTGCGTCGCGGATCAGGTTCGCGTCGAGCGCCGCTTCGAGGCCCTGCGAATAGCTGAACGCGCCGATCGGCAGCGCCGGCGACGCGAGGTGCAGCAGCGTGACGAGTTCAGTGGTGGTCATGGCCGTGGCCGTGCGTGCATCCGGGACCATGCTGGTGATCGTGATCGTGATCGTGATCGTGCGAATGCGAGTGTCCGTGGTGTTCGCCGAACACCTGCTGCGCCAGCGCGTAGTCCTCGGCGAACGTCGCGTCGTGCCCGTGCTTGTGGCCGCCGCCGTAGGCGCCGGCTTCCGGCTGGAACGGCGCGCTCGTCGCTTCGACCTGCGTGCCGAGCCGGCGCAGCATGTCCGCGAGCACCGGATCGGCTTCGAGCTTCAGGTAGCCGTCGCCGATCTCGACCGGCGTGTGACGGTTGCCGAGATGGTACGCGGCGCGCATCAGCGTGAGCGGATCGGCCGCGCGCACGAGCAGCACGGTCTCGGGTGCCGCGGCGACGCGCACGAGCGCGCCGTCGTCGGCGACGAGCACGTCGCCGTCGCGCAGCACGGTGCCGCGCGGCAGCAGGACCGCGACGTCCTCGCCGGTGTCGAGCGTCGCCGCGAGGCGGCTCTTGCAGCGGGCGTCATACGCGAGCGTGAGCGTCGGTGCGCGCGCGACGAGCGACGCGGCGAGTTTCACGTTCGGGGCAATGCGTTTGTCGAGGGTGCGCATAAGACAGGAACCGGGAACCGGACATCAGAACAGGAAATAGCGCTGCGCCATCGGCAGCACCGTCGCCGGCTCGCAGGTGAGCAACTGGCCGTCGGCGATCACGTCGTAGGTTTCGGGGTCGACGCTGATCGACGGGCGCCACGCGTTGTGGATCATGTCGGCCTTCGTCACGTTGCGGCAGTTGCGCACGGGCACGATCCGCTTCGCGAGGCCGTAGCGTTCCGCGATGCCCGCGTCGGCCGCCATCTGCGACACGAAGGTCAGCGACGTGCGCGCGAGCGCGCCGCCGCGCGTCGCGAACATCTCGCGATAGTGGACGGGCTGCGGCGTCGGGATCGACGCGTTCGGGTCGCCCATCTGCGCGACCGCGATCATCCCGCCCTTCAGGATCATCGACGGCTTGATCCCGAAGAACGCGGGCTCCCACAGCACGAGGTCGGCCCACTTGCCGGGCTCGATCGAACCGACTTCGTGCGCAATGCCGTGCGTGATCGCCGGGTTGATCGTGTACTTCGCGACGTAGCGCTTCGCGCGGAAGTTGTCGTTGCGCGCGCCGTCCCCGGGCAGCGCGCCGCGCTGCACCTTCATCTTGTGCGCGGTCTGCCAGGTGCGGATGATCACTTCGCCGACGCGGCCCATCGCCTGCGAATCGGACGACAGCATCGACAGCGCGCCGAGATCGTGCAGGATGTCCTCGGCCGCGATCGTCTCGCGGCGGATCCGCGATTCGGCGAACGCGAGATCCTCGGCGATCGACGGATCGAGGTGATGGCACACCATCAGCATGTCGAGATGCTCGTCGAGCGTGTTGATCGTGTACGGGCGCGTCGGGTTGGTCGACGACGGCAGCACGTTCGCCTCGCCGCACACCTTCAGGATGTCGGGCGCATGGCCGCCGCCCGCGCCTTCGGTGTGGTACGTGTGGATCGTGCGGCCCTTGAACGCGGCGACCGTCGATTCGACGAAGCCGGCTTCGTTCAGCGTGTCGGTGTGGATCGCGACCTGCGTGTCGGTGTCGTCGGCGACCGACAGGCAGTTGTCGATCGCGGCGGGCGTCGTGCCCCAGTCCTCGTGCAGCTTCAGCCCGATCGCGCCGGCCGCGATCTGCTCGACGAGCGGCTCGGGCAGGCTCGCGTTGCCCTTGCCGAGGAAGCCGAGGTTGATCGGCCAGCCGTCCGCGGCCTGAAGCATCCGCTCCATGTGCCACGGGCCCGGCGTGCAGGTCGTCGCGTTGGTGCCGGTGGCCGGCCCCGTGCCGCCGCCGAGCATCGTCGTGACGCCCGATGCGAGCGCCTCGTCGATCTGCTGCGGGCTGATGAAGTGGATGTGCGTGTCGATGCCGCCCGCGGTCACGATCAACCCTTCGCCGGCGATCACTTCGGTCGCGGCTCCAATCGCGATCGTCACGCCCGGCTGGATATCCGGATTGCCGGCCTTGCCGATCGCGGCGATGCGGCCGTGCTTGATCGCGATGTCGGCTTTCACGATGCCCCAGTGATCGAGGATCACCGCGTTCGTGATGACCGTGTCGGGCACGTCGGCGGACACGCGCTGCGACTGGCCCATCCCGTCGCGGATCACTTTCCCGCCGCCGAATTTCACTTCCTCGCCGTAGGTCGTGAAGTCGCGTTCGATCTCGATCAGCAGTTCGGTATCGGCGAGCCGGACGCGGTCGCCCGTCGTCGGCCCGAACATTTCCGCGTATGCGCGGCGGCCCAAGCGTAGTGTCATCTCGTGCTGTTCCTGAAGACCTGAAGAATGGGGCGCGCGCTCAGAGCGGCCCCATCACCTTGCCCTGAAAACCGTAGACGGCGCGATCGCCCGCGAGCGCGACGAGCTCGACGGTGCGCGTCTGGCCCGGCTCGAAGCGCACGGCCGTGCCGGCCGCGATGTTGAGCCGGAAGCCGCGCGCGGCCGCGCGGTCGAACGACAGTGCGTCGTTGACTTCGAAGAAGTGGTAGTGCGAGCCAACCTGCACCGGACGGTCGCCGGTGTTCGCGACGACGAGCGTCAGCGTTTCGCGGCCCACGTTCAGTTCGTGCTCGCCGTCGTCGGTGAGGATTTCGCCGGGGATCATGCGTGGCCTCACGGAATCGGGTGGTGGACGGTCACGAGCTTCGTGCCGTCGGGAAAGGTCGCCTCGACCTGGATGTCGGGAATCATTTCCGGCACGCCGTCCATCACGTCGTCGCGCGTGAGCAGCGTCGTGCCGTAGTGCATCACCTCGGCGACCGTCTTGCCGTCGCGCGCGGATTCCATCAGCGCGGCGGTGATGAAGGCGACCGCCTCCGGATAGTTGAGCTTCAGGCCGCGCGCGCGACGGCGTTCGGCCAGCAGCGCCGCCGTGAAGATCAGCAGCTTGTCCTTTTCTCGGGGAGTCAGTTTCATGAAGGCAAACGTTCAGGAAAACGTAATTTTTATCGGTGCGCACGTAACCGGGTGGATGCGCGAATCATCGTAGCACCGCGCTGTTTTGCGTGCGCCGTGTATCGGTTATGTAAGCAGCAAGGCGCGTGCCATGTGCATGGAACGCAGCGCGATGCGCGTTCCTGGTGCGCGGTGCATGGGTAACGTGCAGCGCCGGACGCGCCGCTGCGCCGAAACGGTGCGCGGCGCGAGCGCGCTCAGGTTTGCCAGAGGCGCAGCGGTCGTGCGTTGACGCCGTGCACGATCGGTCGCAACTGCAGCCAGCAGTCGGTGAAGTGGCGCTGCAGCGCTTCCATCGACGTCGACAGCGCGCGCACGAGCACGACGCCGGGCGTCACGCAGGTCGCACCCGCGCGCAGCGTGTCGTCGAACGGCATCCGCGCGGCGAGCGATTCGGCGAGCGCGGCGTCGCACGCGGCGCCGGCGGCCCACAGCGTGCCGTATGCGGGAAAACCTGCGAGGCCCTGCAGCGCGCCGCGCAGCGGATCGCGCGCGTCGAGCAGCGCGCGCTCGGTCCACAGCGGCCGGTCGTCGGCACCGACGAGCGCGGAGGTCGACGCGATGCGGCCCGCCGACCAGGTTTCGCCGGCCGCCTGCCGGCCGAGCTGCGTCGCGTCCCAGCCGATCGCGCTCGCGCCTGCGCCGAGCGTCACCGTGAAGTCGAGCGCTGCGTGCGCCGCGTCGAAGAACAGGTTGTTCTGCGGCAGCCAGTCGAGCTTCGCGTTCTCGCCGACAGTAATGCCGATGCGCTGCGTCGCATCGAGCCCGTTCGACTTGTACCACTTGGTCGCGCCGGGCGTCGTCAGCACCGCGTGCGTGCCGTCGCCGAGCGCGATGTCGATGTCGAGCCGGTCGCCGCCCGCGACGCCGCCCGGCGGGTGGACGATCACCGCATGGCAGATCGCGTCGCCTTCCGGGTACAGCGGCCGCTGCACGCGCAGCGGGCCGTCGTGCAGCCGGTGCGCGAGCGTCGTGCGCGCGCCGTGCCGCTCGAAACCGAGTTCGAGTCGGCCGCGCCACGACTTGGCGACGGCGGGGCGGGACAGCGGGGCGTGGGAATCGGGGGCGGACATCGGCGGCGAGCGGGCAACGAGAGAAACGGGCGCGAAAAACGTGGATCCTACCGGAACAATAATGCAGATGCCGCGTTCGTTGAAAGCGCCATGTGCGGCCGCACCGCGAACCGGCCGCCTGTGCCCGCTGCCGTACCGTGCGTCACACCGCGATCAGCTCGCGCACGCCGTTCGTTTCCATGTCGCGCGCGTCGCCGCCCGCGACGATCTCGCCGCGGCTCATCACCCAGTAACGGTCCGCGATCGATCGGGCGAAGTCGTAATACTGCTCGACGAGCAGCACCGTCATGTTCGATTCGTCGACGAGCTGTCGCAGCGTGCGACCAATGTCCTGGATGATCGACGGCTGGATGCCCTCGGTCGGCTCGTCGAGGATCAGCAACTGCGGCTCGCTCATCAGCGCGCGGCCGATCGCGAGCTGCTGCTGCTGGCCGCCCGACAGGTCGCCGCCGCGCCGCGCGCGCATGTCCTTCAGCACCGGGAACAGGTCGTAGATGCGGTCCGGCACTTTCGACGGCGCCTTGCGGCTCGCCGCGCCGACGAGCAGGTTCTCCTCGACGGTCAGCCGCGGAAAGATGTCGCGGCCCTGCGGCACGTACGCGAGCCCGGCCGCGACGCGCGCATACGGCGGCAGCGCGCCGAGCGCGGTGCCGCGCCACGACACGGTGCCGCTCTTCGCGGCGACGACGCCCATCAGGCAGCGCAGCAACGTGCTCTTGCCGACGCCGTTGCGGCCGAGCAGCACGGTGAGCTTGCCGTCGTCGGCGGCGAGGTTCACGTTGCGCAGGATATGGCTGCCGCCGTAGTACTGGTTCAGCGCTTCGATCTTCAGCATCGCATCAACGTCCCAGATAAGACTCGATTACCGCGTCGTCGCGCTTGACCTGGTCGAGCGTGCCTTGCGCGAGCACCGCGCCTTCGGCCATCACCGTCACGCGGCCCGTGTCGCCCGCGAGCGCCGCGACGAATTCCATGTCGTGCTCGACGACCATCATCGAACAGGTGCCGCGCAGCGTGTTCAGCAGCTCGGCGAGTTCCATCGTCTCGTGGTCGGTCATCCCGGCTGCCGGCTCGTCGAGCAGCAGCAACGCGGGGCGCTGCATCAGCAGCATGCCGATCTCGAGCCGCTGCTTCTGCCCGTGCGACAGTTCGCCGGCTGCTCGATACGCGTGGCTTTCGAGGCCGATCAGCGCGAGCGTCTCCTCGATCTTCGCCTGCGCCGCGCGGTCGAGCCGCGCGCGCAGCGACGCGAGCCAGCCCTTGTCGGTCTGCATCGCGAGTTCGAGGTTTTCCCACACCGGATGCTGCTCGAACACGGTGGGCTTCTGGAACTTGCGGCCGATGCCGGCGCGCGCGATCTCGGGCTCGCTCATCCGCGCGAGGTCGAGCGTCTGGCCGAGAAACACGTTGCCGGCATCGGGACGCGTCTTGCCGGTGATCACGTCCATCATCGTCGTCTTGCCTGCGCCGTTCGGGCCGATCACGCAGCGCAGCTCGCCCGCGTCGATTGCGAGCGACAGTTTCTTCAGCGCTCGGAAGCCGTCGAAGCTCACCTCGATATCCTCGAGGTAGAGGATCGTGCCGTGCGACGTGTCGATGCCGGGCGGCACGACGCGGCCCATCGATGCGGTGCCGCTGACGGCCAACAGTTCGTCCTCGGGCGGCGGCGTGAATTGGTAGAGGGCCGTTCCGTTCATCCACGTTTCCCCTTCGCGAGCACGGTTTCGACGAGGCCCATGATCCCGCGCGGCAGCAACAGCGGCACGAGCACGAAGATCAGGCCGAGGAAGAACAGCCAGTATTCGGCGAAGTACGCGGTAAACAAGCTCTTCGCGCCGTTCACCGCGAACGCGCCGAC
Source organism: Burkholderia pyrrocinia (assembly GCF_018417535.1). Lineage (NCBI taxonomy): Bacteria > Pseudomonadati > Pseudomonadota > Betaproteobacteria > Burkholderiales > Burkholderiaceae > Burkholderia > Burkholderia pyrrocinia. The sequence continues at coordinate 2,124,748 of NZ_CP070977.1, read as the reverse complement.
GATCGGCCCGATCAGCGTGCCGCGCCCGCCTACCGCGACCCAGATCGCCATCTCGATCGAGTTGCCGGGCGACATCTCGCCGGGATTGATGATGCCGACCTGCGGCACGTACAACGCGCCCGCGATGCCGCACAGCACGGCCGACACGGTCCACACGAACAGCTTGTACGCGAGCGGGCTGTAGCCGAGGAACATCAGCCGCGTCTCGCCGTCGCGCACCGCGGTGACGACGCGCCCGAGCTTGCTCGTGACGATCGCGCGCGCGGCGATGAACGCGAGCACCAGCGTCGCGAACGTCAGCAGCAACAGCACCGTGCGCGTGCCGGGCGACGTGATCGCGAAACCCGCGATGCGCTTGAAGTCGGTGAAGCCGTTGTTGCCGCCGAAGCCGGTTTCGTTGCGATAGAACAGCAGCATCGCGGCGAACGTCAGCGCCTGCGTGATGATCGACAGGTACACGCCTTTCACGCGCGAACGGAACGTGAAGAAGCCGAACACCCATGCGAGCACGGCCGGCACCAGCACGACGAGCGCGAGCGCCCACGCGAGATGCTGCGTGCCGCTCCAGTACCACGGCAACTGGTGCCAGTCGAGGAACACCATGAAGTCGGGCAGGTCGCTGCCGTACTTGCCGTCGCGACCGATCTCGCGCATCAGGTACATGCCGATCGCATAGCCGCCTAGCGCGAAGAACAGCCCGTGGCCGAGGCTCAGGATCCCGCAGTAGCCCCATACGAGATCGAGCGCGAGCGCGGCGATCGCGTAGCACATCAGCTTGCCGGCGAGCGTCATCGCGTAGGCGGACAGATGGAATGCGCTCGCTTCGGGCGCGACGAGCGCGGCGAGCGGCACGCCGATGCCGATCGCGATGCACAGCGCGACGAGCGCGAGCCACGTGCGGCGCGACAGCAGCGCAGGGCGCGGCGACAGGCCGAGCGCGAAGCCGTCTGCTGCGCGTGCGGCGGCAGCGGGCTTCGGCGCGTCGGCGACCGGGTTCGACATCGAATCGGTAATGAAAGTCACGTCAAGCCTCCGCGCTGCGGCCCTTCGGGGCGAACATGCCCTGCGGACGTTTCTGGATGAACAGCACGATCATCACGAGCACCGCGATCTTCGCGAGCACGGCGCCCCAGAACGGCTCGATCGCCTTGCTCGCGAGGCCGAGCCCGAAGCCGCCGAGCACGGTGCCGGCGATCTGTCCGACGCCGCCCAGCACGACCGCCATGAACGAATCGATGATGTAGTTCTGGCCGAGGTCGGGGCCCACGTTGCCGATCTGCGACAGCGCGCAGCCGCCGAGGCCCGCGATGCCCGCGCCGAACGCGAACGCATACGCGTCGACGCGCGCGGTCTTCACGCCGACGCATGCGGCCATCCGGCGGTTCTGCGTGACCGCGCGCACGAACAGGCCGAGCCGCGTCTTCGTCAGCACCGCCCACGCGACGAACACCACGGCGAGCGCGAACGCGAGGATCGCGAGCCGGTTGTACGGCAGGATCAGGTTCTGCATCACGGTCACGCCGCCGCTCATCCACGACGGGTTCACGACCTGCACGTTCTGCGCGCCGAACAGCATGCGTGTTGCCTGGATCAGGATCAGGCTCACGCCGAACGTCGCGAGCAATGTCTCGAGCGGGCGGCCGTACAGATGGCGCAGCACGAGCCGTTCGAGCACGATGCCGACGAGCGCGGCCGTCGCGAACGACGCGGGCACGGCGACGAGCGGATACCAGTCGAACGCGCCGGGCGCGTAGCGCTGGATCAGCGTCTGCACGACATAGGTTGCGTACGCACCGATCATCAGGAATTCGCCGTGCGCCATGTTGATCACGCCGATCAGCCCGTACGTGATCGCGAGGCCGAGCGCGGCGAGCAGCAGCACGCTGCCGAGCGACAGGCCGGCGAACAGCGTGCCGACGATTTCGCCGCGGCGCTGCAGCGTGTGCAATGCGTCGAGCCCTTGCTGCGCGGCATCGCGCACGCGCGCATCGGGCTCCGCGTAGCTGCCGTCCGCGTCCTTCGCGACGAGCGGGCGCAGTTGTTCGATCATGTCGAGGTCGCGGCGCGCGGCCACCACCTGCACGGCTTCGAGGCGCTTCGCCGGATCGCCGTCGTGCAGCGCGGCGATCGCCCACAGTGCATCGAGGCGGCGCTTCAGCGCGGGATCGGTTTCCTTCGCGCGCGCGCGGTCGATCATCGGCTTGAGCGCCGGGTCGGGCGACTTCAGCAGCGCATCGATCGCGTCGCGCCGCGCGGCGACGTCGGGCGATGCGAGCGCGAGCCCTGACAGTGCGCCCGCGATCTTCGTGCGCAGCAGGTTGTTCAGCATCACGGGCTGCGCGTCGCCGGCCGGTGTCGCGGCCTGCGTGAGCGCGTCGTGCGCGGTGTCGCCGGTCTGGATCAGCAGGCGGCCGTCGCCGGTCGCGAGCGCGTCGCCGGTCGACAGCGCGTTGAGCACGGCGACGGCGCGCGGATCGGCATCGGCGGCGAGCCGCTCGATCGCGGCCGTCTTCGCGTCGAAGTCGTCGCCGGCGAGCGCGGCGGTATCGGCGGCCGACAGCGCGAACGCGGCGCGCGGCAGTGCGCCCGCGAGGGCGGCGCACGCGACGATCGCGACGGCGGCTCGGCGAAAGCGTATAGGCATCGGGAAATCCTGTCGGGCTTGGGAAAGCGGATTCATGCGGCGATGCGCCGGTGCATGCGGTTTGTCACCGCAAGCGCGGCCGGCGCATCGGCACCTGCATGCGAGCGGCACGTCACGCCGATGCGCGACGCGCCGTACCGCGTCAGGCCAACGCCGCGCGCTGCCGGCGCAGGAACGCCGGGATCGACGTGACGATGTCCGGCTTGCCCTGGTTGCCCGCGATGAACGGGCTCCACGGCTGCGCGCGCACCGCGGTCTTCGTCTTCCACACGACGTTGAATTGCCCGTCGCCGCGGATCTCGCCGATCATCACCGGCTTGTGCAGGTGATGGTTGCCGTCCATCGCGAGCGTGAAGCCCGACGGCGCGGCGACGGTCTGGCCGATCATCGCGACGCGCACCTTGTCGACGTCGGTGCTCTTCGCCTTCTCGACGGCCTGCTTCCACATGTGGATGCCCACGTAGGTCGCTTCCATCGGGTCGTTGGTCACGCGCTTCGCGCCGCCCGGCAGGTTGTTCGCCTTCACCCACGCGGCGAACTGGTCCTTGAATTTCGTGTTGGTCGGGTTCTTCACCGACATGAAGTAGTTCCACGCGGCGAGGTGGCCGACGAGCGGTTTCGTGTCGATCCCGCGCAGTTCCTCCTCGCCGACCGAGAATGCGACGACCGGCACGTCGGTCGCCTTGATCCCCTGGTTGCCGAGTTCCTTGTAGAACGGCACGTTCGAATCGCCGTTGATCGTCGAGATCACGGTCGTCTTGCCGCCTTGCGAGAAGGTCTTGATGTTCGCGACGATGGTCTGGTAATCGCTGTGGCCGAACGGCGTGTAGACCTCCTGAATGTCGGCATCCTTCACGCCCTTCGATTTCAGGAACGCGCGCAGGATCTTGTTGGTCGTGCGCGGATACACATAGTCGGTGCCGAGCAGGAAGAAGCGCTTCGCTCCGCCGCCTTCCGCGCCCATCAGGTACTCGATGGCCGGAATCGCCTGCTGGTTCGGCGCGGCGCCCGTGTAGAACACGTTGCGCGACATTTCCTCGCCTTCGTACTGCACCGGGTAGTAGAGCAGCCCGTTCAGTTCCTCGAACACCGGCAGCACGGACTTGCGCGACACCGACGTCCAGCAGCCGAACACGCACGCGACCTTGTCCTGCGTGAGCAACTGGCGCGCCTTCTCCGCGAACAGCGGCCAGTTCGACGCGGGATCGACCACCACCGGCTCGAGCTTGCGGCCCATCACGCCGCCGCTCTTGTTGATGTCGGCGATCGTCATCAGCGCGGTGTCCTTCAGCGACGTTTCCGAGATCGCCATCGTGCCCGACAGCGAGTGCAGGATACCGACCTTGATCGGGCCGGTGCCCGCATCGGCCGCGTGCGCGAACGGGCTCTTGCCCGCCAGCGCGAGCGCGCCGGCCATCGAACCGAACTTCAACAGACTGCGACGTTTCATCGGGTTCCCCTTGACGTGTTGGATATGCGTGCGCCTTGGCGGCGTCGGCCATCAGGTAACGCAAGGCATGTGCCAGTCCGCGTACATGCACGCCGGCCGTGCCGGAGCGGGCGAACGCGCGGTGCGCGTGACGCTTCGTGCGGCATCCATGGTCCGTTGCGGTGCAGGTTCGCGGGCGCAAATGGTGCACGGTCGTGCTTCACCGTTCCGGTGCCTGCACGCGCTACCGGAACGGCGCGATGGTGCGCCATACGGGCGACATCCTCGCGTTCTCGCCGTCGCTCATCGTCGACGACGCGCAGATTGCCGAGCTGTTCGCGATCGTCGCCGACGCGCTGAAGGAAACGGAGTAGGGGGGGAAAGCGAAACGGGCGCGCCATGCGCGCCCGTTCGGCGGATCGTGTGGCCGGCGCGGTGCCGGTCACCGGTATGGCGGCGCGCAATGCGCCGCCGGAGAGGTCAGTAACGCGGCACGGACGGATCGACGTCGCGCGACCACGCGTCGATCCCGCCTTGCAGGTTGTACAGCTTCGTGAAGCCGCGCGATTCGAGGAACATCGCGACCTGCGCGCTGCGCATCCCGTGGTGGCACACGCAGACGATTTCCGCTTCGTCGTCGAGCTCTTCGCTGCGCGCGGGGATCTGCTGCATCGGGATCGATACGCTGCCGGCGATCTGTGCGGTCGAGATTTCCCACGGCTCGCGTACGTCGAGCACGACCGGTGCGGGGCGCGCCGTATCGCCGAGCCATTCCGCGAGCATCGCGGGCGTCAGGATCTGCATGGAGGCTCCGCCGTTCAGAACTTGAAGCGCGACGGCTCGATCGCGTTGACGAGGGGGGCGATGTAGGTTTCGAACACGTCGGCGACGCGGTACTGCTTGTCGTCGATGCGCGTGATGATCTGCGCCTTCATCACCGGACGGCCGCCGACGATCGCCGACAGGCGGCCGCCGACCTTCAGTTGTTCGAGCATTTCCTGCGGTACGACAGGCAGGCCGCCCGCGACGCAGATCACGTCGTACGGCGCCTTGCCGGCCCAGCCGCGCGAACCGTCGCCGAGCACGACTTCCGCGTTCGTCACGCCGTCGTTGCGAAGGTTGTCTTCCGCGAACTTCGCGATCACCGGATCGATCTCGACGGCCGTCACGTGCTGCGCGCGATGCGCGAACAGCGCGGCCAGGTAGCCCGAGCCCGCGCCGACCAGGAGCACGTTCTCGTGCTTCTTGACCGTCAGTTCCTGCAGCACGCGTGCTTCGACGCGCGGGAACAGCATCTTGCTGTGTCCGCCGGGCAGCGGCAGTTCGAGGTCGGCGAACGCGAGATCGCGGTATTCGGCCGGAACGTAGTTTTCACGCTTGACGATCGACAGCAGGCCCAGGACGTCCAGATCCAGCACGTCCCACGGCCGGATCTGCTGTTCGATCATGTTGAAACGCGCGTTTTCGATATTCATGGTGTGGTCACGCAGCCTGGTCGGCCATCAGCGGGGGTAGATAAACTCCGCGATTGTACCAAACAGGGCGGCGATCAAGCCTTCAGGCGGCCTGCAACAGACCTTTACCCTTTGCTTTTCTTGATCTGCGCCTCGAATGCGAGGTCGAGCTTGCTCGCCTTGCGCGGCTTTTTGGGGCCGAATTCGTCGACGAACTTGACGAACTCGTCGAGCGGCAGCGGCTCGCAGCGCTTTTCGGCGGTGCCGCCCGAGCGGTCGACGAGATAGAACAGGCCGCCCGCCATCGCGACGGCCGCGAATTGCGGGTTGCCGGAGCGGGTTTTCAGGCGTTCGACCGCGTAGGTCGCTTTGGTGGTGCGCATCGTGCGGATTCTGGCGGAACGGAAGCCTCACACTGTATCAAACCGGCCGCCCGCGTGCGGCCGCCGGTTTGCGGCCGGTGCTAGACCGTGCGCGAGTAGCTTTGCCGCGGCGTCTGGCCGAGATACGCGTCGAACGCCATTGCGATGTTGCGCACGACCATCCGGCCGGCCGGATGGATCGTCAGGCGGTCGCCCGCGATCGTCAGGAGCCCGTCGCGCTCGAACGGGCGCAGCGCATCGAGCTCGCGCGCGAAATGATCGGCGAAGCGGATGCCGTGCGCGGCCTCGACATGCGAGAACGGCAGTTCGAGGTTGCACATCAGTTGCGTGATCACGTCGCGGCGCAGCCGGTCGTCGGGCGTGAGCCGCACGCCGCGCACGATCGGCAGCCGGCCCGCGTCGAGCGCGGCGCCGTACGCGGGCAGGTCTTTCGCGTTCTGCGCGTAGACGTCGCCGACCTTGCCGATCGACGACACGCCGAAGCCGACGAGGTCGGTATCCGCGCGCGTGCTGTAGCCCTGGAAATTGCGCTGCAGCGTGCCGTTGCGCTGTGCCCGCACGAGCTCGTCGGACGGCCGAGCGAAGTGGTCCATCCCGATGTACACGTAGCCGGCCGACGTCAGCATGTCGATCGCGAGGCCGAGCAGCGCAATGCGCGTTGCGGGCGGCGGCAGTGTCGCATCGTCGATTTGCCGCTGCATCTTGAACAGGTGCGGCATGTGCGCGTAGCCGAACACCGACAGCCGGTCGGGCGCGAGTTCGATGATCGTCTCGAGCGTGCGCGCGAACCCGGCGACCGTCTGGTGCGGCAAGCCGTAGATCAGGTCGACGCTCACCGAATGGAAGCCCGTCGCGCGTGCGGCGCCGAGCAGGTCGGCCGTCATCGCGAGCGGCTGGATGCGGTTGATCGCCTGCTGCACGACCGGATCGAAATCCTGTACGCCGAGGCTCAGGCGATTGAAGCCGATCGTGCGCAGGTGGACGAGCGTCGCCGGCGTGACCGTGCGCGGGTCGATCTCGATCGAGAACTCGGCGTCGGCGTCCGGCGCGAGCGCGAAGTGCTCGCGGGTGGCCGCCATCAGCTCGGCCGTTTCGTCGTCGGACAGGAAGGTCGGCGTGCCGCCGCCCCAGTGCAGTTGCGTGACCGGGCGTGACGGATCGAACAGCGCGGCCTGCTGCGCCATCTCGCGCTTGAGCTGGTCGAGATACGGGCGCGCGCGGCGGCGGTTGTTGGTCGCGATCTTGTTGCAGCCGCAGTAGAAGCACGCGGTGTTGCAGAACGGGATGTGGAAGTACAGCGACAGCTCGCTCGACGACGCGCCGGGATCGCTGGCCGCGCGCACGTAGTCGGCCGTGTCGAAATCGTCGCGGAATTGCAGCGCGGTCGGGTACGACGTATAGCGCGGCCCGTTCGCGCCGTATTTTGCGAGCAAATCGGGACGGAACATTGTGTCGGCAGAACCAGAACTCATGACGGTCTCGCGCTTTTTAGATGCTTTCGAGTATATAAACGCGCGATTCGGCTGCATTGTGTAATAACGTCGCAGCCGGCGATGGCACAATGCGGGGTGGGGTGCCGGCCGCCGCGTCCGGTTGCCGCACCGTTTTGTGTTGTTCGTTCGAGAGAGCCGAGTGTCCGTCGAAATGCCAGTCCGCCCGGCGCCCGCCGATGTCCAGCCGCCGCACGCGTGCCGCGAAGGCTGCGGCGCGTGCTGCATCGCGCCGTCGATTTCCAGCCCGATTCCGGGCATGCCCGACGGCAAGCCGGCCGGCGTGCGCTGCGTGCAGCTCGGCGACGACCTGCGCTGCCGGATCTTCGGCCGGCCCGAGCGGCCCGCATGCTGTTCGGGGCTGCAGCCGTCCGCCGACATGTGCGGCGCGTCGCGCGACGACGCGCTCGCGTGGCTCACGCGCCTCGAGGCCGCGACGCAGCCGTCGCCGCCTGGCGGTTTGGGTCGATAGCGGGTTGCTCGCCAGGTTCGGGGCCGGATACGGCAGACGGAACCTGCGGCGCGCGCCGACGCACTAACGCCGGTCGGCTGCCCGGCATGGGCCTGCCCCGATCACCCGATCGCCGCTGCGCCCGATACAGGAAGGAGAGAGTTCAGCATGACCGTACCTTGCGCGCCCGGCCGGCGCCGTTTTCTCGCTGCAACCATTGGCGCCGTCGGCGTGTGCGTATCGCTCGCCGCCTGCGCGTCGACGTTCCCGTTCATCCCCGATCACTACACGTTCTCGCGCGGCGACGTGCAGAAAGCCGTCGCGCGCAAGTTTCCGTACCAGAAGACGGTCGCGCAGGTCGTCGACGTGTCGCTCGCGAACCCGGCCGTCAACCTGCTGCCCGACCAGAACCGCGTCGCCGTGCAGCTCGACGCGCATTTCGCGAGCCCGTTCCTGCGCGCGCCCGTCAGCGGCAAGTTCACCGTGTCGGGCCAGCTCGCGTACGACGTGCCGAGCCGCTCGGTCGTGCTGAAGGCGCCTGCCGTCGACAGCCTCGTGCTCGACGGCGACGCGCAGATGTACGGGCAGCAGGTCGGTGCGGCCGCCGGCCTGCTCGCGACGCAGTTGCTGACCAACTATCCGATCTATACGTTCAAGCCCGAACAACTGCAATTTGCCGGGGTGAACTACGAACCCGGTACAATTACGATTCTTACAAACGGCATACGCGTGGCGATCGTCGAAAAATGACGACGAACCGCGCGGCCGAGCGGGCCGCGCGGCAACCTGGCCCTTCCTTTCGACCATTTCGGAGTTGGGCCACGGATGGACTGGATCCTGATCTGCAAGGCATTGATCCTCGGCGTCGTCGAGGGGCTGACGGAGTTCCTGCCGGTGTCGAGCACCGGTCACCTGATCGTCGCGGGCAGCTTCCTGAACTTCAACGATTCGCACGCGAAAACCTTCGACGTCGTGATCCAGTTCGGCGCGATCCTCGCGGTGTGCTGGGAGTACCGGAAACGGATCGCGTCGATCGTGTCAGGGCTGCCGAGCCGGCCCGACGCGCGGCGCTTCACGCTGAACGTCGTGATCGCGACGATTCCCGCGATCGCGCTCGGCCTCCTGTTCGAGAAAAAGATCAAGGCCGTGCTGTTCTCGCCGGTACCCGTCGCGTTCGCGCTTGTCGTGGGCGGCGCGATCATCCTGTGGGCCGAGGCGCGGCAGCGCGAGCGCAGCGAACCGCCGCGCGTGACGTCGGTCGATGCGCTGACGCCGCTCGATGCGCTGAAGGTCGGCATCGCGCAGTGCTTCGCGCTGGTGCCGGGCATGTCGCGGTCGGGCTCGACGATCATCGGCGGGATGCTGTTCGGCCTCGACCGGCGCGTTGCGACCGAATTCTCGTTCTTCCTCGCGATCCCGATCATCTTCGGCGCGACGCTCTACGAAACCGTCAAGGACTGGCAGGCGTTCACCGTCGATTCGCTCGGCCTGTTCGCACTTGGGCTCGTCGCGGCATTCGTCAGCGCGTTCGTCTGCGTGCGCTGGCTGCTGCGCTACGTCGCGACGCACGATTTCACGGTGTTCGCGTGGTACCGGATCGCGTTCGGGCTGTTCGTGCTGCTGGTCGGGTACAGCGGCTGGCTGAACTGGGCGTGATGCGGGAGCCGGTGTCCGGCGTGCTTCCATGAGCAAACGGCCCGATCGGCAGATGCCGGTCGGGCCGTTTTGTCATCCGGGGCAGCGCGACGCTGCAGCGGATTGGCTTAGCCGGCGCGTTTGCGGAACACCAGGTCCCACACGCCGTGGCCGAGCCGCAGCCCGCGCCGTTCGAACTTCGTCACCGGGCGATAGTCGGGGCGCGGCGCATAGTCGGCAGCCGTATTTTCGAGCGACGGCTCCGCGCCGAGCACTTCCAGCATCTGTTCGGCGTAGTTCTGCCAGTCGGTCGCGCAGTGAATGTACGCACCGGGCTTCAGGCGCGACGCGAGATGCGCGACGAGCGGCGGCTGGATCAGCCGGCGCTTGTGGTGGCGCGCCTTGTGCCACGGATCGGGGAAGAAGATGTGCACGCCGTCGAGGCTTTCCGGCGCGAGCATGTGTTCGAGCACTTCGACCGCGTCGTGCTGGACGATGCGGATGTTCGGCAGGTCCTGCTCGCCGATCAGCTTCAGCAGCGCGCCGACGCCCGGCTCGTGCACCTCGACGCCGAGGAAGTCGTCGCCGGGCCGGTTCGCGGCGATTTCCGCGGTCGATGCGCCCATCCCGAAGCCGATCTCGAGGATGCGCGGCGCGCTGCGGCCGAACACCGCATTCCAGTCGGGCAGCTCCGGCGCATACGGGACGACGAAGCGCGGGCCGAGTTCGTCGAGCGCGCGGCGCTGGCCGGTCGACACGCGGCCGGCGCGCGTGACGAAGCTGCGGATGCGGCGGTGGTGCAGCGGATTGACTTCGTCGGCGCCGTCGGCGGCTTCGTCGGGAATGGCGTCGTCGTGCGGCGGCAGGCCGGCTTCGTTCGGATCGTCGTGCATCATCGGTACAGAGAAAGGCTCGGTTGCGGGCGAGGGCCCGTTGCGCGCAGCAGTGCGCCGGGTGAACCGGCACATGGTACAAAAAAGCCGCCTTCGACGAGGCGGCTTATGCGCAGGCTGCCGTGCAGCCGGAAAGTGGAGCGGGCGATGGGAATCGAACCCACGTCATCAGCTTGGGAAGCTGAGGTAATGGCCATTATACGACGCCCGCAGAACGGCGGATTGTACAGGGGGTTGGGTGGGGATGGCAAGCGGGCGGTTTGGGGCGGTGGCAGCGAAACTGGCATGGCTGGATCGTGGGGCGGTGGCGTCGCCGAGAATGGTCGTCAAAGATCGGCCAGAATCGGTCCGTCAACGCAATTTGCTCGATTGGTTGAATCCGCAAATAGCTGGGGCCATTCCGCCCGAGCCAGGGGGCAACGAGCTGGCAGCGCGCTTGCAGGCGAGTCGGTGTCGAAAATAGACGAGTCGGTGTCGGAAGCATACAAGCCCCGGTAACGCTTCCGAACTAACGTGACGGATCACTTACCCGATCGTTTGGAGCTCACATGTCCGATTTCATAACCGTTTTGCGCGAAACCTGCCCGACTCCGGTCCTTGACGCGACCAAGTGGAAGCGCATCGGCGGCGATCCGCACACCGTGAACCTCAACGCTTACGTCTCCAAGGACGGCAGCAAGATCATGGGCACCTGGATCTGCACCCCGGGCAAGTTCGAGGTGAACTACGAGAAATGGGAGTACTGCCACTTCCTCGACGGCTACTGCATCATCACTCCGGAGGGCGAGGAGTCGGTGCACTTGAAAGCCGGCGATGTGTTCGTGATTGAACCCGGCATGAAAGGGACCTGGGAAGTAGTGGAGACTGTGCGCAAGTACTTCGTCTTCGCCTGAGCGGGCCTGTAGATTCGACCACGCATATCGTCGTCGTCCGGACACCTTCCCGGTTCGCGGCCTCTGTCATCGCGGCCCTTGCATGTTGCAAGGGCCCATACACATTTAAAACAAGACGACGCCCGCAGAACGCGTATGCCAAGCCTGGCTGGATTCGGATCACATCGACGCAAGACTCACTGCCTTATTGGTCACAAAATTCCGCCGCAGGTCACTTGATGACGAACGCATCCTTGGGACCGACCGACGTGAACAGGCCGGCGCCAAGCAGCAGGCCTTCGAGGAAGGCGGAGGTGTCGAGCACGAGCGGGCCGACAACCTCTTAAGCTGAACCGGTGATGGTTACGATGAACGCAACGTTAAGGGGCGCCGGGCGGGGGGCGTTGTCAATGCCCCGCCGGGCGCCCGTGCGCCGATGGTCGGCACGAACCGATCAACGCGCCGCCGCGTCGCCGAGGTTGAGCGCGACGAGCGCGCAGACGGTCAGCGCGATGCCGGCGAGCTTCAGCGTCGACACCGATTCGTCGAAGCAGACGATGCCGATCACGGCCGTGGCCGCCGTGCTGGCGGCGGCCCAGCTCGCATACGCGAGCCCCATTTCGAGGCGCTTCGTCGCGAGCGCCATCAGCCACACGGCACAGGCATAGCAGACGATCGTAACGGCGGACGGTAGCGGGCGGGACAAGCCGGCCGAAAACTTAAGGCCGACGGAGCCGAGCACTTCGGCGAGGACACTGACGCCCAGCAGAAGCCAGGCAGACTGGAACGGGGACACGGACGGCCTCCTTCCCCCGACGCTTATACCGAGCGGCGAGGAGAAGTGGAGGTGTCAGCGGTACCCAGAACGAAAGCAGCTTAGTACGCGCGGCGGGGCAACACAAGGCCCGCGCCGCGCCGGTCACGCGCGGCCGGCACCGCCGGCCGCCCACTCCGGTCGCCGCCCGAGCGTGTCGAACAGCCGCACGATCTCGGCCTTCACCTTCTGCACCGCGTTGCTGACGAGCGCCGTATCGTGCCAGCACAGCGACAGGTCGCGCGCGAACAGCCGGTGCGCGACCGTCGACAGCTTGAGCTTGCGTTCCTCGATCTCGACGTGCGCGGCCGTCCACGGCAGGATCGTCACGCCGAGCTGCGCCATCACGGCCGCGAACAGCAGCCCGGTCGAGCTCGCCTCGAAGCTGATCTCGTACGACAGCCCGGCCTCGCGCATCGCCCAGTCGACGCGATTGCGGATCGTGTTCGGCGCGCTCGGCAGCACGAGCGGCATCCGCGCGATCGCGTCGAGCGGCACGGGATCGTCCGGCACCGGAAACCCGGGCCACGTGATCAGGTACAGCGATTCCGTCAGCAGCCGGTGGATCGCGATGCCGCGCGTGTCGACCGCATCGACGACGATCGCGAGATCGAGCCGCGCGCGTTCGAGCAGCGTGTCGAGATCGGCGCTCGGCGCGTCGATCAGCTCCAGCATGATGCCCGGATAGCGGTCGCGCACCGCGCGTGCGAGCGGAATCGCCAGCACGCGCGCGGTGCTCGACGGCATGCCGACCGTCACGCGGCCCTGCGGCGTATCGGCGTCGCGACGCAGCAGCTCGCGCGTGCCGTCGGCCTGGCGCAGCAGTTCGAGCGCATGCTGGTACAGCGTGCGGCCGGCGGCGGTCGGCGCGACGCCGCGCACGCTCCGTTCGAGCAACTGCATCCCGAGATCCTGTTCGAGATTGCGCATCTGCTGGCTCACCGCGGGCTGCGCGACATGCAGCGCCTCGCTCGCATGCGTGACGTTGCCGCATTCGACGACCTTCACGAAATAGCGCAACTGTCTCAAGTCCATCGCCGCCGTCTCCCGATTCAAGCCATAAGGCAATCCGATCGATCGAGATGAATATCATATTTTTCGGCGATCAATGGGGTTTCTATACTCGTCACACAAAAGAGCCAGCCTGCCGGCCATCCCGGACCGGACGCGGCAAAAGTGCCGGCGCCCGCCGGCAAGGAGACGAAGATGTTCAAGGCGATCGACGCGCCGGCGGCCGGCGCGAAGCCGCGGCGCACGCCGCTCACGCGCGAGCAGGTCAAGGGCTTCTGGGCCGTGTACGCGGGCTGGGTGCTCGACGGCGTGGATTCGGTGATCTACGCGCTCGTGCTGATTCCCGCGCTGACCGAACTGCTGCCGGCGTCCGGCATCGCGGCGACGCCCGCGAATCTCGGGATGTACGGCTCGATCCTGTTCGCGCTGTTCCTGATCGGCTGGGGGCTGTCGTTCATCTGGGGGCCGCTTGCCGATCGCTTCGGCCGCGTGCGCACGCTTGCCGCGAGCATCCTGATCTATTCGGTGTTCACCGGCGCGGCCGCGTTCGTGCACGACGTATGGGCGCTGGCCGCGTGCCGGCTGATCGCCGGGATCGGCGTCGGCGGCGAATGGGCGCTCGCGGGCACCTACGTCGCCGAGAGCTGGCCGGAGGACCGCCGCAAGATGGGCGCCGGCTACCTGCAGACGGGCTATTACTTCGGCTTCTTCATCGCGGCCTGCCTGAACTACACGATCGGCGCGACCTACGGCTGGCGCGCGATGTTCCTGTGCGGGCTGGCCCCCGCGCTCCTCGCGGTGTTCACCGTGATGCGCGTGAAGGAGCCGGGGCAGTGGCGCCGGCACGACGCACGCGACGGCGACGTAGCCGACGCGCGGCGCGCGCATCCGCTGCGCGAGATCTTTGCGCCGGCCTTCCTGCGCCGCACGCTGACGAGCGCGAGCCTCGTCGGCGTCGCGATCGTCGGGTTGTGGGCCGGCTCGGTCTACGAGGCGAGCGCGGTCAGCACGCTGGCGGCGCGCGCGGGCATCGATCACATCGGCGCGCTGCGGCTCGCATCGGTCGGCGCGGCGATCCTGTCGTGCGCGACGATCGCCGGCTGCCTGGTCGCGCCGTGGCTGTCGGAACGGCTCGGCCGGCGAACGGCGCTCGGCGTGTATTTCGCGGGCATGGCCGGTGCGATCGTGTTCGCGTTCGGCTGGGCGTTCTACCAGCCGAACGGGCTCACGGCGTTCATGGTGTCGCTCGCGTTCCTCGGTTTCTTCGGCGGCAATTTCGCGATCTTCTCGCTGTGGCTGCCCGAGCAGTACCCGACGCGCGTGCGGGCGACCGCGTTCGCGTTCAACGCGTCGGTCGGCCGGTTCATCGGCGCAGGCGTGAACTTTCTGCTCGGCGCGGCGATTCACGGCTACGGTTCGCTCGGCGTGCCGGTCGCGTGGACCGCGGCCGTGTTCGTGCTCGGCATCCTGATCCTGCCGTTCGCGGTCGAAACGCGCCACCAGACGCTGCCGGAATGAGCGGCACGCCGCCATCGTTCGCAAACACGCAACACCCAGTCATCAATATCAGGAGTCCCGAATGCAGGCATTACAAGGAATCAGGGTCGTCGATCTGAGTCGCGCGCTGTCGGGGCCGTTCTGCTCGATGGTGCTCGCCGATCTCGGCGCCGACGTGATCAAGGTCGAGTCGGGGCCGAACGGCGACATGAGCCGCGCGTGGGGGCCGTTCGATCGCGGCGTGAGCACGTACTACCTGTCCTGCAACCGCAACAAGCGCGGCATCTGCGTGGATTTCCGGCAGCCGGCCGGCCTCGACGTCGTGCGGCGGCTGATCGCGCAGGCCGACGTCGTGATCGAGAATTTCAAGGCAGGCACGATGGACGCGATGGGGCTCGGCTACGCCGCGCTGAGCGTGCGCGATCCGCGGCTCGTGATGGGCAGCGTCACCGCGTTCGGCCCGCGCGGCCCGTTGCGCGACTGGCCGGGCTTCGACCAGATCGCGCAGGGCTATGCGGGGCTGATGAGCCTCACCGGCTTTCCGGACGGCGAGCCGACCCGCACGGGCACCGCGATCGGCGATCTCAGCTCGGGGATGTGGGTCGCGACCGGCGTGATGGCCGCGCTGTTCGAACGCGAGCGCACGGGGCGCGGCCAGCATGTCGGCACGTCGCTGCTCGAAAGCCTCGTCGCGCTGCTGAGCGTGCACGGGCAACGCTACCTGAGCCTCGGCGACGTGCCGCGCCGCACCGGCAATGCGCATGCGGTGATCGCGCCGTACGGCGTGTTCGAGACGGCCGACGGGCCGCTCAACCTCGCGCCGATCACGACCGACATGTGGCTGCGGCTGTGCCGGTTGCTGGATCTGCCGGAGCTGCCGAACGATCCGCGCTTCGCGACCAACGAGGCGCGCGTCGAGCACCGCGACGCGCTGAAGGCGCTGCTCGAAAGCCGGCTGCGCACGCGCGGCAAGCGCGAATGGACGCAGCGCTTCGTCGAGGCCGGGCTGCCGGCCGGGCCGATCAATACGCTCGACGAAGTGTTCGACGATCCGCAGCTCGCGCATTGCGGGCTGGTCGAACCGGTCGCGCATCCGACGCTCGGGACGCTGCGCCAGATCGTCACGCCGCTCGGCGGGATGGGCGATGCCATGCCCGTGCCGCGCACGCGCCATGCGCCGCCGCTGCTCGGCGAGCATACGGTCGACGTGCTGCGCGAAGCGGGCTACGGCGACGACGCGATCGACGCGCTGCTGGCCGAGCGCGCGATCTTCCAGGCGGAAGCCGTGGCGGAGGCCGTGCAATGACCGATACGACGAAACACGACATGCCGTCGACCGTGACGGTCGACATGATCGGCGAGCGGATCGCGCGCGTGCGGTTCGCGAATCCGGCGCGGCGGCATGCGCTCGACGCACCGTTGCTCGATGCGCTCGTCGTCCGTCTCGATGCGCTTGTCGAGCTGGGTCCGCCACCCGTCGTGATCCTGTCGAACGACGGCAGCGGCGACGTGTGGAGCGCGGGGCACGACCTGCGCGAACTGGCCGACGACCGCGATCCGCTCGCGTACGGCAAGCCGCTCGAGCGGGCGCTGCGGCGCGTACGAACCTATCCGGGCGCGGTGATCGCGGCGGTGGCGGGGTCGGCGTGGGGCGGCGCGGTCGATCTCGTGATGAGCTGCGACCTCGTCGTCGCGGCGCGCGACGCGCGCTTCGCGATGACGCCGGCGAACATCGGCCTGCCGTATTCGACGAGCGGCCTGCTGCGCTTCTACGACAACCTGCCGATCCACGTGCTGAAGGAAATGTTCTTCTGCGCGCAGCCGCTCGATGCGGAGCGCGCCGCGCATCACGGGCTCGTGAACCGGCTGGCCGACGCGGGCGGCGTCGACGAGGCGGCGCTCGACGTCGCGCGCACGATTGCCGCGAAGGCGCCGCTCGCGGTGCACGCCGTGAAGGAGCAGTTGCGCGTGCTGCAGGACGCGCGGCCGTTGCCGGCCGACGCGTTCGAGCGGATCGCCGAGTTGCGCCGTCAAGCGTGCGAAGGCGCGGATTTCGACGAAGGGCTGCGTGCGTTTGCGGAGCGGCGCGCGCCGGTGTTTCGCGGCGTCTAGGTGTCGAGGTGTCAGGGCGGTGCCGCGGCGCGACGGCGGCGTGAGTTACACGCCGCCGATCGCATGCACGCCGACGAGCAGCAGCGCGCCCACCGCGATCAGCAGCAGCGCGTGAATGCGCGAGACCATCACGCACAGCGTCGACGCGACCGCGATCGTGCGTGCGGGCCAGCCGCCGTCGAGCGCCTGCAGCAGCACCCACACCGACGCGAGGATCATGCCGGCCGCGACCGGGCGCAGGCCGGCCTCGAGCGCGATCTGCCAGCGCGCGCCCTGGTGCCGCTGCCACAGGTGCGCGACGCCGTAGATCAGGAATGCGGTCGGGCCGAACAGCGCGAGTGTCGCGATCACCGCGCCCCAGAAGCCGGCCACCTGCCAGCCGATCAGCGTGGCAAGGAGCGAGCCGGGGCCCGGCGCCATCCGCGCGATCGCGAAGTCGTTCACGAATTGCGTGGCGGTTATCCAGTGATGGACGTCGACGACCTGCCGCTGGACGTCGGCGATGATTGCCTGCCCGCCGCCGATCGTCGCGATCGACAGCGGCGCGAACACGCCGAACAGCGCGGCGTAGCGTTGCGACGCGGTCATGGCGTGTCGCTCCCGGCCGGTGCCGCGGCCGCGCGGCGGTATTCGAGCGCGACGCTCAGCGTGCCGCCGACCAGCACGGTCCACACGAGCGGCCAGTGCAGCACCGCAACCGACACGAACGTGAGCGTCATCACCGTGAACGGCAGCGCGCGGCGCGGCAGCCGGCGCACGGCCGTGATCGCCATCGAGATCGACAGTCCGATCGCCGCGGCCGCCGCGCCGGCGAGTGCGACATGCGTGAGCGGGAAGCGCGTGAGGGTCGAGAACGCGACGCCGAACAGCACGATCAGCACGGCCGGCGGCGCGATGATGCCGGTGAAGCCGGCCACCGCGCCGCGCCATCCGGCGAGCCGGTAGCCGATCCAGATCGCGAGGTTCTTCACGTTGACGCCCGGCAACGCCTGCGACAACGCGAGGCCGTTGAGGAACGCCTCTTCGTCGAGCCAGCGCCGCTCGTGCACGAAGTCGCGCATCATCCGCCCGCTGAGCCCGCCGCCGAAACTGGTCAGGCCGATCTGCGCGAACGCGACGAACAGCGCGAGGGTGCCGGGCGCCGGCGCATCGCCTGCAGGCGGCGCCGGCGGGGTCGTGGTGGAGGGCGAGGGCATCGGGCGGGCGGCGCGTGGCGATTGGGCGGGCGCCCATGTTAGCAAGCGGTGCCTGTCAGCACGCTGACATTGGCTCGGCGTTGGTGCGATGAAAGCCCGCAGCCGATCGACCGGCACGATCCGGCGCGCACCCGCACGGATGCGAACCGGCGCCGCTAGGCGCGCACGACCGTCACGCCCGCCGCCTCGATCGGCTTCGTCAGCGCGGCTTCGGTTTCCTTCTCGACCACGATGGTCTGCGCCAGCGTGATGTCGCCGATCACGAACTGCGACGCCGCGCGCAGTTTCGACTGCGACGCGAGCACGACCGTCTCGGCCGCGCGTTCGGCCAGCGCGCGCTTGATCGCGGCTTCTTCGAAGTCGCCGGTGCTCAGCCCCGCGACCGGATGCACGCCCGTGACGCCCATGAAGTACAGGTCCGCATGGATGCGCGCGATGCCTTCCATCGCCGCGGCGCCGACCGCGACGATCGAATGCTTGTAGAGCCGCCCGCCGATCAGGATCACGTCGATCGACGGATGCGCGGCCAGCGCGACCGCGACGCTCGGGCTGTGCGTGACGATCGTCGCGCGCAGGTCGGCCGGCAACTGGCTGACGAG